>DATHQJ010000132.1:0-3286 GCA_035482825.1 Binatus sp. (SeqCode) | reverse complement strand
AAGATTGTGGTGAGCATCGAAGTAGCCAAGATCGCCGGTCAGAAACCATCCGTCGCGCATCACGGCTGCCGTGGCATCGGGGCGGTTCCAATATCCCTTCATCACCACCGCGCCGCGCAATGCAACCTCGCCCACCGCCGGGCCCTCTTCCTGCGGCTGCGGATCGACAATTTTTGCCTCCACGCCTTGCAACGCCTGGCCCACCGAGCCGATCACATTGTTCGTCGGCGAATTGGCAAACACAGCTGCGGTGGTTTCGGTGAGCCCGTAAGCCTGCAAAACGTCAATGCCCAAGTCATGAAAATCATTTCCAATTTCCGGATCGAAGCGTGATCCGCCGGTCGCCAGATAGCGCATCTTCTTGCCCAGAGTCTCGTGCACCTTGCTGAATAAGACTGGCCCTGCGTTCATCCCGAACTTACGCAAAGTGCGATTGAGGCTCATCAAACCCTGGAACACCTTTTGTGTGATCGCGCCCCGTTTCGCAACTTCCTGAAAAATGCGCTCATGAATCAGGTAGAAAAACTGCGGTACCACGGCGAAAACTGTGATGTCGCGCTCCCGCAGTGCGCGCAGCAATTCCGTGGTGTTCAGCGTTTCCAGATACACCACGCGCGCTCCTTTTACTAGCGGCAGCAGAAGATTCGCCATCTGCGCCAGCACATGAAACATGGGCAGCACGCCGAGCAGCGCGTCGCTGGGTGAAATTTCGACCCAGTTGAAGACCGCCTCCACTTCACCCAGCATATTCGCGTGTGTCAGCATCACGCCCTTAGGATCGGCGGTGGTTCCTGACGTATAGAGCAGGGAAGCGAGCTCATCCAACTTCGCGTCGACCGCTTTGAACTTACCCGGCCCGCTATCGAAGATCGCGGGAAGATTCCCCAGCCATCTTGCGTGGATGGAAACCTGCGCCATGCGTTCGGGATCCATGAGCACGAGCCCAACAGGAATCTCGTTCGCTGCAGGCCGAGCCACCGGAACGTGCTTCGCATCGCAGAAGAGAACAGAACTGCCGCTGTCTTTGAGTAGCTTCGTGACCTGATCGGCGTGCAATGCCGTATCCAGCGGCACCGCCGCGCACCCCGAAGCGATAATCCCTAGATATGCTGCCACCCATCGCGGATGGTTATCCGCCAGGATCGCCAGACGCGATCCGCGGGCGAATCCGTTCTCGGAAAGCCATCGCCCCACCGATTCCGCCATCCGCCGCAGTTCGGTGTAAGAGCAGCTTTCGAGGTGGTCGTGCCGCTGCATCTGCAGCGCAATATTCTCAGGCCAGCGCTCGGAACACTCGGCAAAACGGTCGTAGAAAGATGACATGGGGCAGTCTTGGTATAGGTAGTCTTGAAACAGATATCGATGTTGCGGAATATATACGAAAAGCAGTTCACGCCCGAGTTCGTATCCCGGTTCCGCGCTTTCGCTCATACCGCAGAACATGCCGCACCGGGGCGTTCCCAATATTTCAAGAATCTTAATTCAAGGTTTCTTCTGCTGCTTCTCGGACTCCGCGATGGCTTTGCGGAACTGCTCCACCGCGGTTACCTGCGGCGCGCGCAGGCAATCCTTGGCCACGTACCGCCATATCGCCGATGACTCAACGTTTCTCAAGTGCACCTCGAAGGCGTCATCCGGCGAACCGGCTTCCTTGCTGACGCGCGGACCGTTGTCTTGCGGTCCCGGCATGGTGGGGTCGCTGTTGGGTGGGTGCCCTTGCTGCGCGCCGATTCGAATACCGCCGTCGATCGGCTGCACGACCCCGGGCCGCTGATCGATCGGCCCGCCCTTTACCGTCGGCGCTCCGCGGCTACCGGTCCGCACCGAGATCACAAGATCGGCCTCCTGACCGTCCATCACCAGTCGCAGCCTGCCCCACTGCATCAGCGCTTTTTCGACATTGTCACGGGCGGTGGCGTTCGCCGTAGCATGGTCGAGCGGTTCCCCGGCGTCGGGGTCGATCACCACGAACGCCGTCTCTGCTCGCAGCACAATTTCCGGTAACGCCGCTTTGGATTTGTCTTTTGCACCAGCTGTCGCCGCCAGCGAAAGAGTGAAAAGCAGTAACCAGGACACACGCGTCCGCATAGGAGCCTCCCAGCTAAACCGGCAACGGCAATTATAATGGAGCTCACAGCCCGCACGTTCCTCGCGGCCTGTCCTCGCATCTAAATATGCTAGGCTTTTAGATCGAGATAGTTTGGGCGGCGCTGTCCGCTGAAGGATTCCGGGATTGATTAACACTCTGCTAGGCAAAGTTTTCGGAACGAAGAACGAGCGGGTCGTCAAGGCCTTGATGCCGCAAGTCGCGGCGATCAACGCGCTTGAGCCGCAGATCCAGAAGCTCACCGACGCCGAACTACGCGCCAAAACAGGTGAATTCCGGCAGCGCATCGAGGAGCGGCTGGCTCGCTTCACGGACGCCCGTACGCCGGAAGCTGCTGCCAACGCCGGAAATGAAGACGAATCCGAACCCGATGTGGACCGCCAGAAGCGGCTCGAAAAAGAGAAATACGGCGCCCTGCAAGAAGTGTTGAATGAGATTCTGGTGGAAGCTTTCGCGGTCGTCCGCGAAGCTGGACGCCGCGTGCTCAACATGCGCCACTTCGATGTGCAGCTGATCGGCGGCATGGTGCTGCACCAGGGCACGATCTCCGAAATGAAGACCGGCGAAGGCAAAACGCTGGTCGCCACGCTTCCGGTTTACCTCAACGCGCTTAGTGGACGCGGCGTGCACGTGGTCACTGTCAACGACTACCTGGCCAAGCGCGACTCCGAATGGATGGGCAAGCTCTACCGTTTTCTTGGCCTTACGGTCGGCGTGATTGTCCACGATCTCGACGACGAAGAGCGCCGCGCGGCCTACGCCGCCGACGTGACTTACGGCACGAACAATGAATTTGGCTTCGATTACCTGCGCGACAACATGAAGTTCGACCTGAAGGATTGCGTGCAGCGCGGCCACAACTATGCGATCGTCGACGAAGTTGATTCCATCCTGATCGACGAGGCCCGCACCCCCCTGATTATTTCCGGCGCCAGCGAGGAATCCACCGACAAGTATTATCGTGTGAACCGCATCATTTCCAAACTCGAAAAAGGTGAAGAACTCGACGTCGCCCCCGGCGAACCCGCGCAACTCACTGGCGACTACGTGGTCGACGAGAAGCACCGCAACATCACCGTCACCGACGATGGCTGGTTAAAAGTTGAAGGGCTGCTCGGCATCGGCAACATCGCCGACCCCGAGAACTGGCCGCTCAAGCATCACGTCGATACCGCCATC
>DATHQJ010000131.1:0-5594 GCA_035482825.1 Binatus sp. (SeqCode) | reverse complement strand
TCCGGGATATCGATTTTGGGGTAAGCATAAAAAGCCCCGCGCGGCGCCACGCAACTCACGCGCGGCGTCGCCTCACACCATTTCTGCGTCAGATCGCGGCGCGATCGCAGCTTGCGCTGCACTTCGACGAGATGATCCTGCGGCCCTTCCAGCGCCGGCCGGATGGCATACTGCTCGGGATGATTCGCGCACAGCCGCGCCCGCAGCAACCGGTGCACGCCCTCGGTGTAAGCCTTCACCGCCGCGGCCTCGCCGGAGACGATGCCCCATCCAATCCGCCATCCCGGGACTAGATAATTCTTCGACATGCCGCCAAACGTGACGCAAGGCACATCGGGCGCGACCGAGGCGAACGCAATGTGCGGCGTGCCATCCAAAATTAACTTGTCATAGATTTCATCCGAGAAGACTATTAAATTGTGCCGCCGCGCCAACTCCGCGACTTGCTCCAGCATCTGCCGCGTGCACAATGATCCCGTAGGATTGTTGGGATTGATGAGCACAATACCGCGCGTGTGCGGCGTCAGCTTGCGTTCAATGTCAGCCAGTTCAGGCTGCCACGCATCGTCTTCGTTCAGGTCGTACGCGTTGAGTCCAATGCCCAGCTTGCACAGCACCGCGGAATACAGCGGATAATCCGGCTTCGGCGTAAGAATATCTTCGCCGGGATTGACCAGCGCGGAAATGCAGAGATCAACCGTTTCGCTCACGCCCGAGGTAACGAACACGTCGCGCACCGTGGTGATCCCCTTGCGCCCCGCCTCGCCGCGAATCGCCTCCAGCGCTTCCGGAATCCCGGGCGACGGCGCATAGCCGTTCTTCCCCTCGCGCATCGCCTTGTAAACCGCTTCAATAATGTGCCGCGGCGTCTGAAAATCAAAGTTCAGTGGATCGCCCACATTGAGCGGCAGAACCTTGTGTCCCTGAGCGATGACTTCGTCGGCCACGCATGCCAGATCGCGAATGGCGTAGCGGACATTTTCCAGGCGGGCGGCGGCAGCGATCTCGTGTGCTTGAGTCGAGGGCATAGCAAATTCTAACCGCAGAGCGCGCCGAGGTCGCAGAGAAATCGCATTGTCATCCTGAGCGGAGTGGGCAACACGCGGATGCGTGTTGCCCACGCAGTCGAAGGATCCCTACCCGTAATGTTGTGCCGATCATAGGGATCCTTCGACTGCGGCTGGACTTCGCGCTTGGGCGCGAAGTCCAGTCCTCGCTCAGGATGACAGGGCCGATTAATCTTCGCGATCAATCTGCGCCTTCTGCAGCTTGTCGGAATAATCGATGTACACAGACTTCCACTCCGTGTAGAAGTCGATGGCGCCGATCCCGCCCTCGCGATGCCCATTCCCCGTCGCCTTAGTCCCTCCAAACGGCAGATGCACCTCAGCCCCAATCGTCGGTGCATTGATGTAAGTGATGCCCGCATACAAATCGCGAATTGCCGAGAACGCCTTGTTCACGTCCTTGGTGTACAGCGCGGACGACAGCCCATACTCGATCCCATTCGCGATTTCAATCGCGTCCTCGAGATCTTCACACGGAATAACCGAAACCACGGGCCCAAAAATTTCCTCCTGCGCGATCCGCATCTTGGGGTCAACGTCGGTGAACACGGTCGGCTCCATGAACCAGCCATACTGATAATCGCCCTGATCGAGCCGATGCCCGCCGCACACCAGCTTCGCGCCTTCGTTCTTTCCGATCTCCACATAACTCAAGTCGGTCTGCAGTTGCTTTTCGTTGACCGCCGGTCCCATCTGTACGGTTTCATCCAGCCCGTTGCCAACCTTCAACTTCTTCGCGCGCTCCACGTAGCGCTCCACAAATTCCCGGTAAACGCCTTTCTGCACAATGATGCGGCTAGTCGCAGTGCAGCGCTGCCCGGTAGTCCCAAAGCCTCCCCACAACCCGCCTTCAATCGCGAGATCGAGATTCGCATCGTCGAGCACGATCATCGGATTCTTCCCGCCCAGTTCGAGCGAGCAATGCTTGAAGCTCTTGGCCGCGATGCCGCCAATAATGCGCCCCACCGCCGACGATCCTGTCAGCGAGACGGCGCGCACGTCAGCATGCTCCGCCAGCGGCGTTCCCACGTCTGGACCGAATCCAGCGACCACATTGATCACGCCCTTGGGCAGCCCCGCATCGGTCAACGCCCGCACCAGATTGAAAGTCGACAGCGGAGTATCCTGCGCCGGCTTGATCACGCAAGTATTCCCGCACACAATCGCCGGCAACAGCTTCCACGAAGAAATCGCCATCGGGAAATTCCACGGCGTAATCATGCCACACACCCCGATCGGCTGCCGCACCGCCATGGCAAACTTGTTCGGCATCTCCGACGGCACCGTCGGCCCAAACAGCCGGCGGCCTTCCCCGGCGTTGTAGTAGGCCGCATCGATCGCTTCCTGCACATCGCCGCGGGTCTCGGCCAGAACCTTGCCCATTTCGCGGGTCATCTCCCGGGCCGACTCCTCCTTGCGCTCGATCAGAATCTCGGCCGCGCGAAAAACAATCTCCGCCCGCCGCGGTGCCGGTACCAACCGCCACTTGGCAAAAGCGCGCTTGGCGGCCGCCACGGCAGCATCCACGTCGGCCTTGGCCGATTTCTGGAAGATCCCCACCAGGTCGCGCGTGTCCGCCGGATTGCGATTCTCAAACGTCTCCCCGGTCGAGGCCTCGACCCACTCGCCATCAATAAAGTTCTTGAAAACCTTGGTCTTGCCGTAGTTGAGCGTAGCCGGACTGGTCAAAGTATCGGTGGCCATAAATTCTCCTGGGTTCCCTGATATGGGATTTTCGAAAATGGGTTCTGAATATGAATGCCTGATATTGATGCTACAGCCGGAGCGGAAGGTGCGGCAAGGGAAGGGCGACCGCGCTCCACATTCGAATCACCTCCAGCGTTTCAATTGCGGCCAGACCTGAGTCAGCGTCCCGAACTTCGCTCCGCGGCAAATGTAAATGTCAATCTGCTGCTCCAGCGCGTACGGACTCGCGGCGGAGGTGCCAACGTACTCGACCTGATTGAAAAGCTGTTCCAGCCGTTCCTTTCTGTCATCCAGCACGATCAGGCAGTTGCCGGAATATCCGCGCGGCCCCCAGAGAAACCATGTCTGATGTCCGCTGAGCGAAGCGGGCAAGCCATACCGGCGGCCAAGAAAGTCGATGGCCCCGGCTTGCCCGTAATCCTGGCCAAAGATGCCGCAATCTTTCCGCTCGTCGGGCGCAAGGCGATTCCAGGCGATCGCGGTTTCATCCACAATCTCTTGCCAGCCAAACTGGTCGGCGTACCACTGCGGCAGCGCCGCGCGCGCATGGGCGTGCTCCAGTACCGGGAGCTTGAACGGAAGAGATTTGGCGAAGGCGAGGAAGTGATCTGGCGAAAGAACAGGAATAACGATAGGCGAGAGATAAGCGCCCTCGGCCAGCAGAACGACGACAATCACTGGCTTCAACCACTGCAGGCGCCGCCGCCCGCCATCCGTTCGAGAATCCGCCCAGCCATCAATCGCCCCCTCGATGACCACCGCACCTGCCGCGAGCAGCATCGGATAAACCGGCGCCAGATAATAGCTCTTCCCGTGCAGCACAAAGAAAACGGCGTAGCAGACCAGATAGCACCATCCCAGCGCGCGGTACGGCCTGAGCCGCGCCGAGAACAGAAGAAAGAGTAATCCCCTGACCCAAATCCCCACGGTGAGCGGGTTCACCAGCAGGACTTGTTGCAGGAAGAACTGAGCTGGCCCCAGTACCACGTCGCGGCCGTCCGCCTTGATGTTATGAATCAGTTGTACAAACGGCCAATCATAATGAATGTTCCAAAGCAGGTTCGGCAGAAAGATCAGAAACGCGGCGAGCCCGCCCAGCCAGATCCATTTATCGAAAAACACCCGACGCTGCTCGGTCAGCAGCAAGCCCAGGACGATTCCGAATCCGAAGACTGCGATGGAATACTTCTCTTCCATGCCAACGCCGGCGACCACGCCGAACCACAGCCAATATCGCGGATCATTTCTCTTGATGGCGAGAATGGCGAAGTAAGCGCAGCCCATCCACAGGTTGGGTTCGAGGCAGTTCGTGCCGAGCAAGCTCCCGTTCGACAAATACTGCGGCACAACGACTGCGCAGATGGCGCTCAACAGCATCGCGAACCGGCGTCCTCCCAGTTCGCGCCCCAGAACCGCGGTCTGCACCACCAGCAACGACGACGCCAGCGCAGGAATGAATCGAATACTGCGCAGCGAGTCTCCCAGCACCGCCCGGCACAAGTGAATCAGAAACGGAATCAGCGGCGGCTGGTCGACATACCCCCACTGCAGGTGGTCGCCGCACGACATGTAATCGAATTCATCGCGAAAGTAGCCGTAACGGTTGTTGAAGTAAATATGAACCAACAACTTGGCCAGCGCGATCGCCCAGATGATCGCCATTCCAGAAGCGAGAAACGATTTACGGTCGCGATTGGGTTGAAAGTCCGCTGGAGGAGGGCTGGCCATAGGCACGTAAGGATATCCGATCCTGAGAGAACCTCACAGCCCCCCGAACCTCTCACTCGATCATACTTCGTGCCCTTCGTGTTTGAGTTCCTGAATGTCGCCACCCAGCCCGCATTCCTGTGCTACTCTTGCCCTGCCCTCCGTCTGCGGTTCCACTCATGGGATCCACAGCACCAGCCCGTCTGCCCCAGCCCCAGAGGAATCCCGTCCGCATCGGCACCGCCGGATGGTCCTATAAAGATTGGGAGGGCGTGTTCTATCCCTCGGGAATGCAGCACCGCAGGCTGCATCCCCTGGAATATCTGGCGCGCTTCTTCGACACCACCGAGATCAACACCTCGTTCTACGGACCCATCAAAGCCCAACTGGCCAAGCTCTGGTGCCGCAAGGTCGCGCCCGTCAATCCCGGCTTCCTGTTCACCGCCAAACTCTATCGCGCCTTCACCCATTCCCCGATCCCGGTAATGGAGCCCACTTCTGCCGCCACCATCCGCCCCACCGACGACGACGAAGCCCGCACCCGCGAAGGCCTCGACGCTCTCGCCGACGAAGGCCGCCTCGGCGCCCTGCTCATCCAGTTTCCCGTGTCGTTCAAGAACACTTCCCTGAACCGCGAATATCTCGACCGCCTGCTGCGCCAGTTCATCGAATATCCACGCGTGGTGGAAGTGCGCGACTCCAGCTGGAACAACCCGGAAACGCTCACTGCCTTCACCCAAAAAAGCGTCGCCTTCTGCAACATCGATCAGCCCGTCCTGGGCGAATCGTTGGCCCCCACCGAACACGTCACCGCCCCTATTGCCTACGTCCGCCTGCATGGACGCAATTACAGCGAGTGGTTCGACTCCGACAACCGCAACGACCGCTACAACTATCTCTACAAAGAAAATGAATTGGAGGATTGGAAAGAAAGAATCGAAAATGTCGCCGCACGGGCGCAGACGACTTACGTCATCACCAACAACCATTTCGAGAGCAAAGCCGGAGTCAACGCCCTGGAGTTAAAGGCCATGCTGACCGGCAAACGAGTCCCGGCTCCGCCCACGCTGCTCCAGAAATATCCCGAGCTGCGAAGATTCGCCGATCCCGCCG
>DATHQJ010000130.1:0-5634 GCA_035482825.1 Binatus sp. (SeqCode) | reverse complement strand
AATGGTCGTGTATTTGCACGAATCGCTCAACAAGCGTCTGAACTCAGGTCTTGCTCTTACAGAGGCTGATGTCGAGGAAGCGGCGATCGAGGGCGCCGTGCAGCGGCTCCGGCCAAAGTTGATGACGGTCTGTGCGGTTCTCGCCAGCCTGATTCCGATCCTTTGGGCGAGCGGTATCGGCTCCGACGTGATGAAGCCGATTGCCGCTCCCATGGTCGGCGGAATGATTACGTCCACGATTCACGTTCTGATTCTGGTTCCGGTGTTCTTCGTGTTGATGAAGGAACGAGCCCTGCGGAGGGGCACGTTGCAAGCGGAACCGGCGGAGTAGCGGAGACGCGACTCTCCAACCCTAGCCCCTAAGCCAGCACACAGATCAAAGCGAAAGCTAGGCATGATCGCAGTTTTGTACTGAATTCATGATCATCGTGTTGCGGAACCCAATGATTTCCGATCCTCTTGTTAAACAGAGAGTAGACGTTTCTCCCCTAAGCTGTTGGTTTGGCGTCCCCGACGGGATTTGAACCCGTGTTACCGCCGTGAAAGGGCGATGTCCTAGGCCAGGCTAGACGACGGGGACGACTGAGGCTGGAGTGCCGGTGAAGTCTTGATGGTAGCAGTGCTCTGAACTGACTGTCAAAAGAAGTCCTCCTCGCGCAACCGTCTCAAGTTCGGCGCAGAGGGCGGCTTATAACGCAGAGACCGACCATGAACGAAGCTCAGCGAACGACTCGTTGTCGCCGCACATTTTCGCATTACAATCAATAAAGCGCTGGATGCATCGTCTCCGTTATTAACGTATGGCTGATCCACTCTATCTGAGCCTCTGGTTCCCCGACTTCTCAGGCCCGGCAATGTTGCCGCACATGTTTGCTGTGTTGCACCGGTTCCCTTTCTCGGAGCAGCGTCCTGGCATTACTTACACGGCGGTGCAACCCGTCTCATGGAATGAAGCAACCGTGCTGGAACGTCGCTTCTCGCCCGGGATCTCGCCGGAAGAAGCGGTCGTGGTCGCCGCTGACCTGATTCATGACGACTACGCCTACGTCTTCGATGCGTATTGGGATCTTTGGTCGCCCGACGAAAGCGGCCGCGAATGGCGGCTTATTCCAAGCCTGGTCAAGTTCATAGTGCAGGGTGAAGAATTCGACGACGGGATCTATCAGGAAAGTGGTCACATCGAAATCGATTTCGGCCTCGACTCGCTGTTCGTTCAGGAAACGGTGGAACTCACCGAAGAGACCCAGGGAAAGATTCGCGACAATGTCGCCAAGTTGGTGGAATTCACCCGGAAGGCGGAACTGAACACCCGCGCCACCTCGCGACGCCTGTGGTCCGAATCAGAAGAGAGCCTGCCGCAGAAGCTGATTGCTCGCCTGCAGAAAGTGCAATAAACCACAGCGGACACAGAGGAGCACGGAGTCTGCGATTCACTCCGTGCTCCTCAGTGCCCCCTGTGGTTCAAGCCCCTACTTCGTTTTCCCGCCCTCGACCTTCAATGATTCCTCCGCCGCCGCTTGCGCCGCCGCCAACCGCGCGGTCAGCACGCGGAATGGAGAACACGACACATAGTTCAAGCCGGTTCGGTAGCAGAATTCTACCGACGACGGCTCGCCTCCGTGCTCGCCGCAGATTCCGACTTTCAACGTCGGCCGCGTCTTCCGTCCGCGTTCCGTCGCCATCTTCACCAGTTGACCGACGCCCTCCTGATCGAGCGCTGCAAACGGATCCTGCTTCAGGATCCCCTCAGCTAGATACGTCGGAAGCACCTTGTTGACATCGTCGCGCGAGAAGCCGAACGTGGTCTGCGTCAGATCGTTGGTGCCGAATGAGAAGAACTCCGCTTCTTTCGCAATCTCGTCGGCAACCAGCGCCGCGCGCGGCAACTCGATCATCGTGCCGACCATGTACTCAACCTTTGTTCCCTTCTCTTTGAATACTTCGTCCGCCACGCGCCGCACGATGGCCGCCTGGTTCGCCATTTCTTTCACCATGGCCACAAGCGGAATCATGACCTCGGGTAGCACCTTGATTCCCTTCTTCGTGCAATCAACCGCCGCCTCGAAGATCGCGCGGGCCTGCATCTCGGTAATCTCCGGATACGTAATTCCCAGACGGCAGCCGCGGTGTCCGAGCATGGGATTGAACTCGTGTAACTGCTCCACCCGCGCCAGCAGTGTGGGCAACAGCTTCTTCAGATCGTTGACGCCCTTGGCCCCGTAGTCTTTGTATCGCGCCAACAGTTCCTTCTTCTCTTTCGCACTCGCGTGCGGGAACGTGGCAATCTCCACCATCAAATCCTCGCGGCGCGGCAGGAACTCGTGCAACGGCGGATCCAGAGTGCGGATCGTAACTGGCAGACCATCCATCGCTTTGAAGACGCCTGCGAAATCCTTCCGCTGCAGCGGCAGCAATTTCTTGAGCGCGATGCGCCGGTCTTTTTCGTTGTCAGCGAGAATCATCGCCCTCATGTGCCGGATCTTGTCTTCGCCGAAAAACATATGCTCGGTGCGGCACAGCCCGATGCCTTCGGCTCCAAACGCCCGCGCCTGAATGGCATCGCGTGGAATGTCAGCGTTAGCGCGTACTTTCATCTTGCGATGCGGGTCTGCCCAGTTCATGAACTTCTGTAGCTCGGGATCATCGGGAGACGGATCCAAAGTATTCAGCTTTCCCTTGATGACGCGGCCGGTCGTTCCGTCGAGCGAGATCCAATCGCCTTCTTTGAAGACTTGCCCCTTCACCCGCATCTCGCGCGCCTTTTCGTTCACGTCGATGTCGCCGGCGCCCGCCACGCAGCACTTGCCCATGCCGCGCGTCACGACCGCAGCGTGACTGGTCATGCCGCCGCGCGAAGTCAAAATACCCTTTGCGACTTCCATGCCGTGAATATCTTCCGGGGTCGTCTCGGCGCGCACCAGGATCACCGGCTTCTTCGCGGTATCGTGTCCCGCCATCTTCACCGCTTCATCCGCGGTGAACACGATCTGTCCCACGGCCGCTCCCGGCGACGCCGGAAGTCCGGTCGCCAGCACTTCCACTTTCGTGCTCTTCTCGTCGAGTCGCGGTACCAGAAAATCGTAAAGCTGATTCGGTTCGACGCGAAAGATCGCTTCGTCTTTCGTGATCAGTCCCTCATCGACCATTTGGATCGCAATGCGCACCGCCGCCAGGCCGGTGCGTTTGCCGACTCGCGTCTGCAGCATGTAGAGCTTGCCGTCTTGAATAGTGAACTCGAAATCCTGAATGTCCTTGTAATGTTTTTCCAGCCGCGTGGTGATTTCGCGAAGCTGGTCGTAGACATTTGGCATGACCTTCTGCAGTTCGAGAATCGGAACCGGCGTCCGTACGCCGGAAACCACGTCCTCGCCTTGAGCGTTCATCAAGAACTCGCCGTAAAACTCTTTGGTGCCGATTGCGGGATTGCGCGTGAAGCCCACGCCCGTGCCACTGGTGTCGCCCAGGTTGCCATAAACCATGGCCTGCACGTTGACCGCGGTGCCCAACATGTCGTCGATATTATTGATGCGGCGGTAGACTTTGGCGCGCTCGTTCTGCCACGAGCGGAAGACGGCATCGCGCGCCATCACCAGCTGTTCCCGCGGATCCTGCGGAAAGTCGCGCTTGGCATGCTTCTTGACCACCT
Organism: Binatus sp. (SeqCode); assembly: GCA_035482825.1. Lineage (GTDB taxonomy): Bacteria > Acidobacteriota > Terriglobia > Terriglobales > Acidobacteriaceae > Sulfotelmatobacter. The sequence goes on along the minus strand of DATHQJ010000130.1, from coordinate 1,988 downwards.
TCTTATATTCGACGATTACTTCCTGCAGAGCCTTGGCATCGAGGTCGGTGTCGAGCTTGGTCTTTTTTTGTTTTTTCTTGGCGTCAAATACTTCCTCGAACTCTGACTTCTCAATGTCGAGCACAACGTTGCCGAACATCTGAATCAGTCGACGGTAGGAATCGGCCGCAAAGCGCGGATTGTTGCTACGCTTGGCCAGCGCTTCCACGCTCTTATCGTTGAGCCCGAGGTTGAGAATCGTATCCATCATCCCCGGCATGGAGAACTTCGATCCTGAGCGCACGCTCACCAGCAACGGGTTCTCGCCCGTTCCCAGCTTCTGCCCCTGCAGCGCTTCGAGTTGCGCGAGGGCCGCATCCATCTGTTTGTCGACATCGGGCGAGAGTCCGCCGCGCATGTACTCGCGGCAAGCCTCGGTCTGAATCGTGAAGCCCGGAGGCACGGGCAGACCGGCGTTGGTCATCTCGGCCAGCCCGGCGCCCTTGCCGCCCAGCACATCCTTCATCTTGCCGTTGCCATCGGCCTTGCCGCCGCCGAACGAGTAAACATACTTGGTGCCAGACTTCTTGGATTGCTGCGCTTCAGTTTCAGGGAGAGTCATCGTCGCCATATGAGTCCTTTGTGTTTACGATTTCTTAAAGCTCTGTACGCTTCCAAATTCGTTGTCATTCCGAGCGCCTTGCTTCTGGCGCGAGGACCCTGCTGTTTCGCTGCCGGTATCTTCTACCTACGTCTTCCCCTCCGTCACGATCTCAGAGAAATCGGCAATCGTGGAAAACTCCTTTAGCAGCGTGCGCAGCAGCGCGAGCCGATTCGCGCGTAACTTCGCGTCCTCCACCATCACCATCACTTTGTCAAAGAAAGCATCCACAGGCTGGCGCGCAGTCGAGAGCAGCATGAGCGCATCGCCATACGATTTTTCTTTACGCAGCGCTTCGACCTTCGGACCGTTCAGCTCGACGTACGCCGCCAGATTCTTCTCTTCGGCTGCGGAATCCGGCAGATATTCGAAGGTTGCTGCCGGCGCAATTCCCTTCTCTTCGGCCTGCCTCAGAATATTCCGCATACGCTTGCACGCCGCGCCAATCGCCTGGAATTCTGGCATGTGCAACACTTGCTTCACCGCTTCCGCCCGCTGCACTGCATCCACGACATCGTCGGCGGCGGCGCCTAAAACGGCTTTCACAACGTCGTAGGCGTAGCCGCGAACGTCCTTCAGATAAAACTCCAGCCGCTCGCGGAAGAATGCCTCCACCGATTCCGAGAACTGGGTGTCGGCAACGAACTTGCTTTCAGCCGCAGAGCCCTGATAGCCCGCGCGTGCATCCCTAATCAGCTCGCCCAGGCGCAACGGCAATTTCTTCTCCGCGATCACTTTCACGATCGCATTCGCCTGTCGCCGCAAGGCAAATGGATCCTTCGACCCGCTCGGCACCAACCCCAGCGCGAACATTCCCGCGATTGTATCCGCCTTGTCGCCGATGGAAAGTACGGCGCCTTCCACCGAACGTGGAACATCGTCGTCGGTCGACTCGGGCATGTAGTGATCGTAGACCGCGTCGGCGATAGCGAATCGCGTTGCCTCGGGCAGGCCCTCGTCCAATTGCTGCGCCCGCGCGTAGAGGCCGCCAACTATTCCCTGCAGTTCGGTGAATTCCTTCACCAGTTCGGTGGTCAGGTCGGTCTTCGAAAGGCACACCGCCTTGTGGATCACGCCGGGCCGCACCGCAATGCCGCTCTGTTTCAGGATCTCACTCAGCCAACTGCACAACCGCTGCACCCGCTGCGTCTTCTCGAAGTAACTGCCCAGATCTTTCTGAAAGGTGACGTGCTTCAGCAATTCGAGTCGCTCCAGCAGGGACTTTTTCTGATCGGTCTGCCAGAAGAAGCGCGCGTCGTTGAAGCGCGCCCGCAACACGCGCTCGTTGCCGTGACGGATCAATCCTTGCGGATCGCTGTCGGTATTCAGCACCGCCAGAAAGTGGGGC
>DATHQJ010000129.1:0-2566 GCA_035482825.1 Binatus sp. (SeqCode) | reverse complement strand
ATATTCACCCGTGACGGTCTCGCCATCGAGGGTCTGAACTTTTACGATTTGGCGGTAGGTGTACTGGTCGCGCGCCTTGGCAAATTCCGTTTCCTTGGCGGAGAAGCGCTTGATGATGTCCTCGGGCGTGGTGCCTTGCGGGGGCGCGCTGTCGAGCGCGCCTTCCTGGGCGCGCGCGGGTAAGGCCACGAATCCGCAGGCCACTAGAATTAAGGCCAGCGGAGTCAGACAAAATAGCAGGCGACTGGGGACAGATTTCATATGCCTAGTTTAGCGAATCTGAGAGGAAGCTGCCGTAGAGACGTTGCTGGCACGTCTCTACGATTTATTCGGGATGCTGTTGCCAGAGACGTAGCCGGTTTCATCTCCACAATAGCGCAAAACGGCACACCGCAACGACCCCACCCCCCGACCCCTCTCCGCTCAGTGAGACCGGAGGGAAGGGTGCTGCAGTTCTGCCATCTAGTTGGATGCCGGCGTAAGAAAGAGGTTGCCGAGGCATAGCAATTGAAAGAATCGTAGGCGACACCTTGCGCGTTGCTTTCCGCGTTTTTGTGTCAACGCTTGGAAATTTGTGAACGGCGAGCGCAACTCGAAACGCACAGGGAGCGTCCCTCATCTCTAGCTGGAAAATTCGATGCTGGCGGAGAAGGAACGAAAGCCGGCAGCCGAAAGCCGGCTCTTGTGCAATCATTGATTGCAGTGCTATCATTGCAATCATGGCTAGCATTACCATTCGCAAACTCCCCGAGAACACCAAGCGACGACTCCGCATGCGCGCCGCTCGCAACGGCCACTCCATGGAGCAGGAAGCCCGCGAACTCCTCGAAGCAGGCCTGGCTCGCGCCGACGCCGAACCCGAAAATCTCGGCGAAGCCATCCACCGCCGCTTCGCGCCGCTGGGTGGCGTGGATTTGAAAATTCCTCCGCGCCGCGGCACCATTCGCGAAATTCAATTCAAGTGACACTAGTGACTTCGGGAATCGTGATTCTCGACACGAATGTGGTTTCCGAACCCATGCGACCCTCGCCGTCGGACGCCGTGATGGCTTGGTTGTCTCGGAAGCCGGAAGACGGCCATTTCTTTGTCACCACCGTCACCATGGCCGAAATCCTCTTTGGAGTCGAACTTCTTCCTCGAGGGAAGCGCCGTGACAACATGCTGGCCCAGGCGCAGGCCACATTCACGGAAGATTTCGTCGGCCGCATTCTCCCGTTCGACGAAGACGCCGCCCGCGCCTTTGCCGCAATCGCGGCCAGTCGCCGTGGGACAGGCCGTCCGATCACGGACCTTGACGCGCAAATCGCGGCCATCGCCCGTTCCCGCGGAGCGACTCTGGCCACGCGCAATACCGCCGAGTTCGAAGGCTGCGGCATTCGCGTGGTGAATCCTTGGCTCGCCTAGTTTGCCAGCGTCTGCGCTATTCAGACCCTGCTACACTTTTCGTTTTGCAGTGGGAGGCTCCTCATGCGCCGTTTCTTCTGGGCAGTGCTCGTTTTCATCACCTTCACATTCCCGGCTTTCGCTCAGGCCAAGCATCCCTTCACCTTTGACGACATGATGAAACTGAAGCGCGTGGGCGAGCCCGTAGTTTCGCCCGACGGCAAATGGGTAATCTTCAGCGTGGTCGACGTCAACCTCGAAGCCAACACCAAGACCCCGCACATCTGGATCGTCCCGCTCGCTACGGGACCAGAAAGCGGGAGCCAGGAAAAGAGTGGGGTGCCCCACGTCTCGCCGAATTTGCGAGACGTGGGAAGCGGTGACGTGGGAAGCAAGGAACGCATCCTCATCCCCGATCAAGACGGCGACCGCCCGCGCTGGGCGCCGGACGGCAAGCGATTTGCATTTCTCTCGACGAAAGAAGGCGGATCGCAGGTTTGGATCGCGGATTTCGATGCAGAAAGTGGGAGGTTCACCCGCGTCTACAAGCGAACCACGATGCCGACCGAAGCCTCCGGTGAGCTGTGGTCCCCGGACGGGAAGAATATTCTGTTTGTTTCCGACGTCTATCCGCAGTGCGATGATCTTCGCACCCCCAATGAATTTCGCGGCTCATCTGAGGAAGTAGGATGCAACGTCACGGCGCTGCGGCGCGCAGAGAACTCGAAGGTGAAGGCGCTGATTTTCGATCGTCTGCTCTACCGCCATTGGAATGCTTACAAAGAGGGCAAGCGTACTCACATCTTTGTCATACCTGCTGACATCTCGGGTATCTCGCAGCCAGGCGGGGTTTCTGAATGGCATGAAGCCGCTCGCGACCTCACGCCCGGCGACTACGACGCTCCCGTATTCTCGCTCGGCGGGCAGGACAACTACGCCTTCTCGCCCGACGGGCAGGAGATTTGTTACGCGTCGAATCACGACAAGAATCCGGCGGCTTCCACCAACAACGATCTATGGATCGTCCCGGTCAGCGGAGGCCCGGCCAAGAACATCACCGCCGACAATCCCGCCAGCGACTCGACGCCGCTCTATTCTCCCGATGGCCGCTACATCGCCTACCGCGCCCAGCAGCGTCCGGGATACGAGAGCGACCGCTTCCGGCTGATGCTCTACGACCGC
>DATHQJ010000128.1:0-4904 GCA_035482825.1 Binatus sp. (SeqCode) | reverse complement strand
CCTTTTGTGGCCCGGTGTCCGCTGCACGGGCAAAAGAGAAGTCATGAGTCTGTGCTTGCAGGATGATTCAGGTGGGATCTTCCCTTTCCGCGGACGGGGTGCAACCTGAATTGCAGGAATTCAATATACCATAATGCGCGTTGAGTTGACGCATTCAGCCATGTAGGCCTCGTTTACAAGGGGGGCGCTCGCCACGCATGTAGCGGCTGGCGAGGCGGTGGAGTTCGTCATAAACGATGGGGGTCAGCCGGTCGAGCGCGGCTCGATCTCCGTCGCTCCAGGCTCGAAGCAACCCGCTCATTTCCGTATCTGTAGGATCCCGCGCGGTTTGGTTCACCGGTTGCTAAGAGTCGCTCACGGCCCCTCGCACAGGAATCATACCTTGCCTAGCGACCCCCTCAAAATTAAAGAGCAGTCCGGATGATAGTTCCGCGCTACAGATCGCGCCTACCTAGACAAGAGCGAAATGAAGCTCAAAGATCAACCGCACACAACGCGGACAAAACTTAGGAGGCCATATGAAATTCCAATCTCTGCTGTCGCTTTCGGCGTGGTTACTCGCGGCGCTGGCGCTACCACTGACAATTGCCGCTCAGGACACTCAGCAACCTGCTCTCACGCAATACAGGGTGACCGATCTCGGCACTTTGCCTGGCGGCAATTTCAGCCAGCCGTTCTTCATGAACCGGTATGGACTCGTGAGTGGCTCCTCGAGCGTGGCGGACGGTAGCCAGCATGCAACCCTCTGGCTTGACGGACTGATGGGCGACATCGGCGCGCCTGGACTGGGAGGACCCAACAGCATCGCGTTTGGCGACAACGAGAGGTTCCAGTCCGCCGGTGAAGCTGAAACCTCTACTCCGGATCCCCTCGGTGAAGATTTTTGCGGGTTCGGCACCCACCTCACCTGTTTACCTTTCTTGTGGCAGGAAGGAAAAATGGTTCAGCTCGCTACCCTTGGCGGCGGCAACGGCGGGGCGAATGCGATCAGCAAATGGGGGAAAGTCGGCGGATTTGCGGAGAACTCGACGGCGGACCCGGGATGCCCCTCTCCGCAAGTTCTCCAATTTAAGCCCGTCGTCTGGGTAAAAGGAGTGATTCACCGACTGCCTACGGTAGGGGGCGATCCAGACGGAGTCGTCTACAACCTCAACGACAACGGGGAGGTTGTCGGCGCGTCGGGCACTTGTACAACTTTCAATCCGAATTTCCTCAACAACCTGCTGGCGGTTCATGCCTTGCTCTGGGAAAACGGCAAAGCGACGGACCTCGGAAATCTAGGCGGCCAGACCGGGCAGGCAGGAGGAAACGCCGCCTATGACGTTAATAACCGAGGTGAGGCCGTCGGCGGCTCGGACCTGGCGGGCGACACAACCTTTCACGCTTTTCTCTGGACCAGGAAAACCGGGATGCAGGATTTGGGTACACTCGCCGGCGACCTGGCGAGCAACGGCATCAGCATTAACGATGGCGGTTCGGTGGTTGGCGTGTCCCTGGACGCGAATTTCAACCCGCGGGCGTTTCTGTGGGAGAAAGGCGTGATGACCGACCTCAACACACTGGTGGCCGGTGATTCTCCCCTGTATCTACTCACTGGTTGCTCCATCAATTCCCGCGGGGAGATCACGGGCTTGGGTCTAACCAGCGCCGGCGAAATTCACTCCTATCTCGCGACTCCGCAACACAATGTTGCGGCCGGCGAGAGCACCCCACAAGGCGTGATGAGCCGGAGGACTCTGAGCGACGACGCACGCAAGCAATTTCAGCAACAACTGCGCTTCGGTCGAACCGGAGTTGGGCTCATCGGGCGGCAATAGTTCCTATTTCCTCCGGATGTCGGATCTCTGAGAAGGATGAAAGGTGGCGTGGTTGAGAGAGCGGGATACATCCTGCTCTCTCTTCATTTTTGCGGCGCCTATCGCGGCACCTAGCCGGCGTCTAAGGCATTGGCCCCGAAAAACTTCTCTTTGAATGATAGTTCTGCCTCGCCGTCTGCGCCTATTGGATTGAGGGCGAATTAAGTCACCCGCCGGGACCGCTCTGGGTCAAACGAGTTTTTCAATTTTCGAGAATTAAGCGGAGAGGAAGCCATGAGGAAAATCACGACGATGCCGATGCTCAATGCCAATCTGAGTACAGAATTCATGAAAATGAGAGGCGCGCAGCGTGCCGGAATTATCCTGGCACTGGCTTGCTTCCTGATGCTGGCTTCGAGCGCCGGCGCACAATTCACACTCTTATACAACTTCGGAATCCACGCTGGCGACCCGGCGCACCCCAACTATCCTGGATTCGTGGTTCAGGGTCGCGATGGGAACCTCTACAGCACTTCCCACGATGGTGGAACTGACAATGCAGGCACGGTTTTTAAGGTCACTCCTGCGGGACAGGTCAGCGTACTTTACAACTTCGATGGTGTAACCGGTGCGTTCCCTTCCAGCGGACTCACGCTCGGCACCGACGGAAACTTCTACGGCACGACGTATGAAAACGGCCCCTCGAACTACGGGACTGTTTTCAAAATCAGTTCTAGCGGGAAACTCACAGTCCTGCACGCGTTCGACGAGAGCGATGGCGCGTTCCCATGGGGAGCACCCGTCGAAGGCACGGATGGTGCTTATTACGGAACTACCGAAAATGGGGGATCGGCAAACTGCGGCACCGTCTACCGCGTCACTGCTGGAGGAACGTTCAAGACTCTTTATAACTTCGACGGACCCCACGGCTGCCAGCCTCTTGCGCCACTGGTTTTGGGGAACGATGGAAACTTCTATGGCACAACTCTGGTTCTGACCGAGGTCAGCAATCCTAATTTGGGTGCAATCTTCAAGATCACGTCGGCGGGCGCGATAACTCTCCTGCATAGCTTCGACGGAACTCATGGCGGTGGGCCTTATGCCCCGTTGATGCAGGCTAGCGACGGCAATTTCTATGGCACAACCGAAGGCGGCGGCAATTACAACAACGGCGTCGTTTTTGAAATGAGCCCGGCTGGAGCTTTCACTGATCTGTTTGACTTCGACCCCAATACTGACGGCGGAGAACCATTCTCTGCTTTGGTCGAGGGCACGAACGGCGTTCTGTACGGTACTACAACCTCGGGGGGAACCTACAACGACGGGACGATCTACTCCTTTTCTTTGGGCGGTGGAAGCCTTGGCGCTTTGTACAGCTTCGACGGTACGTCAGGTACAGCCCCGGGGGCACCGCTGGCGCAGCATACGAACGGAACTTTCTACAGTGACTCGGCATGGGGCGGCAGCGATGATCTGGGGACCTTCTACTCATTCAGCGCCGGCCTCTCGCCGTTCGTCCGGCTCGTTACCACCTCCGCAAAAGTCGGAAAGAACGTTGAAATCCTGGGCCAGGGATTCACCGGCACTACTGCCGTCTCTTTCAATGGCACGGCGGCGACATTCCACGTTGCCTCGAAGACTTATCTCACAGCGATAGTACCGATCGGAGCGACCAGTGGATTCATCAAGGTGACGACACCAGGCGGAACTCTTGAAAGCAATCAGGCGTTCCGGGTGATCCCGTAGCGCGCATGATTTGGACCGGCGTGGGCCCGCAACTTGCTGCAGTTCGAGTGCGAATTAGAAAACAATCTGGAGCGTGCCATGAAAAACCTAAAGTCTCAACTGCTAGTTCTTCTGCTCAGCCTGGGCTGTTTGTTGAGCGGCGCCTATGGACAGCTAACGCCCAGCGCGGATTCCTACACGAACACTGCCGATCCGACCGTAAACTTCGGAGCCAAGACACTGCTGGACGTCCAGAGCGCCTCGCAGACGGCTTACATCCGATTCGATCTCTCGTCTATCCCAGGCGACTACGGCAGCGCCGACATCACCAAGGCGACTCTGAAGCTCTATGTCAATTCGGTGACGACCGCAGGCAGCTTTAACGTGGACTACATCAATGGCACGTGGGCGGAGAACACGATCACTGCTGATCTGGCGCCGGCGCTCGGAACCACGATCGCCGCCAGCGTGCCGCTCACCGTTGCTGACAAGAACCAGTACATTCTCATCGACGTCACCGCGGCGGTGCAGGCATGGCTGAGCGGGACTATCAATGACGGAATTGCGCTCGTCGGCAACAGTCCAGTGAACGCAACATTCGACAGCAAGGAAAGCACATCCACGAGTCACGCGGCCGAATTGGATATTGTGTTCGCCGGGGGCGCCGGAGGAGGAATCGCGGGCATCACGACGGCGAACGGCAGCGGGCTTCTCGGCGGAGGAACCAGCGGCATGCTCAACCTCTCACTGACGAACACCTGCGCCGCAAAACAGATTCTACAGTGGACGGGTAGCGCCTGGGCATGCGCCTCCCCGGGCACAGGCACTGTGACCAGCGTCGGCACCGGCGCGGGGTTGACGGGCGGTCCCATCACGGGAAGCGGAACGTTGAGCATCGCCACTGCCGGAGTGAGCAACAGCATGTTGGCGAATCCGTCATTGACGATCTCGCTGGGGACCGGGCTGACTGGTGGCGGTTCGGTTGCGCTAGGCGGCAGCACGACGCTCAATCTGGACACCAACAAGGTGCCGCTGCTGGCGGGGGCCAATACTTTCTCAAACAACCAGACGCTGAACGGCACACTTACGGCCTTGTCTGCTGGCAACACCATTGTCGCTACCACCACCAACGCATCAGTCCCCGCCGTCGAAGGCGTTGGACAGTCCGATGGCGTTCTAGGTTATGCCGGGGTCGGGAGCGGGACTTCCTACGGTATGGTCGGCGAAGCGGCCTCCAGTTCTGGCATTGGTATCGCAGGATTTGCGCTAGCCACATCGGGCACGAACTATGGTGTTTTGGGTCAGAGCACGTCGCCAGGTGGTTTTGGTGTACACGGTACGAGCCAAAACATTGGCGTATACGGTTTCGGTACCAATACAGGC
>DATHQJ010000127.1:0-3294 GCA_035482825.1 Binatus sp. (SeqCode) | reverse complement strand
AACCCACGAAACTCTCGCTGGAATGGAATCGACGACCGCGCGAATGCGGGCTAACAACAGGAAGGGCAACAACAGCGCATTGTAGAGAGAGAAGTCAAGTCAGAAATCCCCAATCAGGCAGCGCCTCCGGCGATGGAGGGCACGATGGAAATGTTATCACCTTCCTTCAGCGCGGTCGCTTCTTTCTGCATGTAGCGGATGTCTTCGTCGTTAACGTAGAGGTTCACGAAGGCCCGCAGTTTGCCGTCTTCGGTATACAAATGCTTCTTGAGATCGGGGTGTTGCGCCACAAGCGCGGTCATGGCTTCGCCGACGGTCGATCCCTGGACGTCCACGGACGACTGCTTGCCCACATACTGCCGCAAAGGCGTAGGAATGTGAATTTTGCTCATAGATGTACTGTAAGAGATGCGGTGAAGGGAGGGCAAGATTCAGGGCCATCCGGCGGAATTGCTTGGGGCTGACGCAAGGGCAAGTCCATATCTGCGAATCTGATAGAATCCTGGGCCGTTGAACGGAGGATGCCGGAATGAGTATCCGCGTAAGTCTTCAAGAGCAGTACCAGCACGCCTCTGACGAGGAGTTGCGACGCCTGGCTGAGGATTACAACGATCTTATGCCCGACGCCCAGCAGGCGCTGTTCGCGGAGTTACAGTCTCGCGGGTTGCGACAGCACATCGATACGGCCCGCTCGGTTGAGGCCGAAGCTGCCATCCGGGCAGCTGGACCGAACTACTTCGTGATCGCCGACGCGGGAGAAAAGATGCCGGGCTCTTTTCAGGTTTTAGTTCCGCGAGGACCTCTTCGGTTTCCAGCATCGTGCCCGGGTTGCGGCAACCCTGCGGATAAGAAATGTCCGGTTGTGGCCACCCATCTTTCTGCAGCCAAGTTCAACCGGCTGGAAACTCTGATGTACCAGGTCCCCCATTGCGCCGCGTGCGCCCGAAACACGACCCGTAGCACTATGCTGACCGCGGTTGTGTTGATCGCAGCGCTGGCGGCGCTGGCCGTGCCTCTGAGCCTCTGGCTTGGCCTTCCTGCGGCTTTGGGCATTCTGTTAACCGCCATGCTCGTAATCATCGGCATTCGCAGGGGCCGCGCCCCGCTCGGAGCTCCGGAGGGTATCTTTCTGCTCGACTACGATGAGAACAGTGTTTCGTTTGTGTTCAAAAGCCGGGTTTACGCCGAGAAATTCTGCGCAATAAACCTGCAGTCCGTCGGGGTCGCGAGCTGAAGACCTGCGCTCGCCCCAATATCAAACCCTCACCCGAGCCAGCCAAGCCACTTATTTACCCTGCCTGTCGGACTCTAGAATCGCTCAGGGAGAATTCCGATGACGATATTTGATCCAGCACGCGGCAGAATTATTGATGGCGGCGGTGGCAGCGGCACATTTCTACGCCTGATCGGTTTGGGAATCGCGGCCTTTCTGCTCGTGATCCTGCTGTTCAGTTCCATTACGCGCGTCGGCACCGGCCATGTGGGAGTTCTGACGCTTTTCGGCGCGGTGCAGCCCGGAGATCCTCTGGGCGAAGGCATTCATCTCATCAATCCGCTGAAGACGAATAACGAGCTTTCCGTCCAAACGCAAACGCTCAAGGAGTCTGCCAACGTGCCTTCGAGCGAAGGACTGATGATGAGTCTTGATACTTCGCTCATCTATCACCTTGACTCGAAGCGCGCGGCCGAGGTCTTCCAGAAAATCGGCGCCGACTATGAAAACGTGGTGGTCGAACCGACGCTGCGCTCCGCCATCCGCGAGGCCACGGCTTCACACACCGCCAATGCCCTGTACACCGGCGAGCGCGAAATGGTCGCCAAACAAATCCTCGACCAGATCACCCTGGAATTGAACCAGCGCGGCATCACGGTGGAGAACGTTCTGCTGCGCGACATTCAGCTTCCGACCACGCTGAAGGCCGCGATTGAAGCCAAACAGCAGGCCGAACAGGAGTCGCTCGCCATGAACTTCCGCCTGCAAAAAGAAACCCAGGAAGCCCAGCGCAAACGCATCGAAGCCGCCGGCGTGCGCGACTTTCAGCAGATCGTGGCCCAGGGCATCACGCCGTCGCTGCTGGAATGGAAGGGGATCGAAGCCACGGAAAACCTGGCCAAGAGCCCAAACTCGAAAGTGGTCGTGATCGGCAACAACAAGAACGGCCTGCCCCTGATTCTCGGACAGTGAGAAAGCAGGTCTTGGGTGGGAGGTCTTAGGTGTTGGGTCGTGGGCGTTGGGTGTGGAGCGTGAGGTGCCGCGTGTTGGGGAGTGAGGTCTGATGTCGCAGGTCCGGGTTGAACCAAGTTGAACCAATAAGAGTTTGTCATTCCGACCGGAGCCGGAGCGAATGCGACGGCGCAGTGGAGGAACCTGCTGTTCGCCGTGAGTTACGGCACTGCCGCTAGGCCGACGTTTTCTTGCCCTCGCTGCTACCATAAAACCGTGCAGCCTTTGCTAGAAGTCCGCAACCTAACCATTGAATTCCCCGCGCAGCAGACAAACACCGCTGCCCTGCGGGCAGGCGGACAGCCGGCGGAGGCTGTCCCCACACAAACCCTCCGCGCAGTCCGCGATCTGAGTTTCTCGATCGCGCCCGGCGAAGTCCTTGGTCTGGTCGGCGAATCCGGCTCCGGCAAGTCGATTACATCCCTAGCCATCATGCGCCTATTGCCGCCGCAGGCGCGGGTCTCCGGCGAAATCCTGTTCGCAGAAAAAGACAACGCGCCGCGCAATCTAGCGAGTCTCGATGACGACGCCATGCGCCAGCTGCGCGGCTCCCGCATGGCCATGATTTTTCAGGAACCGATGACCGCGCTCAACCCGGTGATGCGTGTGGGAGATCAGATCGCCGAGGCGGTCGTCGCTCACCACGCTCTCTCGAAGCGCGACGCATGGCAGCGCGCCGTCGACGCCATGAACGACGTCGCCATCCCGGATGCCGCGCGCCGCTCTCGCGACTATCCTCATCAGCTCTCCGGAGGCATGCGGCAGCGCGTCATGATTGCCATGGCCATCGTCAACCGCCCGCAGTTGCTGGTCGCCGACGAACCCACCACCGCGCTCGATGTCACCATCCAGGCGCAGATTCTTGACCTGCTCGCGGAGTTGCGCAACAAGTTCGGACTCGCTATGCTTTTCATTTCTCACGACCTGGCGGTGGTTTCGCAGATTGCCGATCGGGTCGCCGTGATGTATTCCGGCAGCCTGGTGGAACTGGGCGCGCGGCAAGACATCTTCAGAGCCCCAGCGCATCCCTACACTCGCGGTTTACTCCACGCTGTGCCTGATCTCAAGAC
>DATHQJ010000126.1:0-15314 GCA_035482825.1 Binatus sp. (SeqCode) | reverse complement strand
CCGTCGATGTAGCTGACCGTGGCCCCGATAAAATTCTCCGCCGCGCTCATCTTGAAGTCGGAGAGTTTCAGACTCGCAATATAAGGTGAAGCTGTCTTCGCGACCTTCGGCGGCTCACGCAGCAGAAACGCCGCCAGCAGCGCTCCTCCTGTCAGCACCACTATTACGATCGCGATAATCAACCGGCTGGAATCGCGTTCCTCAGCGACCGGAGTTGGTTGTCCCATGGTGCCCATGCAGGAATTGTAGGCTGTCGGTTTTCGATTGTCGATTCAGTCCGAAACAGGTCAGGTTTCTTATTCGTCTTTTGGCCCCTGTGTCCGCTGTGTCTAAAGCTTTCGAGCGGCCAGCAGCTTCGCCGCATTCTCCCGATACACGTTCCGCAAAATCTCATCACTCAACCCAAACCCATTCAAGCTCCAGTGATATGAAAACTGCTCGATCTCATAAAAATGTTCGTCCAGCGATTCCAGAATCCTGAACGTAACCCGGTACATTGCCTTGTCGAACCCCATGTCGGTGCCGTAAACGAGTCGATCAGTGTGCTTGGCATAAAATTGCGCCGCGAAGCGCGGAATCGGCGCCGTCTCCGCATAGCGCGCGGAAATATCAGCATACAAATTCGAATTCCGTTCGAGCACCTCGCCCAACCGCGCCAGATCGTAATCGAGATTCATGAAGTGGCACGCAACGAACGTCGTGTTGCGATGCCGCGCCAGCGTGCGTTCGAAAATATCGACCATCCCCGACAGCCCGACAATATTCGGCTGATTGTCCAGCCGCCACTCGTACGCGTTCATGAGCCCGTCGTTGTGCCGGTCCATCCTCTGATACATCCAGATCGGATCCGCCACATGCAGGCTGACCGGCATCCCCAGCTCGCCGCACTTTTCCCACAGCGCGTCCATGCGTGCATCATCGGGATGCATCCCCGCCGCATCCGATTTGCCCGACCGCAGCCCTTTTCCCTTGTCGTGAATCTCGCCAACGCCGCGGGCACCAGCCTGCTTGCAGCGCTCCAGTTCCTTCACCGTGGCCGGTCCGAACCCCGGTTTGTCGTAACCCGCAAAATCAAATCCACACCACATCTCAAACCGCTCCGGATGCTTCGCATACTTGCGGTAAATCTCGTCAAACTCCGGCCCTGTCGCCATGGTCAGGATGATCGTCTTCTCCACCCCCACCTCATCCATGGTCCGCACCCACTCGTCAATCTCCGCCGCGGTCTTGGCATAAGGATGCGAATGCATATCAATGATCGGAAACTTTGCCTTGGCAATCTCCGTGACGGGAATCTTGTAGATCGACGTCGGTCGATAATCCTTGAGGAGAATCGTCTCGGGCGATCCGCTCTTCGGAGCCGAAGCACTCACCTGCGAGCCCGCCTTCGCGGCTTCGGCGGTAACGCCGAAGGCGTTCTCGGAAGGCAGCCCAAGCGACAGTCCAGCCAGATTGGCACACCGCAAGAATGCTCTCCGATTCATGGATGCTCCCTCATACGCATTGATTTGGGGTTGCAATTCTCCGCGCTCTCAGCGGCCTTACTCCGCGCACTTAGCGGTTAAAAGCTTTTGCGGACAGCCGTAACCTGAGAATACGAAAGAAGAATGTCTAACCGGAAGTTCGAAGGAACGCAAGCAGAAAGAGCAAGCCAAACAGCACATCGACCCCGCCGAACACCAGATCCGAGGGATGAAGCCGTCCTTGCAGGTACAGCACCAGGAACGAAGCCCCGTACCCAAACTTCTCCAGCATCGCCGGAATCATCATCGTCCGGAAGCGCACCGGATCCCGCGCGATGACGACGAATGCAACCTGCCACGCCAGCCCAACACTGACAAACCCATAGTAGAAACCGGGATGAGTAATCGCCGGAGGATCATTGCGCGAGATCTTGTCAAACATGAAATAAAGAGGTGTCAAAATCAAAACGCCCCAGATCGCAGCAATCCAGAAAACCACCTTGGCGAATTTCATTTGGGTTGCCTCCTGGCGAGATGCGGCGCCGCCCTCGAAAAGCTGGCGGACAAGAGTGTCCGCCCCAGATAAAGCGAGGACTTATTCCCCGCCCACCGTCAGCCCGTCCACACGAATCGTCGGCGCCGCGACCGACCCGCGAAACTCCAGGTCATTGGCAATCTCGGAGATGTTGAAAAACAGCTCCTTCAGATTCCCCGCCACCGTGATCTCTTCCACTGGATATGCGAACTCTCCTCCGGAAATCCACATCCCCGAAGCCCCCCGCGAATAGTCGCCGGTCACTAGGTTTGCGCCGCTGCCGAGAAACTCGGTCACATACAGTCCGTCCTTAATTCCGGCAATCAATTCCTTCGGAGTTTTCGTTCCGGCCTGCAGAAAATAATTTCCCGGCCCAATCCCCGGAGTCCCGGCCAGCCCGCGCGAAGCGTTCCCCGTAGTCTGCATTTTCAGCTTCTTCGCGGTATATGTGTTGAGCAAATAAGACTTCAGCACCCCGTTCTCAATCACGACGGTTCGCCGCGTCGGCACGCCCTCGCCGTCAAACGGACTCGTCCCGAACCCGCCGACAATCGTTCCATCATCAATGATGGTGACATTGTCCCCCGCAATTTTCTGCCCCAGCTTGCCCGCAAGAAACGACGCGCCCCGGTACACCGAATCTCCGTTGATCCCTTCGAAAATGTGTTCCAGAATTGAAGTCGCAACCATAGGGTCGAAAATAATCGGCACTTGCGCGGTCTTCGCCTTGCGCGCGCCCAGGCGGCGCAGCGTGCGTTCCGCGGCAATCTTGCCGACTTTTTCCGGCGCATCCAGCTTCGACAGCGTGCGCGCGACCGAAAACCAGTAATCCCGCTGCATCGCGCCCGCCTCAGTCTGCGCAATCGGCACCGCCGCGACGGAGCAATAAGACCGCCGATATTCGCCCACAAAGCCGTGCGAATTCGCCAGCACCTTGTGCCCCGTGGCCGCGTCAAACGATCCGCCTTCCGAGTTCTTGATCCTCGGATCAAAATCCAGTGCCGCCTTCTCCGCGCGCCGCGCATAGTCGATGCGATCCGCCCCGGCCAGCGAATAAACGTCTTCGTAGTAAAGGTCGAGATCGCCAGAGATCGAGCCCAGTTGCGACGCCTCAGGAATCCCGCCAAATGGATCTTCCGAAGTAATCTTCGCCAGCGTCAAAGCAGAACTCACCATGCGGTCGAGCCCCGCGCGCGAAAAATCACTCGAATACGTGCTGGCCGCGCGCTGCCCAAAAAACACTCGCACCCCGATCGACTTCGATCCCGACTCTTTGAGCGTTTCAACTTGCCCAAGCCGCACCAGTGTAGAGAATTCATCGCCTTCGCGCACCACACATTCGGCGGCCGTCGCGCCTCCGGCCATGGCGCGCGCCACAATATCTTGCGCAATGTTGCGAAGGTCCGTTTCGATTTTCAGAGTTCCAGTCTCAACTTGAGTAGAAGACATAGGGGTGTTTCTAGGTTTCAATCCGTGAAAATCCGCGTGAATCCGTGGCAAAGAAGTACCTACTGCATGAACCCGCCCGGATCCTTCCTCGCGGTCCCGCCCACCGTCAGCCGATCGATCTTCAGCGTCGGAATCCCAACGCCGACCGGCACAGCCTGCCCATCCTTGCCGCAAGTGCCCACGCCTTCGTCGAGTTTCAAATCATTGCCCACCATTGAAACCCGCGTGAGCACATCCGGGCCGTTCCCAATCAGCGTCGCGCCCTTAATCGGCGCGGTAATCTGCCCATCCTCAATCATGTATGCCTCGGACGCCGAGAAGACAAACTTGCCGTTCGTAATGTCGACCTGCCCGCCGCCAAAATTCACCGCGTAAATCCCGTGCTTCACCGAGCGGATAATATCTCCAGGATCATCCTGCCCCGCCAGCATGTAAGTATTCGTCATGCGCGGCATCGGGATGTGCTCGTAGCTCTCGCGCCGCCCGTTGCCCGTGCTGGCAATGCCCATCAACCGCGATGATAGCTTGTCGCTCAGATATCCTTTCAGAATTCCGTTTTCAATCAGCACAGTCTCCTGCGTCGACCCGCCTTCATCATCGACATTGAGCGAACCACGCCGCCAGGGCATCGTCCCGTTATCGACGACGGTGCACTTCTCGCTGGCCACGCGCTTGCCGATCAACCCCGCAAACGCCGAAGTTTTCTTGCGATTGAAGTCCGCTTCCAGCCCATGCCCCACAGCCTCGTGCAGCAGAACTCCGGGCCATCCTGGCCCCAGCACGACTTCCATCTCACCGGCCGGAGCCTCGCGCGCATCGAGCTGCAGAATGGCCTGCCGCGCCGACTCTTTGGCAAAAAATTCCGGAGTCTTCTCCCCAAAGAAAAAGTCCAGCGCGACTCGTCCGCCCCCACCTGATGTTCCGCGCGCCGAATTCCCCTCCGTCTTCGCGATGCACGACACATTCATCCGCGCCAGCGGCTGCGAGTCTTCCGCAAACGTCCCGTCGGATCCGACCACCAGAATGTTCCGCAATTCGTCCGCATAACTCGCCCGCACTTCCTGAATGCGCGGATCGTAAGCCCGCGCCGCCTTATCCGCGCGCATCACCAGTTCGACTTTGGCGCTGATCTCCGCATCCACCGAAGGCAGCGTCACCGGATACAAACTGCGCGCCGCCGCTTTCTGAAATCCCGCGACGGTCGCCTTCGCCGGCGCGCTCGCAATCAAAGCCGCCGTCCGCGCCGCATGCAGAATCCGCTGCGAAGAAAGATCGTCGGTATAGGCATACCCCGTCCGCTCGCCCGAAACCACGCGCACGCCGCAGCCCACGGAAATTCCCTGCGACGCCGACTTCACCATCGACTCGTCTACCATCAGCGAAGTCGACGAAAGATATTCGAAGTAGAGATCGGCATAATCTCCGCCCGCCGAAAGCGCGGCCGCCAGGTATCGCTCGAGATCGTGCTCGCTCAAGCCGTAGTTTTCGAAGAAAAATCGTTGCCGATCGGAAATATGCTTATCCAGAATTTGTTTGTCCACAATAGTTTTTAGATGCCGCCGCGCCCGCCCACGACTCGACAGCAAACTACTCCAATAAGACTGGTTTCAATTCGACTAGTCGATAACTGGCCGCAAAAGGATTTGGGAAGGGCACGGCTGCAGCCGTGCTGTTAGCCCACCAAACAGAGGACTTCAGCCCCTGAGTCTCGATCGATCACGCCCAAAGCCGTTCCCTGACCAGTTTCTTCATTATCCCACACCCCACCTACTCCACCCCAATCCTCAAAGTCTTCCACAGCGCGCCGCGATAATCATGGTCACTCGTCACAGACTCCGCCCCGCCCGATGTGGACAATTCCCCTCGTGACCCCTGACGCCCTCACCCGCACTCTGCAGGATTTTCTCAGCGAGGCCGCGGGCGCCATCGTCCTCGAAAACGGAGCTGTGGCCTTCGACCTGGCCCAGTCCAAATACTCG
This sequence comes from Binatus sp. (SeqCode), assembly GCA_035482825.1. Taxonomy (GTDB): domain Bacteria; phylum Acidobacteriota; class Terriglobia; order Terriglobales; family Acidobacteriaceae; genus Sulfotelmatobacter. Next base: position 9,888 of record DATHQJ010000126.1, on the reverse strand, counting down.
ATTTCAGGCGAGTACAACAAATGCCTGCTCCATCTCTGGTCCGCCGAACGAAACACGGTCCGCCGCGTGCTCGACGCCGAAGTGAAGAACGGAACGCTGAAACTGTTCGTGCAGCGCCTCGGCCAGTCGCGTCCCACCAAGCTGGAAATCTGCCGCGAGCGCGACCGCCGCTCGCCCACCACCAAAAAATTAGCCCGCACCAGTTATGAGCAAAAATTGCGGCGCGCTCTCGAACGCCATTTCCCCGGCTACGCCATCACTCGCCTCACCACCGCCGTTGATCTCGAAAAATCCTTCGGCCCCATCTACGCCCGCGGGCTCCTGCGCCATGGCCAATCGGCCTTCGCCGTGCTCGGAGTCAACGCCTCCGAAACGCAAGCCTCCATTGACGCGTCTCTGACCTTCGCCATCCTCTGGCTCGAAGCCTGCCGCAAGTCCTCGAACGGAAAATTTCTGGTCGAGGGCCTGCACCTGTTCGTTCCCCACGGATGCTCCGCGCTCGTCCGCGAGCGCATGGCCAACCTGAACCAACTCGCCGCCAAGTGGAATCTCTTTGAACTCGACGAACGTCACGACGCCGTCGAACCAATTGACTGCACCGACCGCGGCAACGTAACCACTCGCCTGGTCCACGCCCCCAACGAAGCCGCCGCCCGCGAACGCTTCGCGGCTTCCATCGCCAGAATCAATTCGATCCTGCCCAACTGCGAGGTCGCGGTGCTCTCCGCCGCGGAACTGGCTTTCCGCTGGCGAGGACTGGAATTCGCGCGCGCCCGCATGGGCGCTGAAGCCGCCACCTTCCGCAGTAAACAGGAGATCGTTTTCGGTGTAGGTGCCGAAGAACGCGTCCTCAGCAGTCTCGATGATGAAGGTCGCGATCCCGGGGTTCACAAAGACGACCGCAACTTTCCGCTCTTCCTGCAACTCATCACCGCCCTGCGCGACACCCGCCATCCCTACGGCCTGCGCCAGCACCCGCTCTTCCGCCTGCGCCCCGAACGCTGGCTGGAGTCGCTTGTCGTCTCCGACGTCAGCGTAATCGACGAGCGTCTGATCTCGCTATCGAAAGACTCTCACTCACTCTATTCCCAGGTCCCCGCGTTTTCCGCCGCCGACCGCGCCATGCTCGATGTGTTGACCGTCACCCGCGACGGCCGCCTCGCCGTCGTCGAACTCAAAGCCGACGAAGATATCCACCTGCCCCTGCAAGGCCTCGACTACTGGTCCAGAGTTGCGTGGCATCACAGCCGCGAAGAGTTTCCCCGCTTCGGATATTTCCCCGACCGCGAGTTGTCCCCGGAAAAGCCGCTGCTCTACCTGGTCGCGCCAGCGCTGCACATCCACCCCGCAACCGACATACTCCTGCGCTATATTTCTCCCGAGATCGCCTGGGAATTCGTCGGCATCGACGAGCGCTGGCGCGAAGGCGTTAAAGTAGTCTTCCGAAAACGCCCCGAAGTCGGCTCCCGCCGAGGACCTAGTCAGGCGCACGAACTCCCCGACTCCCCGCTCCCCATCGCCATCTGAAGAACTGTTTAGCCCTCGAGGGCTCACCAATCGAGCCCTTCTGCAAACTGCGAAGCTACTTCCTCGGCGCGGAAAAACTCAACCCATCAATCAAATCCTCGACTTCATCATCCGTCCCGCCAATCACGGTAATCGAGATCGCGTAGCCATGCGAGAGCATGACCAGCGTGGATTGGTGCATCACCCGCGTCCCCACGTTCTTATGAAAGTCTCCACGCACCAGCGTCTTCGTACCCACGGCGATATCGTAGGGATCTTCGTCCGCCGAAAATCCCTGCGCTTTGGCGACTTCATTGAGCGGAAAGAAATACTGCGCTGCCTCTTTCAAGTCCGGATAGGAAGCAACGCTCTCGGCGGCAATCACAATCGACGCATTCACATCTTCCGCGCGCGCTGCAGGAGGCCGCGAAAACACCGCCAGCAAAACCTTGGCTCCCGCGCTTGAGGCAGCGTCGGTCGGCGCAGCACCCGACTGGTCTGGCGCTTCTTCGCGCGCATTCATCTCGTCGGTCCGCAGCACCCAGCCCGGAGGAATCTTGCAGGACAGCGCGAGACTCTTGTTGCGATAGACGCCGTTGCTCACAGCGCCGGACTCGATTGTCGAATCGACCGGCGTGGCCGACTTCTTAACGGATTTCGCAGCTGCGGCCGCCTGCCTTGAGGTCGGTGAACCAGAAGGGGACGACGAACCTTGCGCGGCTGCGATATTCGGAGCGAAAAACAAGGCTGCCAGTGCCACAATGGCCGGGCGGCAAAAGATCCCGCGCAGTTTCATACAGCAATCTTACCGGATGTTCCAACGCTCCCGGAATCTCTTGACTCAAAGATCAGATTGTCATTCCGACCGGAGCCGGAGCGCCAGCGACGGCGAAGTGGAGGAACCTGCTGTTTTTTCTCTGCGGAACAACCCTGAATCCAGGTGAGCGCGAAAGCACGACCGTGCCACCCCTACGCCGCCCGCCCCATCACCGGCTGCGCACAAAACGCGCACCGCCGCGCGTCGATAGGAATCTCGCTCAGGCACTCTGGACATTTCTTTGTCGTAGGATCGGCCGGCGCCGGATCCTTCCGCATGCGCGCGATCAGCGCGTTGACCGGCGTGACCACAAAAAAATAAATCGCCGCCGCAATCAAAAAAAACGAAATCGCAGCATTGATAAAGTGCCCGACCGGAAACAGCGACCCGTGAATCGTAAACTGAAAGGCCGAGAAGTCCGGCTTACCCACAACCGCCGCGATCAGCGGCGTCAACAGGTCCGTCGTCAGCGCCGTAACCACGCCGCCAAACGCCGCGCCGATCACCACGCCCACCGCCATATCCACAACATTCCCGCGCAGGATGAATTTCTTGAATCCGCTTAGCATGACGGTTGTCCTCCAGAAATCGAAGTGCCGCCAATGTAAGGCAGGGGCGGCTGCAGGTCAAGGGTCCATCAGCACCGACTTGGGCTACGAGGCATGAGGTCTTAAGGCTCGATCTCACACCAGTCCGAGTTGGCCGCGCACGAACCTAGTTGGTAATAGTGGAACCTGCGGCAAGTTTCGAACCGGGATTCATGCGTCGCGCACAAGTTTCCGACGCCGAAAAGGACCGCGAGTGGCCTGTCGACATCGAAGAAGCGGGGGCTGGTTTGGAATTTTCTAGCAAATCCTCGAACTGCTGAGTCAACGCTCTGTCTGCCGCTTCCGCACCAGCCCCAAAGGAGAACCAAGTCCCATAGGGACGGAAATCCAGCGCGGGTGGGAGCTAGGGAAGCGTTTTGGGAGCGGGCTTGCCGGCGGGCTTGTAGTCCTTGGGATAGACGACAAGGCAGCGGCGCATGCCTTCGCCCTCGCTTTCGGTGTGCAGGTCGGCTTCGTCGCGCAGGGCGAGGTGGACGATGCGGCGCTCGCGCGACGACATGGGGCTGAACTCGTAGGGAGTTCCGGTGCGCCGGACTTTTTCGGCGGCGACGGTGGCGGCGGTGCGCAGTTCCTGAATGCGCAGCGAACGCTGGTTCTGGCAGTCGAAGGAAATTTTCTCGTGCTCGCCGGAAGGCAGACGCAGCATTTCGAGGGCGAGCAGCTCGAGGGCGCGCAGCAGTTCTCCGCCGCGATCGAGCAGCAGGGCGGAGTCGGGTCCGGCGAAGTCCACGAAAATTTCGGGCTTCTCCCAGTCGCGGTTCTCCGGCAGCGGGGGATCGACGATGATCCGGTACTTCAGGCGGAGTCCGCCGTGGGTGACGACGGCCTGGAGGAAAGTATTGATCTTATTGGCGGCGGCGAGTTTGTCGGGAATGGACATGGGAGTCAGCTCTCAGCTATCAGCTCTCAGCTATCAGCTGGGCTGATACGGGTTTGAGGTTCATTTCTTGCCAAGAAATCAGCAAGAAATCGTAGTGCAAGCTCGGGTGTTTCCGTGATCGACGCTGTAGCTGACAGCTGATAGCTGACGGCTGACAGCTATTTATTTATCTTTCTTCCTGGCGCGCTTGGCCAGCATTTCGCGCATTTCGCGGCCCAGCGACGTCCGGTTCATGATGGATTGTTGCGCCATCTGAATCAAGTTGGATTCCGCGTAATACAAGTTCAGGCCGGCGGGCAGGCGGAAGAAGAAGAAGCCCATCATGAGCGGCATCATGATCGTCATCATTCTTTGCTGCGCAGGGTCGACGCCGGGCTGCGGGGTCATTCGCGATACGATGAGCATGCTGCCCACCATGAGAATCGGCAACAGCAGCATAGGATCGGCCGCCGACAGGTCATGGATCCAGAGCCAGTGGGCGTGGCGCAGGTCGAGCGCGATCCTGAGCATTTGGTAATAGGCGTACAGAAACGGCAACTGGATCAGCATCGGCAAGCACCCGCCCGCGGGATTGACGCCTTCTTTCTTATAGAGGGCGCTGATCTCCTCTTGCATTGGCGCTTTGCGCGGATCGTTGAGCTTGTACTTTTTGTACTTCTCCTGGATCGCCTTGATCTGCGGCGCCACGCGCTGCATCTTGAGCATGGACTTCATCTGCGTGATGCGCAGGGGCAGAAAAGCGAGGCTGATGATCAGGGTCTGGAGGACGATGGCCCATCCCCAGTTAGCGACGACGTGATGGTACATCCACTTCAGCCACAGGAAGAGCGGCTTGGCGATGATCCCGAAGAAGCCGAAATCGACCAGGCCGTTCAGATCGTTGTCGGTGCCCACGCCGGGGATGGGGATTTTCTGCAGAACTTCTAACTCTTTGGGGCCGACGAAGACGCGCTCCGCTGTAGCACCGCGCAGGTTGCCGACGGCCGCGCCCAGCACGTCGACGTTGACCATCTCTTTCGATTCCGGCTTCTGCGGATCGCGTTTCACCGACATCGAATTGCGCAGCGTGACCATCGAAGCAGAGTTGGGATCGTCGGGAATGAAGACCGCAGCGAAATACTGGTCCGTGGGTCCGGCCCAATGGAAGGGGCCGGAGATGGTCTTGCCGCCGCTGATGTCGGTGCACTTCGAGAAGAGCGACCATCCACACCGGATGGGCAGGCGCTCAATATTTTTGTTGAACTGGTAGTCGATGAATCCGGCGGCGTAGAAGGCGGGCGTGTTCTGGCTGCCGAATCCGGAGGGCCATGCAGGGAGGGCGGCGACGGCGCTGCCTTTATAAGTCACATTGGTCTTGACGGCAACGATATAGGTGTCGTCGAAAGTGAACGTCTTGCTGACCGAGAGATCCTGGTCCGCGTATTCGAAGGTGACGGTGGCGGGAGATGTTTGTTTGCCTTCGCGCGAGGGTACGTAGAGTGCGGAGGTGAGTTGGTTGCGCACCGTCTCGTCGTAGGTCCAGAGCGAGAGCGGGTAGCCGTACGTGGGCGCGGCCTCGGGATTAACCAGGTCAAGCGGGCCGTTCTGCGCTTCATTGTCGAACTTTTTCAGGATCCAGGATTTCACCTGGGCGCCGCGGTTGGTGAAAGTGATGCGGTAGAGATCGTTTTCGATGACGGTCTCAGTTTCGCGGGCAGCCTGCTTGATTATCGTGGTAGTTGCATTCACCGTTGCGGCAGCAGCGGAGGGCGCAGCCGTGATCGGTTGGGGCTGTGCGGGCTGAACCTGCTGTTGCGGCGGTGTGACCGGTTGCGGGAAATATTTCTTGAGCAACGGCTGGAAGGCCAGCATCACGATAAACGCCAGCAGGAAAACCAGCATCAGCCGCTTTTCGTTGCCGGGCTCGTGTTGTGGATTTTGAATGTCTGGCAAAGTTACCGTTTCCTCAGATCGCGCCGTGCAATGGACCCGGCGAAGTTAATGATTGCGCGGGAGCGGCTGGCTGGATTATGGTTTCCTGCGTCACAGCATTTTCGCAACCCGCGCGGCCCTTCATCACCGGATCGTAGCCACCATGCGCCAAGGGGTGACAGCGCAGCAGGCGCAAGAAAGTCATTCCGCAGCCGCGCAGCGCGCCGTACCGGTCCACCGCCTCCATCGCGTATTCCGAGCAGGTCGGAACATAACGGCAGGCCGGCGGGAACATGGGCGAGATGGCCAACTTGTAGGCCCGCAGCAGTTGCAGCACGACGAGTTTGGCGAACTGGCGCATGGGAATCATGAGAATCGGCTTCCGGCTTCCGGCTTTCGGCTTTCGGAAGCTCGTTCGTTCTTCTGAAGCTTCTCCAGCTTCTCTTCTATAACTACGAAAGCTCGGTTGACTTCGTTCACTACGGCGGTGAAGTCGACCGTCAGCAGCGACTTCTTCGGATTGATGACCACATCGGCGCTCGCGCCCGCCGGCGGGCGCGTGAGCCGCACCGCCTCGCGCAAGCGCCGCTTCATCCGGTTGCGCTGCACCGCGCCGCCCAGGGCGCGACTGACGGTGAATCCGATGCGCAGTCCCGAAGCTGCCGGGGACTTCACTGCACGAGCCTTAGCTTCTACAGGTTGCGTGGCCTTGTCCGCCGCAGGCCGCGGCCAATAGAACACGGTCATGGACGCGGAAAAATGCCGCCGCCCCAGCTTGTAGACACGCTCGAAGTCGGCGTGCCGCAAGAGCCGCGCGTTACGGGGAAAGGCGGCGTTGCCCGACCGCGGCGCCACGCCACGTTTCGTTGCTCCGTTCGATTCTCCAGGGACACTGACGGTCACAGTGACTCTAAAATTTCCCGATCGCTGGTGGTACAGCGGGTACGCGGACGATCTTGGCTGAGCACGCCGGAACATCTCGCCCGCCACGCTGGACTATTCGCGGAAACTTCTATTCGCGGAAACCTGGTTTTACCGAGACCCGTTTGCGCCCCTTGGCGCGCCGGCGGGAAATTACCTTCTTGCCGCCCTGGGTCTTCATGCGCTTGCGAAAGCCATGAACTTTCGATCGCTTGCGCCGGTTGGGTTGGAATGTACGCTTGGGCATGAAAAGTAGCTGCTCCTGATCAGTTCGACAGTGTTAGGGCAAACTGTAAGTATAAATGACGGGGACCATTCCGTCCAAGCGCGGGGCTGGGTGAGAGGTAAGGTTAGTACTTTAGGCCGCGCAGGAGCGCTTAACAACTTCCGCTGAGGGTTCGCCCGCAAAAGTTCCCGCTTTTCGTGCAGCTCGTAGCTGAGGTGATGGTCAACGTTTCATTCACGGTGCAACTACCAGACGGGTTCGGCCCAAAGGAAATCCCCCCGGTTTCGGTGAGCGTGATGGGAAACACCGGAGCATCGTTCGTGAAATTTATTTGTGTTGCGACCGTGATATTCGGATCCCCGTTGATCGTCTCGTTCGACACCGAGCAGTTGGTTGGCGTAATCGTAAGCGTCGAGTTGTCGGACCCATCGCCCGCATTGTTCAGGGTGAAATCAAAATCTCCAGAAACTCCGATGGTCCCTCCGCCTGGGCAAGGGCCACTGTACGTCACCGGAATATTGCACGTGGTTCCGCTGGCACTCGTCACGCAAGACAATTGATCCGGAGTCAGATCGCCTGCGATGGCAGCGAGACTAGGGTGGGTGTCGGCTGCCTGGCCGGTGGAAAAAGCATTGGTCAGGGCAGCTTGCAGTGCAACATCAACTTCTTGCGAGACTGCCTGCGCCTGTGCCGCGGAGAGATTGTTGTGGCTCGAACTGCCGCAGCCTGCACTTAGCGTCAGGAATAGGATTATGAGCGCGACTGCAATGGGCGATGCAGATTTGCCGGGCCGAATCATGGAAACCTCCTCGGCGCGATGGATTAGATGAGCCGTAACGGCGTTCTCCAAGGGCAACGAGTGGAGCGTAGCACGGGCCCCGCACGGGGTCAATGTGCCAGCCCGGACTGTTCCTGCGCACACTCATGGGCTCACTTATAGATGAAGCTCTTAGTCAAACTTTGTTGCGAAGACGGTCGATCTTCTGCACCTTCTCCGCGGCAGTTACCAGCGCGGCACTTGACAGCGCGGTGCATTCGGGTTCTGAATAATCATTCGCGGAAGATTCCAGCCGAAGTTTTCCACACAACAAAAAAATTTGTGCTAGTATGCCGGACTGATCTTGCTTTTGAAATTCTTTTGCGTTGGGCAGCCTCGCACGGTCATACCCGGTGCATTTCCGCAGTAAACTTGATGGTTCCGGCTACTTCGTAAAACGGCAGTTATTAGACAGGCGCTCTCCACCAGCCGCCGGAGCGCCGCGGTGAACATTTCATATATGTCAGTTCCCAGCACAACTATCTCCCCGAACCCGTGGGCGCGCATCCTCGATGCTCTGGAAAAGAAAATCAACCGGCATTCCTACGACACCTGGCTCAAGCCTACGCGCTACAGTCACTCCAGCGGAGGCGTTCTCTTCGTTCGGGTTCCTACGGTCGAGTTCCGCCACGCCGGCGACAAATACGCCGACCTGATTCAGGAAGCCATCGACAATCTGGGCCTCGGCTTCAACGACGTCAAGTTCGTCACGCCCGAGGATGACCCCGCTGCGACTCCGGTTCGCCACGATGGCGGACTGACTGCACCATCCGGAACCGGGGGGCCGTCGCAATCGCGCTTCGACTGGGATGGCGCGGCGCAACTGAATCCGCGTTACACTTTCGACGCCTTCGTCATCGGCAGCGGCAACCAGTTTGCCCACGCCGCCTGCCAAGCCGTCGCCGAGCGCCCGTCCAAGGCCTACAACCCGCTGTTCCTGTATGGCGGCGTCGGCATGGGCAAGACTCATTTGATGCAGGCCATCGGACACGAAGTCAAGCGCCGCATGCCGCAGGCCGCCATCTGCTACACCTCCAGCGAGAAGTTCACCAACGACATGATCAACTCGCTGCGCTACGACAAGATGACCAGCTTCCGCGACAAGTTCCGCAACGTGGACGTGCTGCTCATCGACGACATCCAGTTTCTGACCGGGAAGGAGCGGACGCAGGAAGAGTTCTTCCACACCTTCAACGCCCTGCACGAGTCGATGAAGCAGATCGTCATCGCCAGCGACCGCTCGCCCAAGGAGTTGGCCGAGATCGAAGATCGCCTGCGCAGCCGATTTGAATGGGGATTGATCGCCGACATTCAGCCGCCGGATCTGGAGACGAAAGTTGCAATTCTTCAGAAGAAAGCCGAGCAGGAAAAAGTAACACTGCCGACCGACGTGGCACTTTATGTGGCTTCCAACATCCGCTCCAACGTTCGCGAGTTGGAAGGCGCGCTGATTCGCCTGGTCGCCCATTCATCTTTAATCGGCGCCGAGATCACTCTGCCTTACGCGCAGCAGGTGTTGAAGAATTTCATCGACTCGCAGGCCCGCAAGGTCACGATCGAGTCGATTCAGAAAATGGTGGCGGAACAGTTTGGCCTGCGTCTGGTCGAGATCAAGGCGAAGAATAATTCTCGCGCGATTGTTTATCCGCGGCAGATCGCCATGTATCTGGCCAAACATCTGACCGAAGCTTCGCTGCCGGAAATCGGACGCCAGTTCGGTGGCAAGCATCACACCACCGTCCTGCACTCGGTCGAAAAGATCGAAGAGCTTCGCAAGACCGATAAAGATTTGAACAGGCTGATCAATAAACTGACCGAGCAATTAGGCGGATGAATCGCATCGATCGGTAAGTTTTCCACGCATCAGTCCAGTCTTCCTTCGCGAGGCCTGTGAATGGGATGTGGAAACTGTGTAAGGCAGGAAAGAAATCGGGAGTGCTGTCCAGTTCTACTGCCGGCTCCGCAAAGTTTGGGACCGATTTCTAACATCAAGGGTTCAGCGGGAACCCGGTGACAACAGGCGAGTTGCCCCGGTTTTCCACTTCTGCGAAGCCCCTGCTGTTACTGCTGGTTTTATAGGTTTTGCATTTGATATAAGGGTAGTACTAGAAGTAGCCCAGCTTGTGTTGTCATCCTGAGGAGGGCGCACTTGCCCGACGAAGGATCTGGGCGAGCCGTGCGAAGCGTCGCGTTTTGTGCGAC
>DATHQJ010000125.1:0-10707 GCA_035482825.1 Binatus sp. (SeqCode) | reverse complement strand
CAGGCTCAAGAGGTATGCTCTTGGCCTGTTTTTACTGGCGTTCATCGTCAATGGCGCATTCCTTATTTTTCGTGGGCACGCGATGAGAACAGCGCTCCCGCTTGGTGGAGAGACCGCCCTGTTCACCAGCCCAGTGATCGGGTTCGTGATTTTGCTTTATGTTTTGATGTTGTACTTAAAGGAAATTCTGAAACCCGTGGCGCGGGGCCAATGAGTGCTGGGGGGATGTAACGCCAACAACTCGGGGAAGCTAGTTCACCCGTCAGGGACGCCATGCCAATCGGCCAATGATCTGCCCTGACTGCCAATGTGTAACAGGAGCGGCGCCGGAACCGTCTGCATCGACCACCCAAATATTTGACGCGGTTCTTTGGTGCTTGTCGGTGGACTCGACGAAATCGTTGTAAACGAACGCGATCTTGGTCCCATCTGGAGACCACACCGGGCTACCAGGAGTGGACCGGGTGGGCAGGTTCGTCAGAGGTTTGGCGCCGCTACCGTCAGCATGCATCACCCAAACGTTCCCCTTGGAAACAAATATTAGCCTTAATCCGTCTGGAGACCAGTCCGGCTCAGAGGCAGATGCGAACTTGTCCGTGATTCTAGTTAGCGGCTTCAGGCCGGAGCCGTCGGCATTCGCTACCCAAATGTTCGATGGAGAAACCGGCTCGACGGCGTCGCTGCTGTCCAGGGCACGATGCCACGAGAACGCAAGCTTACGACTGTCCGGAGACCACACGACTGGCTCAGAGACGTATGTGTTCGCCGCCGTGAGCTTGGTCAGAGGCATCAGTTTGGAGCCGTCGGCGTTCATTACCCAAACATTCTCAATCTCGTTCTTATTTGGAGCGTTGCTGCCGTCCAAAACGCGAGTTGAGACAAATGCGAATTTGCGGCCGTCGGGCGACCAAGCTATTGCACCTGTGCGTACGGCACCCGTGCCGTAGACATCCCGTGTGATACGCGTCAGGGGTGACGCTCCAGTCCCATCCTCATTCATTACCCAAACATTGCTGCCGTTTCCTTTTGGCTTTGCCTCGCCCCCATTGAGTAACGCATTCGACATAAACGCGAGCTTGCGGCCATTGGGAGACCATACCGGTCCTCTACCGCCTAGCGGCTCGACGAACTCAGTTAGCTGCCTGGCCTCGGTACCATCGGCCTTCATGATCCAGACGTTGCTCGCGGCTACGACCTCCGAGTACAGCGCCTCAGGCGGGACGTCCTGAGCTGCGCAGTTGGAGGAGAACGCAATGTGGGTTCCGTCGGGCGACCAGGCCGGATCGCCGGAACCAACCTGGAAAGCATTTATTCTTGTTAACGGCTGTGAGCCCGAGCCATCCGAGTTTATTAGCCGGACATTGCTGCGGCTGTAGCATGGCCTCATCATCCCTCTTGGAGGGCAATCCGACTCGCTGAGCGCAAAGGCAATTGTCCCCGTGGCCCCGTGTGCGCCAGAAACTTTTCCTTCCTTTGCTGTCCCTTGTCCGTATTTGCCAAAGGGCATCAATAGCACGAGGGCCGCGAGCGCCATGCACAAGGTTCTCTTTGTTTCGCCGCCAGCATCCTCTCGATTGGGTTTCGCCGCCAGTGATGAGACGCCTTGTAACGCGACGCACATCTTCAAACCTCCGTTCTCACGCTGGTGGCCGTCCCAGGTGCACAGAAAAGAACGACGGAGGCGGAACTCCTTGCACGAATTGCGAGTCTGAAGAATAAATGGCATCTTCGTCCGTACGTAGGACAGGCTGCGGTCCTCACATGATCAAACAGGCAGTGAGTGCTTACTCCGGCAACTTCTGCTCGCCATGAATCGAGAGCCGCGCATCCGCGTGCACGGCCGCCGTCCCCGGTTGCCCGCCCCCGGCGGTGATCAGGTAGTCTCCCGCTGCAACCATGCGATCGCCGGCTTCGTTCACGTAGCTCAAGTCACGAGGCTGCAGCGCGAGCTTCACATGACGCACTTCGCCAGCATCCAGGTGAACCCGATTAAACCCGCGCAGGGCGCGCAGCGGAGCTCCCGCCAGCTTGGGGAAACTGACATAGAGTTCCACGACATCATCGGCCGCTCGCGTGCTGGCATTCTTCACATCCAATTCAACCGTGAGCGGATTGCCGGCTTCCAGTTCCGGGTTCGACAACTTGATGTTGCTGTATTCGATCTTCGAGTAGCTGAGCCCGTAGCCGAACGGATACAACGGTTCTCCGGTGAAGTAACGGTAGGTACGGTTCTTCATCGCGTAATCATCAAACTCCGGCAACTGCTCCACGCCCTTGTAGAAAGTCACGGGCAGCCGTCCGCCGGGATTGTTCACTCCGGCGAGAGTCTGCGCGATCGCGGTTCCGCCTTCTTCGCCCGAGTACCACGCCTCGAGGATCGCGCTGGCATGGTCGTTGGCCCAATTCACGGCCAGCGCGCTGCCGTTCATAAGAACCACAACCAGCGGCTTGCCAGTGCCCTTCAAAGCTCCCAGCAGCGCCTCTTCTTCGGTCGGAAGGTTGAGGTTGGTCCGGTCGCCGCCCTTGAATCCCGGCACGTCAACCTTCATCTCCTCGCCTTCCAGCTTCGATGTGATGCCGACCACTGCGACCACCACGTCGGCCTGACGCGCCGCGGATACGGCCTCCACTAAGGGATCGCCCGTCATCGGCTTCTCACTCAGGAAACTCGTACCGGGTTGATATGTAATCTGCCCTCCGGGAAACTGCTTGCGAATTCCTTCCAGCACCGTGACCGCGTGCGACGGCGTCCCGTTATAGTTGCCGTACAGTACCTCGGCCGAGTCGGCAAGCGGGCCGACCACCAGAATCTTCTTCAGGCTGGCCGTAAACGGCAGCACGCCGTCGTTCTTCAGCAACACCATCGATTCCTGGGCGGTTCTGAGCGCCAGCGCACGATGCGGCTCGCTGTCGATCTCTGATTCTGGCGTATTGGCATAGGGCACCATTTTTGGAGGATCAAACATGCCCAGACGCATGCGCGCCGTGAACAACCGCTTCAATGCGACATCAATGTCGGCCTCAGCGAGCAGTCCTTGTTTCACTGCGTCGATGAATGGCTGATAATCATGAGCGTCCTGGACAGCGGTGATGTAATCGGCGCACTCATTGTCCATGCCGGCCTTGATGGCGTCGGCCGCAGCCTCGGCCTGACTTTTCGCGAAATGATGTCCCCGATAGATGTCGACGACCGCGTCACAATCCGAAACCACATAGCCCGTGAACTTCCAGGCCCCGCGCAACGTGTCTTGCAGCAAGAATGGGCTGGCGCACGCCGGCTGACCATTCACCCGGTTGTAAGCGCACATGACCGACCCGGCCTTGCCCTCGGAGATTGCCGCCCGGAATGCCGGCAGATACGTGTCTTCCTCGTCGTGCTTCGATACCTGTACGTCGACGCTGTGCCGCGTCGTCTCCGGACCGCTATGGACAGCAAAATGTTTGGCGGTTGCGATCACACGAAAATATTTCGGATCCTCTCCCTGAAGCCCTCTGATGAATGCCACGCCCATCCGCCCGGTCAGAAAAGGATCCTCCCCATAGGTTTCCTGCCCGCGCCCCCAACGCGGATCGCGAAAGATGTTGATGTTCGGCGACCAGAAATCCAGTCCCTCATAGATGTCGCGGCGCCCCGCCTTCACCGCCTGATCATGTTTGGCTCGCGCTTCCGTGCCGATTACAACCGCCATCTCGTGTATGAGCGGATCGTCAAAGGTTGCGGCCAGCCCAATCGGCTCAGGAAACACGGTGGCCCTTCCGGCGCGTGCCACTCCGTGCAGAGCCTCGCTCCACCAGTCATAAGCCGGGACCTGCAACTCCGGAATCGCGCGCGCCTGGTTGATCAACTGTGAAGCCTTCTGCTCCAGAGTCATTCGCCGAATCAGATCATCCACGCGCACGTCGATGGGCTGTGAAGGGTCCAGATAGACCGCGCCGCCCGCCGCCTGTGCGGCCGCACGAACAAGAAAGACTGCCAGGAAAAGAGTCAGATGCAGGGTGGTTCGAGTTCGCGTTTTCATGGGATTCTCCTCGGCAAGCCGCACCGTCAGCAGCCGGCGAAAACTCTGCTTGTTCTGATGGGCGATGGCAGCGTTAACGATTACGGTCGACGGTCGCTTGTAGCACAGCGGAAATCGTGCGGTCAAGAACACTCACCCATTTGCAGGGGACGCTCTGCTCAGAATCGCCAGCGAGTCTATTTTGCGGGCAGCAGGTCGCCACCGGCCAGGACGTAAGTCGTCAGTTTGTCCAGTTTGAGGTTGGTCCGTTTGGAAACCAGCACGACGGTTCCATCGCTAGCGTTCGCGTATTCCACGTCTTTCATGAGCTCACGGTGGTTCGAAGCGGCGGCCGCCGGGGTGTCTGGAACCGCAGAACCTTTATCCGAATCACTGCCCGGAAACGGCTTGTAGGATTTCGAATTGGGATCGGGATACTGTCCTTGTCCATTCCAGGTCCGGTTCGCGGGTTCCTGCGGCCCATACTGCAGGTCCTGTCCCATCGCATCCCTTGAGGGGTAATACCACGCGGTCAGAAAAACTTTCACCGCCGCCGATCCATTCTTCCACTGCACGGAATCCATGCGAATCGCGATGCGGGACGGATCGCTCTTCGTTTTCGCAACCGATTCGATCACTTCGCCCGAGAAGACCGCATTCCTTGGAATGACCGTGCCACTGACCAAGGTAGCCACTCCGAGTTTTGCCTGAACCTTGGTTCCGGGCGGCGTCTTGCCCGCGGTTACACTCTGCTGCAGCATGACCGGAAACTCCTCGGCGGCGGGAGAAGTCGGACTCGCCGATTTTTGCTGGCCAGATAAAAGGGCGGAACAGCCAACCCAGAGAACCAAGGTTGACACTGCCTGTGTCCGGGCGCGCTTCGAGCTCCAAATTGAGATCCTCATGGAGATAACCCCTCCGCCGGTCGAACCAGGCGGATCTTCTTAAACGCGTAGACCCTGTATTTCGCGAGAGGCGGCTAAGGTTCGTACCGGCAGAGTATACTCCGCCTCGACCAGCCACAGACCGAAAAATCCTGAGAAAAATCGACGATTCCAGCCACTATATCGATTTTCTTCTTGACAACGTTCGTCCACCGGATGTAACACCGTAAACGCTTACGGTTTTCGACCCGCACCATCTCTTCGTACACCGCGACCAGTCCTTCTAGCTGATCGCAACCGAGGTATTTTGAGTCAACCGATTCGGAGGCTTCCAATGAAATCCCTCTCGCCCCTGTTTGCCGGGAGTTTTGGCCAAGCTGTCAGTCGCGGCGGTTCCCGCCTCGCTCTTCTCCTCGCCACCCTTTTCGTTACGGTAATGTTCGCCATTCCTGCTCTGGCCCAGGAAGCCACCATCGTCGGCACCGTGACCGACCCCTCCGGTGCGGCCGTTCCTAACGCCGCCATCACGATCACCAACACCGACACCGGTGTGACTCGCGACCTGCCGACGAACGGCGATGGCCAGTACGTGGCCCCGGACCTGCACATTGGCCGCTACATCGTCCGCGCCAAGGCTACCGGCTTCAAAGGCGCCGAACAGAAAGATTTGGTACTCGCCGTCGGCGACCGTACCCGCGTCGATTTCAAGCTTCAAGTCGGAAGCGCGCAAGAGACCATCACTGTGGAAGCCAACGCCGTCACGGTTCAGACCGATAGCGGCGAGGTCAGCAACCTCATCACCGGACAACAGATCACTCAGCTCGCCACCAACGGCCGCAGCTTGTATGAACTGTTCGCGCTGGCCCCTGGTGCCTCCAGTCTGCAAGGAGCCAAGATTGGGTTCACGCCGGTAAGCGGTGACAGCACGGTGAGTATTAACGGCGAACGCGCCGGCCACAACCTGCAACTGATCGACGGTGGCGAGAATCTCGACCGTGGTGGCAGCAGCGGCAGCGTCATGCCCTCCATCGACTCGATTGCGGAATTCCGCAATCTGACCTCGAACTACAGTGCTGAGTACGGTCTGGCGACCGCTTCCCAGATCAGTACCGTCATCAAGTCCGGGACCAAGCAATTCCACGCCGAGGCGTGGGAGTTCTTCCGCAACGACGCCCTCAATGCCCGTAACTACTTCAATCCCGCTCCGAACCCTGTTGCCGAATTGCGCTACAACATCTACGGCTTCAACGTGGGCGGCAAAATTCCGGGCATGAATAACCACCCCACGTTCTTCTTCTATAACCAGGAATGGCGCAAAGAGATCGATGGTGGACTCTTGAACGTTCCCGTTCCACTGGCCAGTAGCTACCCTGACGCCAACGGCCCTGGGACCGGCGCCGTGATCCCGAGCACGTACAATGGCAAGACGATTAATGCGGTCGTGCCTAGCGGAATCGCGAATTTTGCCTCTGGTTGCTCCGCCGCGGTTCGGGCTACCCTAATCCCCGGGGGGCCGTTCCCCAACGGCAACACAATTCCCGATTGCCTGATCTCGCCGAATGCGCAAGCTCTGTTGGTCGCTGGGGGCAAGTACGGCGGAATCTTCCCGCAGGCTACCAGCGGGGTGAACTTTATTGGCGGCAACAATTCTCCCACCAACCTGACGGAAGAGATTGCCAGGATCGATCACACGTTCTCGAGCAAGTTCTCTGTGTTTGGACACTGGATCTCCGAGCAGATCTCCCAGACCTACGGAACCACCCAGTGGAGCGGCGACAACGTACCCTCGATCGCTGACACTTTTGGCAACCCGTCATACAGCGCCGTGGTTCACACGACCTACGTAATCAGCCCGAACCTGTTGAACGAAGCGTCGTTCAACTACAACGGCAACCGCATCAACATTATCCCCACTGGATTGATTTCGGCGCCAGGCGGATTTACGTTCAACCGCCTCTTCACCGGCCCCAATGCGGACACCCGCATCCCTTCCATACAACTGGCAGGTGTCACCGGTACTAACTACACCGCCAACTGGACTCCGTGGGTCAACAAGGCCGACGATTATCAAGTTCCGCGATGACGTGTCGTGGACAAAGGGAGCGCACCAACTCAAGTTTGGCTTTAGTTGGGCCCTCTACAAAAAGATACAAGATGCATTCGCAAACACCGAGGGTAACTTTAAGTTCGATGGTTCGTTCACCAACCCTGCAGGATGCGTACCGTCCCCTACCACGTCCTGTGGATTCGATTTTGCCGATTACCTTATGGGTTTTGCTCAACAATACACAGAAGATGGCGTGAAGATCAGCGGTCACTGGAACAATATCTCTCCGGCCCTCTACGTCCAGGACAACTGGCGTGTAAACAGCCGTCTGACCTTGAATCTCGGCCTGCGCTGGGACGGCATCCCGCACACTTACGAAGCCAGCCACTTGTCTTCGAACTTCTATCCCAACCTCTACAAGACGGCAAATGCTGCCACGTTCGATGCGAACGGGAACATCTGCAGCGTGAATTCTGTCCCGGCCTGCTCAGCCGTCAGCCCCGGATTGGTCACCAGCTCGAATCCCGCCCTGGGCGGTTATCAGTTCTATCTGAACGGAATCGGCGTCGGCGGCGTGAATGGAATTCCCAAAGGTCTGGTCAACGACTCCTGGAAAAATTTTGGGCCGCGGCTAGGCTTTGCTTACGACCTTACCGGTCAAGCCAAGACCGTCGTCCGTGGTGGATTCGGCATGACGTACGAGCGCATTCAGGGCAACGATATGTACAACGGAGCCGTGAACCCGCCCGGCGATCCGAACCCAACGCTCAACGGTGTTTCGCTCGACAATCCCGGTACGACACTTTCGACGGGAAATACCATCACGGCCGCGAACCTGCCAGTGTTGCCTCTCGGGGTCACCGGAATCAACGTGCATTATCCAACTCCGGTCAGTTTCCAGTACAGCATGGGCGTACAGCAGGCGGTCGGAACCCACGCCGTATTGAATATTTCCTACGTGGGCAGCCAGGGCCGGCGTGAGAACTACTACCAGGCGATCAACCTGCCGCCTCTCGCCGACCTCGGGAACTTCGTTAATACCAAGGCCCATACCTCCGACGGAACTCCTACCGGGAAGACCTTTGCCGAAGATCTGACCTATCTCGGTTACGGGAACATGCGGCTGGCTTTTAACGGCGCCAACGCCAGCTACAACTCGCTCCAAACCTCTCTGACTGGAACCATAAAGCGCGACCTGCATCTGCAGGTTTCCTATACGTTGGCGAAGGCGATGGACGCGACTACCGCTTCCGGTAGTGGCGGCGATCTTCAAAATGCCGCCAACCCCTATCAGGGATGGCGATACGATTGGGGTCCGTCGGTGTATGACCGCAGGAACGTGTTCTTCGCTAACTTCGTCTACGACCTGCCGGCGTTCCGGAATGCCACCAGTCGTGCGTTGAGGGCAGGGTTGGGTGGATGGCAGCTGTCTGCCATCGTTTCCGAGAGCTCGGGCGCACCGATCAACCTCGGAGTCAGTGGAACCACGGCTGCCAGCTACATCAGCAACTCGGGTACCCGGCCGGACGTTGCCGGATCAATCTCTTACCCGAAAACTGCCGCGCAATGGTTCTCTGGGACGTTCACTGCGCCGACTTGTGCGGCGGGCGGCCCGGGAACGGACTGCTACGGCAACCTTGGATTCGATGCGGTCCGCGGCCCCGGGCGCAATAACTTTGACCTGGCGCTCAACAAGGCCTTCGCTTTCACCGAGCGGTTCCACGTGGACTTCCGGGCCGAAGCTTTCAACGCCTTCAATCACACGCAGTTTGAAGGTAACTCCAATAGCGGTGGGATCAGCACGAACGTTGGAGCCGGCGATTTTGGCCAGGTCAAGAACGCCTACGATGGCCGGCAGTTCGAGCTCGCTCTGAAGTTCATCTTCTAGTCTGCTTCAGGGACTTCAACCTCACGCCCCGTTCGCCCTCAGTAAGAGACGAACGGGGCGTAAGTTTCTTAGGGCTCGAACCAGCAGCGAACCGCCCATCGCCAGAGAAGGGCCAACTCCCTCCCAGCCACGCCGGCAGCTTGGTAAGATTGCGCTGAGTGATGGGCAGTGGGTTATGCGCGTAAAGAACCGAACTGAATTCGTCCTTGCCGCGCTGCTATCGCTACTCACGCTGTTCTCGCTGCTCGGATCAGCCGTCGCGCAGTCCCCCAGCCCCGCGGATGCGATCGCGCTCGAGCAACAGGGAAAATTGCCGGAGGCCACTCAGGCCTGGAAGGTCATCACCGACCACAATCCCAACGATGCCGGCGCCTTTGCCAGCATGGGGGTGGATCTCTCGCGGCAGCAGAAGTATCCCGAAGCGGCGTCTGCCTACCGGAGGGCGCTGGCAATCAATCCCAAGCTTCCCGGCGTCGAACTCAATCTCGGACTGGCTGAGTTCAAGCAGGGGCACTTCCAGGAGGCCGCGCCTGCGCTGCATGCCGCTCTAACCGCCGACCCGTCGAATAACCAGGCTCGAACCCTGCTCGGTTTGAGTTACTACGGCCTGCAGCGTTTTGCCGACGCGGTGAAATATCTCGAGCCTGCAGCCCAGGCTGATCCCGCCAACCTGGAACTGCATCGCACACTGGCGCAAAGCTGCCTGTGGGCACGGAACTTTCCCTGCGCCCAACAGGAGTTCCGCCGGCTCCTCGAGCAAAATCCCGACTCCGCCCCAGCTCACGTCCTCTTCGGCGAAGCCCTTGACGGCCTCGGTCGAACCGCCGAAGCCGTCGCCGAATTCGAGGCCGCCGCGAAGATTGCTCCCGGCGAACCCAACGTGCATTTCGGACTCGGCTACCTCCACTGGAAGTCGCAACGGTATGACGAAGCTCGCGCGGAGTTCGAACGCGAGTTGGCTCTCGACCCCGGCCATGCCCAGTCCCTGGCGTACCTCGGCGACATCGAATGGAAGAGCAACCATCCCGACGCAGCCCTCCCCTTATTCAAGCGTTCGCTGAGTTCGCAGAAAAATCTGCGCATCGTCTATGTCGACCTGGGCGCGATCTACATGCAGAAAAAAGACTACAAAGATGCAGAGGAGGCACTTCGGCATGCGGTTACGCTCGATCCCGCCCTGCCCGAAGCCCACTACCAGCTAGGACGCTTGTATCAGGCCCTCGGCAAGCCGGCCGACGCCGAGAAGGAGCTTCACAAGGTTCAGGAATTGCACAAAAAGGCAGAAGACAGCCTGGTAGGA
The DNA here is from genome assembly GCA_035482825.1 of Binatus sp. (SeqCode). Taxonomy (GTDB): domain Bacteria; phylum Acidobacteriota; class Terriglobia; order Terriglobales; family Acidobacteriaceae; genus Sulfotelmatobacter. The sequence goes on along the minus strand of DATHQJ010000125.1, from coordinate 590 downwards.
AAGATCTCTTCTTCTCCGCCCGCGTTGAATCTGTCGGAGGGAAAACAAACGCCACTCTTGTCTTGAAAGTGCGCGGCTTCAAGCCGCGCCGTAGTCGTTCCGAATGAGTACGGGCGCCAGCCCCCGCGACACGGTTCGAGGCCTACGCTCGGCCCTTCTTCGCCGCGACTGCCGCCGCCTTGCCGGCAACTTCCCACGGACGCTTCGGACGGTCCACGACTGCCTGGTCACGATTCTCGATGCGGTCGTAGTGATACGACTCGCTCACCGTTCCCAGCGACTCGTTGTATAAGCTCGGCAGACCAAGCGCTTCCTTCAGTTCTTCAGAGAACGACTGCAGCGCCTTCAAATGGTCCGCGCTGGCTGGGACTTCGGTCTTGGAGGTCTTGAGAAACTGCTGGTATCCACGGTTGACCAGCTTAGAAATCTCGCTGCCAATCAGGTAGCCCGGATACGCGAAAATCTTCACCCCATCCTCGGACGTCTTCTGAATGGCGGCCGACACGTTGTACTTGCGCAAGAATACGCGGACAGTGGTGCCGGGAGCCTCGGTTACATCGAACCCGTGATCGCGCAGCCAGGCTAGCGCT
>DATHQJ010000124.1:0-6647 GCA_035482825.1 Binatus sp. (SeqCode) | reverse complement strand
GCGCAGGTCCACGCGCAAAGCGCCGAACGAGGCCTCGGCGGAATATTGATCGACCTCGAAGACGCGGTACTCAACGTAGTACGGCGCGGGCACGTTCTCCATCTTCAGTTGCGCCTTGGAGCGGTCCAATTCGGCGCGCATGGCAGACAGGACGAGGTCGTCGCTGGCCAGCCCGGTTTTTGCCTGAGCGAATGCCGCAGTGGACAATACTCCGTGTACGAGCAGGAGGACGATCCACTTCGCCAGTCTGGTTGTCATGGTCGGGATCAGAGCGTTCACGGTCATTGCTTTGCCCCCGATGCGGTTCCCGCGGACTTCCATGGACTTGCGTCTTCAAGGGAGGGAGACGGCAGGATGGGCGGGCGGTTGAGGGAATGGGCGCGTTTCTGTACTTCAATCTCGGAGAACAACATTGCCGGGGCTGCGGCCGCGACCGGCACCTGGCCCGACTCGGCACCGCAAATCCCGTTAAAGACTTCCGTTTTTTCCCCGGTGAGCAGGATGCGGTTGAGCGCGGCCAGCGGAGTACCCACAATATCGATGCCCCTTACCAGTTCGTCGGGCCGCCCATCGGCATAGACTCGCCACACCAGAACCGGCAGCACCTGGAAGGCCTGCGGCATGGACCGCTGGGTGAGAGTGAAGCCTCCCTGAATGTCTTCGAAGTAAAGACCGTACGGCTTGTCTTGCTTCTTCACTTCGTCGATCAGTTTTTGCCGCAACTCCGAGTCCTTCACGCTGCGGGACGAAGACACGATCAGGTTGCCCTGGCGTCCTGTGGGCATAAGGCCGGGCTGAGAACGGCCGTGCCCGTTGGAGTTGGCAAAATTCTTGATCGGCATGCGCGACATGAGAAAGCTTTTCAGAATGCCGTTCTTGATGACTTCGACGCGCGTCGCCGGCATGCCCTCATTGTCGTACTCATACCAGCCGCCGAGATCCATTCCATTGAGCTTGCGTTGAGTGGGGTCGTCAACCACGGTGAGGAAATCCGGCAGCACGGATTGGTCGACCTTCTTGGTAAAAGTCTGGCCTTCCTGTTCCCCGCGCTGGCGATGACCCTCGAGACGATGCCCCAGCACCTCGTGGAAAAATACTCCCGCGGCGCGGCCGGAAAGCAGCGCGGGTCCATCGAAAGGTTCAGCCAGGGGAGCTTCGCGCAGGGCTTTCAAATCGGCGGCCATCTTCTCCACTCGGGCCGTGATTTCGGACTCCGCGGGCAGATGTTCGAGGCTCTCGGCCTGAAAAGTTTCGACGCGCATAAGTTCCATACCATCGTCCGCGCGAGTTTCCGCCTCAATAGCGACTCGGATGAACGCGCTGGGAGCGACCACGTGATTGCCTTCGGTCGAAAGAAAGTGGAAACGCGTTCGCTGCCCGCTGATCATTACGGTCGACGAATAAATGTAAGGGTACTTGCGAAACAGCGAGGAGTATTCGCGAACAAATTTTTCCAGGGCGCGCTGGTCGGTCGCCGGAGCAACCTCTTTGTAGTCCACATGGGTCGGCGGCTTCTCCTGAGAAAAGTCCGGAGACGTGTCCTCTTCCTGAGCGTGCACCTGGGTGTCGGTTTTCACGTTCGCGAAGGCCTTGGAGGCCTTGCGATATTCCTCGTAGGTCAGGCGCCAAAGTTCATGGGCAATGGCATTGCGATCGTCTTCCAGGGGGAGAGATCCAGAAGTGTTCGCGGAGGCGCGGTTCTGCGCGTGTGCATTGTCCAGCGCCGGAGTCCCGATCCGCATGCTCACATCCACCGAGCGCCGGCGAGCATGAGTAGAATTCAGCAGGCTGCCCTCGCTGCCGATGGCCAGCACAATGCTCTGGTCATTTACCGAATAGCTGAGGAAGTAGGGAGCGGGATCCAGTTTGCCCAGGCTGGTTTGAGCGCGCTGCATCTCGGCTTGCATGGTCGAGAGCAGCAGATCGGTTTGGGTCTTGTCAGTCTCGGTGGGAGTAGAGGCCGCCTGGGTCTGGGCACTCGCGGCCTGAGCAATGACAATGACGAGGATGCATCCCAGAATGCGACGTCCGGATCGAATCTTCATGAGGAGGCGGTCTCTTCCCGCAGCGCGCTCCCTGCAACGCGGAGCAAGTCGTAAGCTTAGCAGATGGATCCGCCAACCGCTTCGGCGACGCTCGTCAAGTCGATGCCGGTCAAGACGTGGGAGTGAACCTCACATTGATAAACGCTTCGCGCTGCAGCGGCCGGTCCTGGCGCTGGGCGGGCAAATATGACGAGTGCCATACCACGCCAAGCGCGGCCGCTGCCAACGCCGGGTCAGAGGTTTGCACCACCTCGGCATCGAGCACTCGGCCTTTCTGATCGAGAATCGCGTGCACGATGACCGGTTGTACTACGCCGTTGTAGCCAGGCGGGGTCTGCACAGATTCAGGGAATCGGAACGGGCCGACCATGATCGCACCGGGGCCATGTGAAATCATTTTCTTGGTCGGCACGAACTGCTCGGGATCGTTGTTTGCGTCCTGAATGTCGTCGAGACGAATCTGCAGCACGCTGGTGCCGCCTTCAACGATGGTGGTTTGTCGCGGCAGGATGCGTCCGTGGAACTGGATGCCTCCGTTGTAGTCGTAGACGGAATAAATGCCGGGAGCTTCGGAGTGAATCCGCAGCAGGCCGGTCTTCGGATCGATGCAGAATTCGTTTTCTTCCCAGCGCCGTCCCGGAGTGGGGGTCGCATCGTTGACAGCGCCCGAAATCAGGATGCAGGCGACTTCCGTGCCTTCCCATTTGGCGGTGGCCATGCGCAGTAGCGCCGGAGCGAAATTCCCGCCGACCGGCCAGAACACGGAGTTGCGCACCATCTGGAGGCGCAACGGCATGTGGCCGCGCGGCTTGTCGTCGTAGGCCGTGCCTTCGTAGAAAATCCTGAGCTGCGAATAATCGCCCAGACGCGCCGACCAGCGCCAGGTCTGGCCGTTGAGCCAGGTCTCTTCCAGTTCGCCGTAACCCTGACTGTGCGAATCTCCCCCAGTCGAATTGAATGATACTTTGAGCGTGAACGGCGCCGTGCCCGGCGTGTGCATGGCACTGTTCTGCCGGGCTCGCTCCAGCAGGTTCAGCAGCGCGGCGCGCTTTTCCGGAGTGTCGGGAACGACCGTCGGTCCAGTCGCCAGCTCCAGCGGATCAAAGGGCAGCGGCGCAACTTTTGGCTGATCTTGCGAGAAGAGAGATGTCGCGACAAAAATCAGGAGGAACAGCGCGATGTGCAGGGCCCGTTTGGACATAAATCACTCTCCAGCGGACAGGGAAAATCTTAGATCAGAATGAGTGGCTTCGCAACCCGGAAGGAGTCGTCGTGCCTTTGGGGCGTTTTCCGGGTCAGCCGACTGTCAATCCGGGATCGCTGGATTGGTACGCTTGTTTTTCTTTCCCGAGATGGCCCGGACGGTGTAGGATTCTTCCCCGATTACGATTCTTTTCGACAGCGACGGGAATAAGCGGCCTTATCGTTAGCTAAAACTGACAGGCAATCCGGGATCCGAGCGGAATTTTCTGGGGCGGTGCCCAGGCAGCGCTCCTCGCCTTCTTTGTTGAGCTCTCGGTTGAGTTTCTCGGTTAGCCAGGAGGAGGACCAGTGTCCCTCGGTCTGCCGCGCCCTATTCTGCCGTATAAAACCAGCCGTATTTCTTGCCGCCCAACGAATGGCATGCATCAACAGGTACGTAAGTATTTTCTCTGCCTTGGGCTGGGCATTTCTCTGCTTGCAGGATCGGCGTGCATGACCGGCCAAGGCGGAGGCGGTGGTGGCGGCGGGAAAGGCATTCCGGGTGCGACCTTGACCTCGCTCTCGCCCGCCAGTGTGCCCGCTGGCAGTCCTCCCTTTACCCTGACGGTGAACGGCTCCGGATTCGTGTCTGGCGGTTCGCTTATTTGGAATGGCACAACGGCTCTGGGACAGTACACGTTTATCTCTTCGACTCAGGTGACCGTTCAGATCGCCGCGGGCCTTATTGCCAATCCCGGTAGCGCCGCGATCGTGGCCACCATTCCGACCCCCAGGACCAATCCGTCGAACCCATTGACGCTCACGATCAGCCCCTTCACTTCGTCTGCCTGCGTCTTGTTCGGTACCTACAATTTTTTCTTCACCGGCTTTGACAGCAATGGCCCGGTTACTCTTGGAGGAGAATTCGGAGTGGATGCCAACGGGAAGGTGAGCGGCGAAGAGGATTTCAAAGACCTGACGGTCGCTCGCCCGGCTCAAGTTATCACTGGTGGTTCGTGCACGAACGGTTCCACTACCAATGAGGGAACGCTCACTGTCACAACCGCGGCCGGAACATCGACCTACACCTTTGCCACTCAAGCGCTTCCCGCCCCCGGCGTACGCGGCCAGATGGCTGAATCCGGGGATGCGAATGGGATTTCGGGATCGGGCAGATTTAATTTCGCTCCTCCCGGCGGCTTTCTTAGCGGGGACTATATCCTCGCATTGATCGGCAACGACTCCAGTGGAGAGCGAATGAGCCTTCTCGGCAGGTTTACCGACACTAACAACCTGTTCAGTAACCCAGGTACTCTCAGCTCAGGAATGGGGGACATGAACGACAACGGTGCCGTCACTTCAAGTGTCGCAATCACCGGAAATGTCAGTGTTCCCGATCTGTATTCCCGGTCAACCGTGACCTTAAACCTGGGGGCGCAGACGCTTAATCTTGCCGTCTATGTCGTCTCGTCTCAGCTTGGATTCGCGGTTGATATCGACTCGGGCGGCTCCAGTCCGCAGTTGGCCGGTTTTATCAATGTCCAGAACAGCGCCGGAACCTACAGTAATGGATTTCTGAACGCTCCCGTGGTATGGAGCACATGGGGAGAGCTGGCGGGGCAATCGGACACATCTCTCGCTCTTGCTTCCGGCTTCGATAGCGGTGCCGGAACTTTCAGCCTGCAATTGGACTCGGTTTCCGGTGGTGTCGCCGATCTCAATCAGACGATTGGCGGCGCCACCTACAGCATCGCCAGCAACGGTAGGACTACGATGTCGTATACCTCGGGCGGACAGCACCGCGACTTCGTTCTCTACCTGGACGGCATGAATGACGGCTACATTTTGCAGAACTCAGGCAACGTCGCATTCGGTTTCTTTGAAGCACAATCCAGCGGCCCCTTCGACAACTCTTCAATCAACGGAACGTTCGCGGGGGGCACGTGGTTTTCTCCCGTCTCCGCTTCACCGAATAACGTGGCTGCGATCACTCTGAATAACGGAACGATCTCCGGCGCGCTGACCGGCACCTACACCGTGGACGCGGCGGGGAGGGGAACCGCGACGGTCAACCTGCCCGTGTTCGGCGGCGATCACTTGGTGTTCTACGTCGTGGGGCCTAACAACTTCTACGTGATGGGCAGTGACGCTGTTACGGATGACACGATTGGATTCTTTCACCTTTAGGGAAGCGGATCTTCTAGTCTGCTCGCTGGTGAAATAATCCGCCGTCACCGGATTTTCAACGGCGAATAGCGGCGGCATGTGGCCCCGGGGCCGGTCGTCGGTCCGGCAAGGAAATGGATGCTGACTTATTCTTCGCGCAGTGCTCGGGCCGGATCCAATGCCGCCGCTCGGCGAGCCGGCACCCACGATGCCAGGGCCGCAACCATCAAGAACAGTATGGCTACCACGCCGAAAGTCGCCGGATCGGTCGGCTGAACGCCCACTAACATTGCGCGTAAAAGTCGGGTTAGCCCAAATGCGCCAATCAATCCTGCGGCAACACCGATCGCACTGAGGCGAAGTCCCTGCCCAACCACGAGCTGGAAAATCCGGTTTGGCGCGGCGCCCAACGCCATGCGTACCCCGATCTCGGCCGTGCGTTGCCGCACCGCAGTCGCCAGCACGCCGTACAGACCTACTCCGGCGAGCACGCCCGCGATGATCGCAAACACACTGATAAGGACTAAGGCGAAACGGGTGCCAGCCTGCGCGTGAGCGACCAGAGCCTCAACCGGTTGCATTTCCGTGACCAGGAGATGCGAATCTACTTCTCTGACAGCGGCACGAACTGCGTTTCCATAATTTACCGGATCGTTGCTGGTCCGAATCGCCCAGGAATTCACGTCGCCGGATCCTACAAACGCATCCGTGAAGTAGACTTGTTCGCGGCCTGGCTCGGCCAGCGAGACGGCATGCTGATGCGCCACCACGCCAATTACTTCCACCCATTCCGGCTCGGGCGTACGAAGGCGAATCAGAATACGCCCGCCCACGGCGGATTGCCCGTGGAAAGCTTTCTTCGCGAGGACGTCATCGATCACCACTACATTGCGTCCGGGCAGGTTGTCAGAGTCAGTAAAAAAACGGCCAGCCAGCAACGGCATGCGCATGGTTTCAAAGTAGCCGGGGAGAACGATTTCGTGATCGGTGGCTTGAAATTTACTGGCGTCCGACAGCGCTTCTCCGGTGCCCCATCGTATCGGACTGAAGCCTCCCGCCAACGGAAAAGGGTCCGAGGCCGTTGCGCGCTCAACTCCTGGGATGGCCCCCAAGCGATCCTGGATTTGACGGATAAAGACAGCTCGCTTTTCTGGCGAGTCTCCGCCTCCAGGATTCCCGTCAACTTGAAAGGTCAACATTCGGTGCGGGTCGAAGCCAGGATCAATGCGCTGCAGTTCGATGAAGCTGCGGAAC
>DATHQJ010000123.1:0-5408 GCA_035482825.1 Binatus sp. (SeqCode) | reverse complement strand
CTGCGCCGCCTGCGGGTGGGCGATATCCCTGCGACGTTGCTCACGGTAGCTTTCTGCGCCGCCTACGCCTTCACCACTGAAGTCGGCGCTCCGGTCTGGCGCGCGACGCTCATGTGCGCTATCTATTTAGGAACGCGTCTGCTATACCGCGATCGCGCCATGGTCAACGCACTCGGTGCTGCGGCGCTTGCACTCCTGATCCTCGACCCGCGCCAGCTTTTCACGGCCAGCTTTCAGATGACGTTTGTCTGTGTGCTGATCGTGGCCGCCATTGCGATCCCCATTCTGCAGCGCACCTCGCAACTGCAGAAGCAGGCGCTCGCCAACTGGGACTCAAACAATTACGCTGCCCAGCTTCCCCCGCGTGTGGCCCAGTTCCGCGTGGACCTGCAATTCATCGCCGCCCGGGTTGCGCTGTTCGTGGGAAAAAAGTGGTCGCACCGCCTGGTCCGCGGCGCGACGGCATTCTTTCTACGTGCGTGGGAATTGCTGTTCGTCTCGGCCGTCATGCAGATGGGACTCGCCCTGCCCATGGCGTACTACTTTCATCGCGCCACCACCATCGGATTACCCTCCAACCTGGTCGTCGTCCCGTTAACCCAGTTGATGATGCCCGCCGCCGCAGCCGCTCTGGCTCTAGGCTGCGTTTCTCCCTGGCTGGCAAAAGTCCCGGTATTCCTGACGACGCTGGCCCTCAACGGCATCACCGGAACCGTGCACGGCCTGGGCTCCCTGCGAATCGGCGCGCTCCATCTGGCCGACCTGCGAGTTCCCACGCCCTCCGTGGTCATGATTACGCTGGCCGCAGCCGCCTTGGTGCTGGCAATGTGGTCGGCGCGCCGGCGCCCGCTCGTCGCAACAGCCGGACTCGCGGCGATTCTCACAGCCTCCTTCGTTCTCGCATTCATTCCGGCCGGCCCACGCACGCGTCCCGGAGTATTAGAGGTTACTTCGATCGATGTGGGCGAAGGCGACTCCACTTTTCTGGTAACTCCGCAAGGCCCAACCTTGCTTATCGATGCCGGAGGTCCCATCGGCCCCGGCGGTTCGCAACTCGATTTCGGCGAAGACGTCGTCTCTCCTTATCTCTGGACGCGCGGCATCTCGCGCCTCGACGCCGTCGCGATCACGCACGGCCATTCCGATCACATCGGCGGCATGATCGCAGTGCTGAAAAATTTTCATCCCAAGGAATTGTGGGTCGGCCTGCTGCCGCCCAGTCAAGCTCTTGAGAACGTGATCGCCACGGCGGAGTCGCTCGGCGTCAAAGTCGTGCGCCATTGGGAGGGAGACGAGTTCGATCTCGGCGGAGCGAAAGTTCAGGTGCTGTTTCCGCCGCGCGACTGGCCCGCGGGCCCTAAGCCCCAAAATAAAGATTCGATGGTGATGCGCGTGAGTTACGGCAATTCGTCAGTTCTGCTGGAAGGAGACGCGGAAAAGGAAGAGGAGCGGCACGTAGCTTCGCTCCATCATCCCACCGCGAACTTAATCAAAATCGGCCATCACGGCAGCGCCAATGCCACCACCCCGGAACTGCTCGCCGCAGCCAAGCCCCAGTTCGCCATCATCTCAGTAGGATCAGGAAATTCGTTCGGCCTGCCACGCAGCGAAATTCTCGGCCGCCTGGCCGACGCGCGAGCCCGCGTCTACCGCACCGATCTCGACGGAGCCGTCACCTTCTATCTCGACGGCCACTCGGTCACGCCTTCGGTGGCGGCTCTTCAATGATCGCAATCTCCGCCGTCGTGTCATCGTCTTCTGCCGACGACTGCATCGAAGAGGATCGCTGCTGCTCCGCAATCAACTGCCGCGCCGCTTCCGCATCCTCCTCGCGCACCAGGATCAGCATCCCGCCCAGCCCCGGAAACGCATCCTGCACCAGAGATGCAGAAGTCAGATCGCTGTCAATGCCCTCCGAATCAAGCAACCCCTTCACCACCAGCGCCTCCGATTCCTGCTCCGAATCAAACACCTTCACCAGCTTCTCGTTCGGGTTAGGGGACCGCGCGTCAGCGGTCGAATTGCCAGGTTCAGCCATGACCTCTCCAATTTTGGAACCGCCCCGAAGAGGGCCGAGTCCGTGTAGACACTGATTTTACTCTCCCTCCCTCATGTGGGGACAGCCGCCCCAGGGCTGTCCGCGGAGCGAACCTCCGCCGCAGTCCGCTGGTTGCCACACCCTTCTCGCGTTCTTTGCGAGAGAGCCTGCCCTGAGCTTGCCGAAGGGGTGGGGATTTTGATGCTTCAGCCGGGTACCCATTTCTTGCGTCTTTTGCGAGAAGTGAGGATTTTCATCCGGAAGTCCACACGATTCAGCGGATCAAGAACGGCACCTTCGGGCAATTGCATTCTTCCCCGTCTGCGAGACAATGCACCTAACACCGCGGCAACGCCGGGCCGCGTCGCGTCATCCAAGCGGCAGGTCAGAAAAGGGGAACATAAAAAGGGACCCATGAACACTCACCAGCACGCCGGGAACCGACCGAGCTTTCCCATCGCCGAGCAACAGTCTCTCCGCGAGCGCGAAGAAGAATCCCGAAAAATCCGCCGCCTGCAACTGGTGATCAGCATGGTCATGTCCGTCATCAGCCAGGACCCCAACCTCACGGTAGAAGAAGCCTCCGAACTGGCCGCCGGAGCCAAGCGCGCCGCCCTCGCCATGTTCCCCGACAAAGAGTTGGCCTACGACCTGCTCTACAAACCGCGCCTGCAGCGCCTGATGAAGGAACGCTTCCGCCTGCAGTAGGGGAACTCATGATCGCGATTCTTGATTGTTCATGTCATTGAACTCGACGTTGCAGCCCTGGGCAGAGGCTCCGCCATTCGGCGTCGACCGCTCCGCGCGGGCGCTACAATGCGGTGTTCGGAAGTCGGGGGGGACATGCGATGGCGACCACAGAAGACATCATTGAAAGTATTGCGCGACGGTTGAGCGAGGGTGGCTACAAGGTCTCTCGTGAAGTGACCCTCCCGAACGGACCCACAGCCAAGATTGCAGCATCGAAAACATATTTCTCATGGAAGGGGCTTGTAATTTTGTCTCAACATATTGTCGTTCAGCAACTGGACAAAGCAAAGACACAGGATATTCAAGCGCTCTTTGAATCCGGCTTTCGATTTGGCAAACATGCCAACTGGATACCGTTGTTGAGAGGCATGCAGTTTGGTTACATGATCATTCCGGTAATCGTCGGCGCTAACCCTGATGGTGCGTTGGTGCAGTACGTCTCATCATCGCCTCGGAAGCACTGGTCGCTGTTTGAGTACCCCGTCTTTGTGGACTCACACAACTCCGAGACATTCAGCTTTCAAGGCACAGCGGTCTGGGGCGCTTTTTTCTTTTCCGATTTGCGGAAAGTCATCGAGAAGTACATCACGAGTTTGCCCACCAAGGCATCCGACCGCTAGCCGAACCGACTTGGAGTGTTTGGTGGAGCGAGCCGGACGAGCCTTTATTCGTCCACCACCGAATTCGTCAACGTTCCTACACCCGCCACAGTGACCTCGACCACATCCCCCGCCACCAGCGGCCCCACGCCCGCAGGCGTCCCCGTAGGAATCAAGTCCCCCGGAAACAAAGTCATCGCCTGCGAGATATGTCGGATCACCACGTCGAGCGCAAAGAGAAAATCCCGCGTGTTGCCATCCTGCTTGATCTGACCATTGACCCGTGTCCTCACGCCCACTCCGGCCCCTACTCCGAAACATGGATCAATCTCGTCCGTCACCACCGGCCCCACCGGGCAAAACGTGTCAAAGCCCTTGGCGCGCGACCACTGCCCATCTTTATTCTGGAGATCACGCGCCGTCACATCGTTCACGCACGTGTATCCCAAAATATATTGCCGGATATCCGCATCCGCAGCCGGCTGATAACAAGTCTTGCCAATCACCACGCCCAACTCGCCCTCAAGATCCACGCGCTGCGAAATCTTCGGACGCCGCACAACTCCTCCCGGCGCCAGCAGCGCCGAAGTAGCTTTCAGAAAAATCAGCGGCTCCGTCGGCACATCGTGCCCCAACTCCGCCGCGTGCTCGCGATAATTTCGCCCCACGCACACAATCTTCGACGGACGCACCGGAGGCAGCAGAGCCGCCTCTTCCAGCGGAATCGCCTCAATGCGCCGCGTGCGCAAACTCTCCATGTCCCCGTCGGCTTCTTCGGGCGCGGTAACCAGCACGCGCACAATCGCGTCCCGGCCCGCAACGGACTCAACCAGCCCGTACTCGGCCTGGCCATTGAATTGAAATCGGCAATATCTCATAGCAATCTATCTAACCATATCTGCTGAAATTGAGGCAAAACAGAAAGAAAATATTTTCAGGCGGGAGCGAAAGTAAACCTTCCTCGTCACCGTGGAAGATCTGCCCTTTAGGGCCGCGTAAAGCACCAGACAATAATCGTGGGCTTCAGCCCCCATAGCGAATCACGGCACCGTTTCCCCCGCCTCCTCCGACCGGACACTCTCATTCCCGCGCACGTCAACGGCAGTCACCGAATACGTATAACTTTTCCCCGAGGCGACCGAATCATCCCGGTATGCCGGCGTCTTCAGCAGTTCCGCGTTCACCTTCACCGCAGCCGTCCCACTTTCGCGACGATAAACGTTGTATCCATCGAGATCGACATCAGTCACCGGCGCCCATACCAGATCGATAAACGCCTTCTGCCCCGGACCGGAAGCCACCGCTTGCAACCCCGAAGGAACGGCGGGCGGAAAAACATCGTCGGCAAATACTCTGATCTCAGGCGTGTCATCGCCCTCGACCTGCACCTCAGCTTTGTTTTCCTGCGCCATCACGGTCACTGTGTCCGCGTGATATTCGTAGGTCTTTTCCCACTCGATGCCCGAATCGGTAAAAGTCAGATGGCGTTCGCTTCCCGCCGGAATTTCACCCGCCAGAATCTGTTCCTTGCTGCCTTCCGCACGCCGATAAACACGATAGACATAGTGCAACGTTTTCGTGGAATCCGCGGGCGGAACTTCGCTCGTCCAGTTCAGCACAACTCCCTGACTCGTGACCCGAGCGGCAAAATCCTGTGGCGGCGGCAAAGTGCGAACCAGCGAGACCCGCACCTGATTCGAAAACCCGGCTGCACGGCCCTCGCTGTTGAGCACCTCAATGGCGTAAGTAATCGATGCGGCAGGATCGTCGCTCGTAATCTGACTCGCGAGCGCATCCGTATACGACGCTGCCACCTTCTTGGAAGATTTCGCGAAGACCGGGCTGGGCCGCGATGGAACCGCCTCAGCTGCAACTGGCTGCGCTGGACCCTCCCCCACCGGCGTTCCGCACTGCGCCAACACCGCCGCCAGACTTCTACAGATTCGCGTCGGCCCCAGGTTGCGAACCGTCTGCCGATCCGTCGTCACGCCGGGAATCGTCCAAGTGAGCATGACTCGATC
>DATHQJ010000122.1:0-3887 GCA_035482825.1 Binatus sp. (SeqCode) | reverse complement strand
ACCTGGGGAACTCTGCTTTGCCGGTGCCGGGACAGGGTTGCATAGCTGGGTTCGGCCGGGATCTCGCTATAGTGAAGGCTAATGTTGGCCGATAGAATAAACGTAGAATTCGTGAGGCTGCTTAGCACTCAGCCTGGGGGACACGGATGCCGAGAGACGAGAACGTAAAAGCCATCCAGCTTGCCGGGGAGCAGTTCAGCAGGAAGGACCTGGAGGGCTACCTGAAGCTTTATGACAAGGGGGTCCTGCATCACGGCTTCGGCACCAAGCGCGGGGTCGCGGGATTGCGAGAGCATTTCCAGCAACTTTTGCGGGGCTTTCCCGATCTGCGCATCGATAGTCAGGATATTTTTGGCGACGGCGAAAAAGTGGCTCACCGGTATATTTTCTATGGCACGCACAAAGGCGAGTACATGGGGTTTGCCGCGACCGGCAAGTTTATTGTCGCTCCCGGAGTGCTGCTTCATCTGTTCGCGCAGGGAAAGTGTGTTGAGGTCTGGCACATGATCGACAGCGTGCGGTTTTTGGCCGTGATCGGTGCGATCCCTTCGCTTTCCAAACTGAGCGCCAATGCATCGGCTGCTACCACGGCGGAGTGAAGTTTGGCTGGAAGTGTCCGATCTTCTAGATGAGCGCTTCCTAATCCTGCGCGTCGTCGCCGATCCGGCGAAACGGTAGCAAATGTTGTATATCCGCCGGTTATAGGTCTGCAGGACTCCTCCCGTGCGGCGGAGTCGCTGGCGATACATCGCCGTACCAGCATCGTAATCAAGCGTTTCCGGCGGTGCATCCGCATTCACGCGTTATTAACACTCCCCTGCTAGCATGGAATCGGATCGAATGCCTTCACGGAGGTGTTTATGATTCCTCTCTCTTCTTCAGCCGCGATTTCCGGCGGGCTCACCTGGTCGAAAATTCCTCACAGTCGCGATTACGAACTCAAGCTCAACGGCGAAGCCGTCGGCACTCTGCGGCGGCCGGGATGGTTCTCCTCCAGTTTTCTGGCGGAAACACAGGCCGGCAACTGGACGTTTCGCCGCGGCGGATGTCTGGGGAGCGGCGCTAGGATTCTGGATTCGGCTTCCCTGCAGCCGATCGCAACCTTGAAATCATCATGGGGCAGCGGCGGCACGCTGACCTTCGCCGATGGCCAGACATTTCACTTGAAGTGCAAGGGATGGTGGCGACCGGTCTGGAGCGTGATCGCGAACAGCGGCGAAACTCTGCTGCAGTTGCACAGGCGCGAAAAAACCGTCGAGGTGCAAGAAGGATCCGCAGTGCCCGCCAGCCGGCTGACCCTGCTGATCATGTTCACCTGGTACCGCATCCTGCAAGCGGAAGAAGATGCGGCGTCGGCAGCGATGGTCGCGGTAGTCGCCGTAACGTAAGGTGGGAGCGTGCTTTATTTGCTTACTGCTGGAGCCGGATATTCCGGCAGCTTTTCCTTGTTCACGTTGGCGCGCTTCACTTCGAGTTCGTCGAACAGGATGGACGGTGCCACAATGCTGTGCGGAATATTCTGCATGCGATTGTCGACGTAGGCTTCGTCTCCGGCGGCAATCAGGTTGCTCCGCAAGGCGCGGATGTCCAGATCTCCAAAAGCCGCGCCCCGCACCAGTTCCTCGTGTCCGTCTTTGGTCCAGACTTTGTAGAGCAGGCGAGGAGCGAGCTTCGGCCCAAAAGTCTCAACATAGAAACAGTAGGGCAGGTCGCGCTGCCGGCACAGATCGATCAGCTTTTTCTTCAGGTCCTCTTTTGAAGTCGCCGGGGAAGACGTGACAATCAGATTACTGTTGTGGGGGCCCGGAATGCCCGTGGGAACCTGGGCGCGAGCGTGGCCGTTGGATGCGGGAAAGTCGCGAATCGGTTCCCGGCCGATCAGATAGTTTACGAGGTTGCCTTTTTCGATGAGCGAAACGCGTTGTGCCGGGACGCCTTCGTCGTCGATCGCGTAATGGCCCAGAAGCGATTGCCCGTGAGCGGAAGAGATCGTTGGATCGGCGACTACGGAAAGAAACTCCGGCAGCACCCGGCTTTTGTAACTGGCCGCGAAAGCCCCGGTGGTGCGCGAGTTCTTCCCCAGTTCCGGCTTGCGGCCCAGAATGTTCTCGCCCACGAAGTCGGCAAAAACGGTGGCAGCCGCATCGCCGGAGAACAGTACCGGTCCCCGGTATTCCTCATCCGTCACGGGCGCGGCGCGCAGTTCCTTAAGACTGGCGGCCAGCTTCGCGGCCCGGGCGGTGAACTCCGCGGCGGACGGAAGTTCCTTCATGCTTTCGACGGTGAATGCGGAATCGCGGGCCAGGCTCATGCCGTCGGCGGCCTGAGTGCTGGCCGCGACGGTCATTTCGTAGAACGTCTGGCCGCTGCGCACGACGGTGCCTTCGGAATTCACGAAGTAGCGGTTCACCGCGTGGAAGTTTAAGCCTGATCCAAACGACTCGATGTCCGGATCACCTTTGTAGAGTGCCGACGCATCCTGCAGCATCCGCTTCCAGGGTTCGGGATCGAACTCGAGGGCGACCAGCGGCCCAATCGATTGCACCGGCTCGGCGTGAGCAAAATCGTCGACCGGTTGGTCGACGGTGAGTTGCTTCAACTGTGCCTGCTTGGCGGTCAACGCTTCGGCGGCGGATTTATAAGCACGGTCGGTCGCGAGCCACAACTGGTGACGCAGCGCCAGCATGTCGTTGTCCAGCGGCATGATGTCGATGGTGCCCTGACCCTGTCCGGAGTAGCTGTCCTGTTTGTAGTCGCCCACGCGCACCACGACCCGCACCAGACGAAAGCGGGAACGCACGTCCATGCGCAGAGCGCCGAATGAGGCCTCGGCGGAATATTGATCGACTTCGAAGATCCGGTATTCAACGTAGTAAGGCGCGGCCACGTTCTCCATCTTCAGTTGCGCCTTGGAGCGATCCAATTCGGCGCGCATGGCGGAGAGCACCATGTCGTCGCCGGCCGGCCCGGGTTTCGGCTGGGCGAACGCCGCAGTGGACAATACGCCGAGTACGAGCAGGAGGACGATCCGCTTCGCCAGTCTTGTTGTCATGGTCGGAATCACGGTCATTGTTTTGCCCCCGGCTTTGCCCCAGGTTCTGCTCCCGCGGTCTTCCCAGGAATTGCTTCGTCCAGCAAGGGAGACGGCAGGATGGGCGGGCGGTTGAGGGAGTGGGCGCGCTTTTGTACTTCAATCTCCGAGAACAACATTGCCGGGGCGGCAGCCGCGACCGGCACCTGGCCCGACTCGGCGCCGCAGATCCCGTTAAAGATTTCGGTTTTCTCGCCGGTGAGCAGGATGCGATTGAGCGCGGCCAGCGGAGTACCGACAATATCGATGCCCCGTACCAGTTCGTCGGGCCGCCCATCGGCATAGACCCGCCACACCAGCACGGGCAGCACCTGGAAAGCTTGCGGCATGGACCGCTGGGTGAGAGTGAACCCTCCCTGAATGTCTTCGAAGTAAAGACCGTAGGGCTTGCCTTGCTTCTTCACTTCGTCGATCAGTTTTTGCCGCAACTCGGAGTCTTTCACGGTGCGGGAGGACGACACAATCAGGTTGCCCTGGCGTCCGGTGGGCATAAGGCCAGGCTGAGAGCGGCCGTGCCCGTTGGAGTTGGCAAAATTCTTGATGGGCATGCGCGACATGAGAAAGCTTTTCAGAATGCCGTTCTTGATGACTTCGACGCGGGTCGCGGGCATGCCCTCATTGTCGTACTCATACCAGCCGCCGAGATCCATTCCATTGAGCTTGCGTTGGGTGGGATCGTCAACCACTGTCAGGAAGTCCGGCAGCACGGACTGGTCAACCTTCTTGGTAAAAGTCTGGCCTTCCTGTTCCCCGCGCTGGCGGTGACCTTCGAGACGATGTCCCAGCACCTCGTGGA
>DATHQJ010000121.1:0-5909 GCA_035482825.1 Binatus sp. (SeqCode) | reverse complement strand
TGATTCGACCGCTGCGGTGCACGAGGCGACGACCACCAGCGGTGGCGAGTTTTCCTTCCAGGATCTGATCCTCGGTACCTATACCATCTCGGTCAGCGCCCAGGGCTTCAGCCCGGTCAAGGTGGAAAAAATCGAAGTCACAGCCGGCAGCGCCTACACCCTGCCAGTCAAGCTGAAGGTAGGATCGGCGGGCACCTCAGTGGAAGTCTCCGCCGCCGCTCTAGTCCTCGACACCACGACCGCCGCGCAGGACAACATCCTGCCCACGGAATCCGTCGAGGACGTGCCCATGAACGGGCGCGACTTCACGCAGTTCGCCGCGGTCCAGCCCGGCTACGGTGGATACTCCGTGGGCGGATTCGGTTCGCTCAATGGCACTCGCGCCAACCAGATGAACTGGCAGATCGACGGCGTCGACAACAACGACTTCTGGCACAACATTCCTGCCGTGAATCAGGGCGGCGTGTCCGGCATCGCCGGCGTTATCATGCCGCTCGATGCCATCGACGAGTTCGCGGCCCAGACCAACTCCAACGCCGAAGGCGGACGCAACGCCGGCGGCATTGTTAACGTTGTGCTGAAGTCCGGCGGCAATCAGATTCACGGCAGCGCCTATTACTTCAACCGCAACACCGTCTTTGGCGCGTCCACGCCTTTCTTCAACCCGGGCCTGTTGGCGTCGGAGGGCTTGCCCAACAGCAAGCCTCCACTGCGCAACGAGAACTATGGTTTCTCGGTCGGCGGACCAATTATCAAGGACAAGACGTTCTGGTTTATTACCTTCGAAAAGCAGAAATACACGATTGGACTTTCGGGGTTGAACACGGAACCGTCAGTCGCCTATCAAAACAATGCGTTGGCCCTTCTCAGTGCTGGTGGGGTTTCCGAGAGCCCGATTTCGAAGCAACTGGTGGCGAATCTCTGGCCAAGCGTGATCAATAATCTGCCGGCCAAAGTGGGAAACTTCTTCGCGACCAACCCGTCGATCGGCTACAGCTATAACGGCCTGATCAAGTTCGACCACAACTTCAACGAGAAAAATCACTTCAGCATCCGCTGGTACGGCGGTCAGGGCGACCAGATCGCTCCGCTCGGCGGCAGCGCCGCACTGGCCACGGCGAGCTCGAACGATCCCTTCTACTTTGAGAAGGCCCCCATTCACGTCTACAACTACGCGGCTACGCTCAACTCGGTCTTGACGCCGAAAATGACGAATCAATTGCTGTTCGGCGTGAACTACTTCAATCAGGTCTTCAACGACGCCAACCACAGTTTCAATACGAGTTCCTACGGGTTGGACCTCAGTCCGGATGCCTTGATCAACGGAAAGCCGATCCTGGGCGCGCCCAATCTACAGATCGCCGGCTTTGAGCAGGTTGGAATTACGCCGCCCGAGGGCCGCAATGACATCACGGGAATGCTGGCTGACATCGTTTCCTACAACGTGGGCAAACATCAGTTCCGTTTCGGCGGCGAGTTCCGCCAGGGCCGCGTGGACGAGTTCTACTACCGGGGGTCCCTCGGGACCTTCAGCTTTACCGGAAGCTATCCCGGAACTGCATGGTCGGGCACATGCGTCACTTCTGGCGATCTCACATGCGCCCTGGCCGATTTCCTCGCGGGTGACGTTTCATCATCGGGCATCACGGTGGGCGATGCCGAGCGAAAAGTTGTGGTCAACGGGGTTGACTTCTTTGGGCAGGACTCTATACAGGTCACGCGACGGCTGAATGTCAACTGGGGCCTGCGCTGGGACTATTACGGCCCACTGCACAATGGCAGCAAGGACATCGCGCTCTTTGTCCCCGGGAAAGCAGAGGTGGTTCAGGGCAACGGAATCGGCAACGTTTTTCCTCAGGACAAAAACAACTTCGCTCCGCGCCTGGGTTTTGCCTACCGGCCGACCAGCCGCGAAGATCTAGTCATCCGCGGCGGTATCGGCGTGTTTTATGACCAGATCAACATGAACCCGTTCCTGGACTTCCGGCCCCCACGAGGCGCCGATGGTCTCGAGGATAACCCGGCAGGCCCGAAGCCTGTCTCTTTGTACAACAGGTCGAACTATACTTGGCAGTCAAACACGCCCATTTTTCCGGGAGTCGTTACTTGCGTCACGGGAAACAGCATCGTGAATCCTTCGGACTGCCAGAGCCAGGGAGCGTCATCCGTCTTCAACGTTTTCGGAGTCAACCAGAATTTCCGCACGCCGTATTTTTACAACTACAACCTGAATGTCCAGAAGAGCTTTGGCAACGGGTTCGCGGTGTGGCAAGTGGGTTATGTGGGAAGCGTGGGCCACAAGCTCTCGATCATGCTCGACATTAACCAACTGCCTGGTGGGGCGACGGTCCTCAGTCCTATACCCGGCGTCGGGATGACCACTGAGGGTAAGTTCATCGGTACGGCTCCGAACTACCAGTACCCGAACTTCGGCGTGATCAACCAACTCAACAGCATCGGCAACTCGAACTACAACGCGCTGCAGAGCACGCTGCGGTTAAGGGCGTGGCACGGGCTGAGTTCGTCGTTTGCTTATACCTGGGCGCACGAACTGGACAACATCAGCGCCTATCGCGGTGCCATTCCTTTCGACAGCAACAATCCGGCTGCCGAGTATGGCAACGGCGATTTCGATACCCGGCAGAATCTGTCCGGCACTTTTACGTGGGATATCCAAGGTTCAGACCGTGGACCGCAGTGGCTTACGCACGGTTGGTCGGTCAACAGTCTGTTTACCTTCCACGGCGGGCAGCCTCTCGATGAGGTGCGCACGGGCTATGACATTATCGGCGATCCGTTCGCCGGCGTGTCGCATAGCTTCCAGCGGAACGTCGGTGGGTTCACGGGCGTCAACTGGATCAATCCGGGTGCGTTCTGTCTGCCGGCGGCGGACGGCGGGACCGCTCCTTGTTCAGGACCGAACGTCTTCGGTGGCGACCTGCGCCGCAACCAGATCTACGGCCCGGGTTTCGGGGATTTCGACCTGTCGGTACTTAAGAACTTCCCGATCACGGAACGGGTTAAGGCTCAGTTCCGCGTCGAAATGTTTAACGTATTCAACCGCATCAACCTCGCTTCGGGTGTGGGCGCCACCAGCCCTGGTAACGGCAACATCACCGATACCATCGGCGACTTCAACGGCGCTCCTGGCATCGGACCTGGCGAAGCCTTCAACATGCAGCTGGGACTGAAGATTCTCTTCTAAATCTTTATGTCTCTCGGCCCCTGCCGCACCTGGCAGGGGCTTTTCTTTTGTCGAAATCCACAGACCCCAGTGACATCTGACCTTGCGCACAGCCCTCGAGTAGGTAGATGATGACCATGCGGCAGCGCCCTGACCAATCCCTGGCAGTCGGAGGAAAGTCATGTGTTATCAAGATTTTGCCCGCAAGCGATTGAGCCCCAAGATGTTGCCGGCGATTTTCCGCTAATCCAATGATTCCAATAGGCTCAGGGGGAGGGGGGGGTTAACCAAAAAGTAACATCGATCAAAAAAACAAGCAATCGCGCCCGCGACTCGCAAAACGCCTCAGAATTTTTCCACGCAAGCCACACGAACCCGCCCAATAAGCGAACCGTAAGCCGAGAACAAAGAACCGAGAACTGAGAACCGAGAACCGAGAACCGAACCCAAGCTTCCCACCGTGCACCGACTTTCGTCACCTCGTCCCCCGATTACGCCGATGTTACCCTTTGTCTCGTAGTCCTCTCCCCACAAAAGCTCTGTTCCGGAGAACCTGATGCGCACCGTTTCGCTGAGAATCAGCGCCGTCGCCGTGCTCGCTCTGTGTCTCGCCGCGCCTCTGTTTGCGCACCACATCAAGGGCGAATCCGCCACGCTGCCTGTGACCACATCGTCCGCCAAGGCGCGTGAGCTGTATCAGAAGGGCATTGCCGACTACGAGAATCTTTATCTCGAACGCTGCAACGACGATTGGCGCGCCGCGGTCAAAGAAGATCCCAATCTCGCCCTCGCCTGGGCCTGGATCGCCTTCAACAGCGGCAATCCGCAGGAAGTCAGTGATGCTCGCGCCAAGGCCAAGGCGCTGTTGCCCAAGCTCACTCCCGGAGAGCAGTTGATGGTCTCCTGGATTTCCAAGGTGCAGGAAGGCGACTTCCTCGGCGGCATTACCGCCATGAACGACATGCTCGAAATGTATCCCCATGACAAGCACCTGCTCTATCTTGCGGGCAACTGGCTGATGGGAGAGAACGGCAACGACCAGGCGCAGCGCTTCATGGAGAAAGCTCTTGCGCTCGACAAGAACTATCCCGCGGCGTTGAACGATCTGGCTTATGTTGACGCCCGCAACCGGAAATTCGACAAGGCATTCGCCGCCATGGACCGCTATGTTGTTCTGCTCCCGAAAGAACCCAATCCGCAGGATTCGTATGGAGAACTGTTGCGCATGTCTGGAAACTTTGACGGCGCGCTGGCGCACTATCGCGCCGCGCTCGCCATTGATCCCGACTTCGTGTCGTCGCAACTCGGCCTGGGCGATACCTATGCCGTGATGGGAAATCAGGAGCAGGCGCGCATCGAATATGACAAGGCCATCCGTTTCGCTCACAACGAGGCCGACCGCCTCAGCTACGGCATTCAGCGGGCGATGACGTACGTTCGCGACGGCAAGTTCGCCGACGCTGACAAGAGCCTGCAGGAAGTCGCCGAAACCGCCCACGCCAAGGAACAGGATCTGCAGGAAGCGCAGGCCCTGCGCCAGATGGCCGAGTATCAGGCTGACGACAACGTTGCTCTGAAACATCTGAAGCTGGCTGAGGAATCTCTCAGCCACCGCCCGACCATTTCGGCCTCGGACCGCGATGAAGAACTGTCGCGCATCTTGCGTATCCGCGCCGTGCGAGCCGCCCGCGCTGGCAACCAGCCGCTGGTCGACCAGTCGCTGCATCAGCTCGAAGCTCTGGCCAATGGCAGCCGGAACCGCGTGATTCAGAGTTCGTTCCACGGCGCGGCCGGAACACTGCTGATGGACCAGAAGAAATACGAAGAAGCCATCGCGCAACTGGAAGAAGACCAGGACAATCCTTTCACTCTGGAATTGCTGGTGCAGGCCTACTATCAGACCGAACAGGTGGATAAGCTGCACGAAGTGGAAGCCAAGCTCCGCGGCACCAACGTGCCCACCATGGAGCAGGCCCTGGTGGTCCCCGCAGCCCGTGCCAAGCGGCCCATCATCTAACGGCACACAGCAGTCACCGCACCTGCAGTTCCCGATTTGGGTTCCGGGACGTCGTTTATGCCAACGACGGCGCGGAACTCCTTCATCCAAATTTGCCGGGTTGGTGTACAGTAGGTGGGCACAATCGCCCCTATGAAGGCAGACACCGAGCGCCGCGGCGGCAGAAGAATCTCCACGCGTGTCCCCACGCGTGTGCGTCCGGTTCATGGCGCCGATCAAACCCTACAAACTTCACAAATCGCGGAGACGCGCGACGTCAGCGCCAACGGAGTGTTCCTCTACACCAAGTCACGCATGGAGAAGGGCTCCGACGTCGAGCTGGTGCTGATTCTTCCCCCCGGGCTCACCTCTGGCGAGAAGTGCTGGGTATGCTGCCAGGCCACGATTGTTCGGGTAGAAGAAGAAGGCACGGAATTTGGAGTGGCGGCGAAGATTAACCGCATGGACATCCTGCCCGAAGCCACGGTCTGAACGCATGGGTAGAAGGGTCTCGCGAGCCCGTTTCAGGACTTCTGCGAAGCGGAAATTTCCCGAAAGTACACTGGCGTTTTCGAGCCAGACTCGCGGTTCGATGAATATATCTGTAAATCCTTGAAAAAAGGCTTCCCATAGCCTCGCGCGCGGTGCAATAATGGCGGCCCTAGAATTGCTCTGGCCAATTTATGGATCCGGGTGGGCCCAAGTCATGTTGATCGAAAAACTCGCGGC
>DATHQJ010000120.1:0-2804 GCA_035482825.1 Binatus sp. (SeqCode) | reverse complement strand
GGCGCAGGACACCTCGGCCTCGCCGTTCTTCTGAAAGCGGACACCCAAGGGAATGGGGAACTCTGTGCTCACCAAGACCACGACGACGATGCGGTGATAATACTGAATATCGGTTTGCATCTCGCCGTTCACCTTGTGCTGCACCTCCCGCTCCATACAGGCAGCGCAACAGCGGGCAAACGAACTGCAGATTTCAATGCCATCGACCGCCCCCACCACCAACCCGCGGGACCAGTCGGAGCGGAGCACGCCGTTGCGTTTCAGGCGGCGAGCAATTTCACAGCTGAGCGCGAACACCGCTTCGGGAGATTGTCTTTCCAGCGAATAACCCAGGGTGTCATCGCTGATCGGTCCGATGCGCTTGGCCAGCGCCCCATGGTGACACTCGGCTTCGATCTGCAGCAGGCTGGAAATCTGCATCGCCGCTCCCAAGAAGACGGCGTCAAACACTTTTTTCCAAGAGTGCTGGGGAAACTGCCGTCCCTCGGGCAGAGCGCTCACCAAATCCGAGAAGCCAAACACCTTGTCGAGATAGGCCTCGAACCGGTGCCGGTGCCGGCTCAAACTTGGCGATCTTCTTTTTCTTTTTTTTCTTTGAGCTTCTCTTTGAGAAACCGCTTGAGGTTGACGCCGCAGATGGTGGCGGCGGCGGCCTCAAAGCGGCGGCGCATCTCGATTTTTTCGCGCACCTTCTCCACCAATTCTGCGGGAATATTGAGCGCTTTCGGCTTGCCGTCGATCAGTATCGAGATCTGATATTGCGAGTGCAGCTGTTTGCCGTCGGCGCAATGACAGTTGGGCCGGCCGCAGGCACGTTTGCGTTCGACAAACGAGCCGGGCAGCATTTCGCGGAGAGCTCCGAGGCTGCGGATGAGCTTGCCACGTAGTTCCAGGTCGGGTTCTGGGGGTGGTTGCATCTCCCACTCATAATAGTGTCAGATATGTACAAAGTCAAGTACCCGCGAAAATTTGCAAGAATGCCACCCAACTGAAACCGGAATGGAAAACCCGGCCAACAAACGGACTGACGCTAACGCCACCCCTACCTTAAGGAATCACTGGGGGATGGCGGCGGACAGAATGTTTAATGATCTCGATGTTTTCCGATCTCTATGACGCAATTTCGTTTCTAGGGTCGTGGCGCTGGCCGGTGGCCGAGGGCAAGATCACGGAAATCATCAGCGAACGTCTAGGACGAGATCGAGCACAGGCGCGTCTGGCGGTTGCCTATGAGTTTTGGGTAGAGCGCGACGAACCCTACACCGGAGAATGTTTCTGGAGGCCTGCTCTCTTCTCACTAAGACGGGTAGCGTCTGCACGGAGGAAGGTTCGGAGGTCTGCAGGTGTGCGGGTGCGCTATCGTCCCGACGATCCTAGCGTCAACCGGTTGGATGGCGGTGTGGCGAGGCTGTTGAAGGAAGCCGGGCCGCAACGACCTGGGAACGCTGCGCAGAACTGAAATGAATTAGAGAGGAGATTACATGGCTACGACTTTCGAGAATCTTTCTGCTGCGGCTGATTATGCCGAAATCGCGCGGCGGCCGCTGGAGGCTGACAAGTGCGCGCTGCTGGTGATCGATATTCAGGAAAGATTGCTGGCGCCGATCTTTCAGAAGGAACAGCTGGTGCGGAATTCGCAACTGCTGATTCGCGCGGGCGGGATTCTCAAGATTCCTGTGCTGGTGAGCACCCAATACGCGAAGGGACTGGGCGGGACGGTTCCGGAGGTCAGTTCCCTGCTGTCTGCGATTCAGCCGGGGATCGAGGCGATCGACAAGCAGCTTTTCTCGTGCTTCGGCAGCGAAGTTTTTTGTTCGCTACTCAAGCGACTGCCGGGACAGCGCAATACGCTGTTGCTGTGCGGCATGGAGAGCCACATTTGTGTGACGCAGACGGCGCTGGCGGCGCTGCGCGATGGCTACCTGGTGCACGTGGCTTCGGACGCCGTCAGTTCGCGCACGGAATGGAACTGGAAAATTGGGCTTGACCGCATGCGAGCGGCGGGCGCGGTGATTTCCTCGACCGAGATGATGATTTATGAACTGATGCGGTCTTCGGGGTCGCCGGCTTTCAAGGAGTTGCTGCCGTATCTGAAGGGATAGCTCGCGGGGGCTCACGTCAGGGGCTGAAGCCCCAGGTTGATCATAAAGGACGCGCGGCCCTGAAAGGCCCTCTCTTCCTCGGTTGTGCAAACGTTTTCGGATTCCTCGACAGCCGACTGCCCCAACGCTTCCGCGACAACTTTCTTGATCGGGCCGTGTTCAGTGGTCTACGAGGACAACGATTATGAAGGCAGATCGACGTAGTTTTGTGGGCAGAGGTTTGGCTCTGGCGGGGTTGGCGGGGACGATCACCGGGCTGGATTCGTCGGCAGGGGCTGCTACCGCGACTTCGACGGGGCCGAGTTTCGCGAGCTTCGGTTGGGAAGTCACCAACTTAAACGACAACGGTGCGGACGTTTATTTTGAAGTGACCAGCAACATGGTGGTGAGCACAGTCGACATTGACGTGGCGTTCATGATCACCGCGCTGCCGGCGAATCCTGGATTCACCGAAATCCTGTGCCGGGCGGCGGTTTCTCCGGGAGGACGTCCGAAATTTTACAAAGGCGATGCTGGCGCCAGCTTTGAGTCGCCGCAGAGTCCTGATTTCGGGACCACCGACATTCACAACCCCAACAACCTCAACGTGGGTGACGACGGCTACCTTCTGCAGAATATTTTCTACAGCGTCATCCTGAAAACTTTTGTGCCTGCGGACGGGAGCGCGTCGTCGACTTCCAGACACGTTTCGATGGCGCGATC
>DATHQJ010000119.1:0-24474 GCA_035482825.1 Binatus sp. (SeqCode) | reverse complement strand
CATGTCGGCGGTGCTGGAATCGTGGGACCACAACGAGGTGATGTGCTCCTACAAGCTGAACCACGCCATCGGCGAGTTTTTGGCCAAGCGGGACCAGGGGCAGCGCGGAATTCTGAAGTCGGCGTACGAACAGGGCGTCCCTGTGTTTGTGCCGGCCTTCAGCGATTCGGAACTCGGGCTCGACACGGCGCTGAACAACCGGCTGCGCGAATCGACGGGAAGGCACAAAATCAGGTTCGATCCGTTCGAAGATCTGGAGCATTTCGCGGCGACTTTGCTGCGTCAGAAGAAACTGGGAATCTTCACCATCGGCGGCGGCGTGCCACGCAACTGGTCGCAGCAGTTTGGGCCGTTCATCGAACTGCGGCACAGGCGGCTGGGAGAGAACTTGCCGTTGAAGCGTTACCACTACGGGCTGAGGATTTGTCCTGAGCCTGTGTACTGGGGCGGGTTGTCGGGGAGTCCGTACAGTGAAGCGATCTCGTGGGGTAAATTCGTGCCTCCGTCAGAAGGCGGGAAGTTTGGCGAAGTTTTCGTGGACGCGACGGTGGGACTGCCGATCATTGTGGCGGCAGTGATTGAGCGCTTGGACAAGGCCAAAAAAGGCGCGAAAAAGGGAAAAAGGGAACTGGCGAAACGGAGGTAGAAATACAACGGCCAGAAGCTTTTGATCGCTGAGAACGCGGAGAAAGGCCGCCGAGATCGCAGAGCAACATGGGTGGGGTCAGTTGGTTTTCTTAGGCGTTGCTCTCGCAAGTGGTTGGATCTTGAGCGGAGGTGTTGGCCTGGCTGGCATTCTCTTGAATCTCTTGAGTTTCGGTTCTGAGCCTGCGATAGAGCGGAGCAACAGCATTCTTATCCAGCACTTCCGACTCAGCCTGAAACCAATCCTGTAGCTCCTGGCCGTCCTGCTGGCCGCGAGTTTCGTACAACTGCTTGGCCCGGGTGCGCACCTTGCGCTCCACCAACTGCACCATCATAGTCTGTTGCTTCTTCCGGCGTGTTTCGATATCCACTGCTACGAACTCCTTGATTTGTGTCTTTTCTACCACTTCAATCTTAGCTCATTCCTGTTAACGAAGTGTTACATTCGGCTTAGATGGATGATTACTAAAGTTCTACCCCATAAGATGGGGATTTCGACCCATCAGATTCATTTAATTGTATTGGATTCAGTTGCTTAGGCGAGTCCTAGCCGAAAGCGCGAAACCGTTCGTACCAGCATATTTCGTCTCGGAATCCATTATAGATAAAGGTTGGACGCAGACCGTGATCAGAGGTGAGCAGGGGTGGAACCTAGTGGGGGCAGGCAACAGTGCTAACCCACCCATTCGCCAAGAACGCGGAAGCCTGGGGCATCCCTTTCCGTGCCGATGGCAGCGTTTTCGCGTCTCAGTCGAAGATCAAGACGGCGGAGGCGATCACGGTGGTCCAGAGCGCGCGCTTGTCGCCTACGGCGGACTGGGTGACATTGGCCGTGCGGACGATTTTGTTGGACAGGCGGTAGATCTGTTTCTTCTCGTCCCAAGAGCGGTCGGGATCGAATTCCACGTTGAGGGTAGTGGCCAGCATTTCGGCGGCGAGTTCCTCGGCGTACTCTCCGGCGGCGTCTTCGGTCTCACCGAAGGAGTGGTGCTCGCTCAAGTAGCCGTAGGTGTTCTTGTCGGCGGGGATGGCCACGCCAATGGACGAAGCCAGTAGCCGGTGCGGTTCGCGGGTGGTGTTCTCGGCGACCACGGCAAAAACGACTTCACCGGGATGCAGGTACTTCACGCCCTCTTTGCGGGCGAGAAGTTTGCAGTTGGGCGGAAAGATCGAGGAAACACGTACCAGGTTCTGGGCGGCGATGCCGGCGTCACGCAACGCCAACTCGAACGAGGTCAGGCGCTCGCGGTGTCTGCCGACTCCCTTGGTAAAGAAAATCCGCTTGGGAACCATGTCTTTGCCCAATTCGTTGATCCTCCAAAAAGAAAATTAAGTTGTTGAGAATGCACAATCTAACACAATGCTATGTAAAGGAAATGTGAATTTGCAGCTCAGACGAAAAAAAAATGCGGGGAGGCGCTGGCGCGCTTCCCCGCCTTATGCCCGGATAACATTAGGGGGAGGGCCCGGGCAAACCTTTAATCTCAATTCTGGCCGCTCGCGATGCGGGCGCGTCACTTGGCGGCGACCACCTTGCTCACGTCGATGTTTGTACCATCCACCGTGCCGGTGACGGTAGCTTTCTTACCCGCCTGTTGTTCGAGCACCGCAAGCACCGCCTTGTCGCCGGTATTCAGAACGTAGATCTTATCGCCCACGACCAGCGCGTATTTCGAGCCGTGCGAGACACAGGTGCGCGTGCATTGCGCGGGTGTGCCTTCGCCCTCCATGTGCTTGACGCCGCACATGGCATCGCCCACTTCGCCGGTCAGGGTTTGTTTGCCGGCCGCCAAGGCCGGTCTGGAACCAAACTGAATCGCCGAAACCATCACCGCCGCTGTCAAAGCCACCGTGAAGATCGAACGCCGCCAGCTACGGTTCATCCAGCTCTCCTTCAGATCGGTAACCAGGTGCTCCAAGTCGCTTGCAAAGCTCCTTAGGCTTGCGGGCCAGTGTATCAAAACATTTTGATTTCCCAACTGCCCCGGTGGTCGCAAACAATCCTTTCGGGAAATACGTGGAATAGTACCGGGAGAGTGGTGGCCCCGGAAACCGCGGGTGAATTTGTTCCGAAAACCGGACAAGCTGCCTCGACCAGCCGACAAGGACTGATCGCCCCGCGTGAGTCGTCGCACTATTTCGGCGCTTTCACCGAGTAGATGAGATCGACGTCGACCGACTTGTCGCGCACATTGGCGGTCACGTGCGGTGCGACATCCCAGTCAAGGGTGGCGGGGAGGAGCTTCAGAGCTGCGGGCAGATATTCGCTCAGATAGGTCGAGTCATAGACATCGCCCGGGCGGAGCTTCCAGGCATTACGGAGTTTTGCGGTCAGACTGTTGTCGAGGCCGCGGAATTCCAGCTCTCCCATGTGATAGGCGAAGCCTTCATTCACCCCCAGATGCATCGCCACGGTTCCGGCAGCGTCGTCAAATTCGGCGTCGGCTTTGATGGCGCAGGTGACGAAGCCGTGCGATCCGTAGAGCTTCTGGATGTCCTTGAGGTTGTCGCCGATGCGGATGGTATTGGCCGGCCGGCCGGGCTCGGCGCGCACCATCTTCTGCAAAGTGTCGGAAGGGAACTCGTGATTGCCCGACCAGTCCACGCTTTTCAGCTTGTACTGCTGGCCCGGAGTTACGGCGAAAAAGATATCGACGACGGTCTGGTTGCGGGGTCCATCCTCGTTTTCGGCAGCCGGCAGTTTCACCACTTTTGGTTGCGGCTCGCCGAATTGCGCCTTGAGATATCCTCGCGCGTAATACACCGGAAGAAGCTGTTTCTGGACGAGCTGCGCCAGGCGGGCGCGGGAGTATTCGCGGTCAGGGAGTCGCTCGCCGGCCGCTTCGAGCGCGGGAAGTTCGGCTTCGCCTGCGCCGGTGAATTCGATCTTGCGAACCTGGATGAGAACGTCGGTCACATGGTAATTGATCGATTCGATGGGACCGTCCGCTTTGCCGGTTCGCTGATACTCGACGTGTCCGGGGATCGAATTCTCGACCAGCATGGCCTGCAGAACGTCGGAAACCTGATCGGCCATGCGGCCGAACAAGGGCACTTCTCCATCGAACAGCGGGGCGAACTCCTTTACGCGCTTGCGAAGTTCGTCGTCGGTGAACCAGACGAAGTCCTCAAAATGCACGGGGACAAACTTGGTGGCGTCGATGACGTGCAGTTCGAGCTTGGTTCCCGCGGAGGAATAGGAGAAGGTGTAACCGATCTCGGTGAAGACTCCGGCATCGCCAAGGCGGCGAGCGGCCTTCTTGAAGTCATCATCGTTGACGGGGGTGCCCATTTGCAGTCCGGTCGCGGCCGCGATGGCGTCCTCGGGGAAGCGCTTGCTGCCGGTGACCTTGATCGCAATCAACTTCTGCGCAGAAGGCGCCAGTTGCGCCGGCGGCTTCTGGGAAGAGAGTTGGGCGCTCGCGGGCAGGCAGGCTCCGGTGACAAGCATACAGAGCGGGAGCAGAAGCTTTGAGGTCGCCCTGGTCATTGCTTGCTCATCGACTTGGAATGTCCGCCAATTCTTCGGTGGATTTGTGCTTCACCGCGATATCGATGAAGGCCAGCGCGGCGCGGCTCAGAGCTTTGTCCTTGCGGAAGACCAGCGCCAGATCGCGGCGGACCTGAGCGTCGGCCATGGGAATCGCCGCCAGCACCTTGGCGCGCACATCCTCCTCGACGTTGGAGCGGGCGATGAATCCGATGCCCACATCGGCGGCCACGAACCGCTTCAGCAGTTCGCTGGAATCGAGTTCCATGGTGAAGTTCGGCTTCAGTCGCCTCTCATGGAACAGTTGCTCGATGGCATCGCGCGTGTGTCCAGCCTTAGGGACGACCAGGGGAAACTTGGCCACGTCAGAAATCATCGCGGACTTCATCTTCCCCAGCGGATGCTGCGGCGGCGCAATGAGGATCAGTTCGTCGCGGTGGATGAGCACGACAGTCAGGCGCGGGTCGGTCACAGGAAGAGAGATGACGCCGAAGTCGACCGAGTTGTCGATGATCGACTCGAGGATTTTGCCGTAGTCGGCGCGCTTGATGTTGACCGAAACGTCAGGATACTGCTTCTTGAAGTCGGCAAACACGTAGGGCAGGATGTGCAGGCACGTGCCCTCGTTCGCACCGACGATAATTTCGCCCCGAGGGACGCGCTCCATCTCGGCGATCGCCACCATCATACTTTTGCGGGCGTCGAGCGTTTCTTCTACATATTTCTGAAACGCCTTTCCTGCAGCGGTGAGCGAAACTTTGCCACCGGAACGGTCGAACAGCTTGGCGCCGACCTCTTCCTCGATGCCACGAATCTGCGACGAGATCGCGGGCTGGGTGCGGAATCGCTTCTCCGCCGCTCGCGAAAACGAGGCGTGTCGGGCCACTTCGAGAAAGGTTTCGAGCTGGTCGAAGTCCATAGAAAAGCTTTCAGCTGTCAGCTCTCAGCTGTCAGCTAAGGCGGTTCGCCTTGGATATCTAGCAATCCGCCAGGGTTTAGCTGAAAGCTGAGAGCTGATAGCTGACAGCTTTCAGTATAAAGTCCCGTTATCCCCGCTATAAAAACAATCGAATTGCCAGCACCCGAAACTGGCTTTAGACTCTCGTGGTTTCGCGCAACGTTCCGCACAACGCGACCGATTGTAGCAGCCGGCCCGCTGCAGGATTCTCCGCAAACGTTCGCCCGATCTCGAAAGGGAATCACTTCCCGGCAAGGTGTGTTCATGGCTGATGGCCAGACTAACGCGAAGACGGTTCTCGACTTCGCGCGCCAGCACGACGCGAAGATTCTCGACCTTCGCTTCACCGACATTCCCGGGCTCTGGCATCACATCTCGTATCCCATCGAGCAACTGACAGAGGCGTCATTCGAGGAAGGCTTCGGCATTGACGGCTCGTCGATCCGGGGATGGGCCGGCATCCACGAGAGCGACATGCTGCTCAAGCCGGACGCCACTTCTCATCTGCTCGATCCGTTTACCGAAGTGCCAACTCTCGTGCTGGTGTGCGATGTGGTCGATCCCGTGACCAAGCAGCGCTATGACCGCGATCCGCGCTACATCGCGAGAAAAGCCGAGCTGCATCTGGCTGCAACCGGCATCGCTGATACAGCCTATTTCGGCGCCGAAGCCGAGTTTTTTATTTTCGATAACGTCCGCTTCGACCAGCGCGAGCAGTACGGCTTTTACTACATTGACGCCGAAGAAGGCCGCTGGAATTCGGGCAGGGAAGCGAACAATCTGGGCTACCGTCCTCGCTACCGGGAAGGCTATTTCCCGGTGCCGCCCACCGACCATTATCAGGATCTGCGCTCCGAAATGGCGTTAACCATGCAGAGCTGCGGCATCGACGTGGAGTGCCACCATCACGAGGTCGCAACAGGAGGTCAAACCGAAATCGACCTGAAGTTCGACTCGCTGCTGCGCTCCGCTGACAAAATGCTGCTTTACAAATACATCGTGAAAAACGTGGCCAACCGTCAGGGCAAAACGGTCACGTTCATGCCCAAGCCGCTCTTCGGCGACAACGGCAGCGGCATGCACACCCACCAGTCGCTGTGGAAGTCGGGCAAACCGCTGTTTGCCGGCGACGGCTACGCCGGATTGTCGCAACTTGCGCTGTGGTACGTCGGCGGGCTCATCAACCACGGCCCGGCGCTTTCGGCGATCATCGCGCCCACCACGAATTCCTACAAGCGCCTCGTACCGGGGTTCGAGGCTCCGGTGAATCTCGCCTACTCGCGGCGCAATCGCTCGGCGGCTTGCCGGATTCCCATGTATTCGGCCGCACCCAAGGCGAAGCGAGTCGAGTTCCGTCCGCCGGATCCGAGTTGCAATCCCTATCTGGCGTTCGCGGCCATGCTGATGGCGGGCCTGGACGGCATCGAAAACAAAATGGACCCCGGCATGCCGCTCGACCGCGACATCTACGAACTGGACCCCGAAGAGTTGTCGAACATCCCGTCGATGCCCGGCTCGCTCGAAGACGCCCTCGACGCCCTGCAGCGCGACCATGCCTTCTTACTCAAAGGCGATGTATTCACTGAGGAGTTACTGCGCACTTACGTGGATTACAAGCGCTCGAAAGAAGTGGATGCGATACGCCAGCGGCCGCATCCGTATGAGTTTGCGCTGTACTACGACATTTGAGAGTAAAATAGCAAGAATGACCCGCGAAGTCTCCGAATTGCTCGAAAAGGCACTCTCGCTTCCGCCTGAGGCGCGCGCAGCGCTAGCCGGCTCGCTGCTGGAAAGCCTCGACGACCACGTTGACGCTAACGCCGAAGAAGAATGGAACCTTGAAATCGCGCGGCGGATTCGGGAACTGGACTCCGGCAGCGCAAAGACCATTCCATGGCCGGAAGCGCGCCGCCAAATAGCAGCCATGCTCAATGGCCGTTAAGCCGCTTGAGATTCACGCCGCAGCCTTGGAAGAACTGAAATCTGCAATAGCCTGGTATTTGGAACGAAGTGAACCTGCGGCCGCTAATTTTATGGCCGAGGTGGATCGAGCGTTGGAGTTGATAATCCAGTCTCCGGATCGCTGGCCCAAAGGTCAGCATGCGACTCGCAGATTCGTAGTACAACGCTTTCCTTTCGCACTGATCTATCGGGAAAAGGAGAATGTCATAGAGGTGCTCGCAGTTGCCCACGGGCACAGGCGACCATCGTACTGGAAAGGACGACTCTAGGGCTTTGGCGTTCTCTTGCTACTTCAACTGCTTCTCGATCGCCGCCGTCACTTCCTTCGAATCCGGCGTCACGGCGGGTTCGAACCGCTGCACGACTTTGCCGTCGCGATCCACCAGGAACTTGGTGAAGTTCCATTTGATTTCACCGGTGATGCCCGGTCCGGTTTCTTTGGTGAGATAGGCGTACAGCGGAGCCTGATCCGCACCCTTCACCGAAATCTTCGAGTACATGGGGAAGGTCACGCTGTATTTGCGGGTACAGAAGGTCTTGATTTCTTCGTTCGTTCCGGGCTCCTGCGCACCGAAATTGTTGGCGGGGAAGCCGAGGATGACGAATCCCTGATCTTTATATTTTTCGTAGGTGGCTTCCAGCCCGCTGTATTGCGGAGTGTAGCCGCACTGGCTGGCCACGTTGACCAGCAGAACAACCTTGCCCTTGTAGTCGGCCAGCGGCGCGGGTTTGCCGTCGATGGAGTTGAGCGTGAAGCCATAGACCCCTGAGCCTGCAAACAGCGATGTGGCCATGATCAGTAGTACTCCGAAGGTAACAAAGATTCCGAGTTTGCTCGGCTTTTTCGATTGTTCGTTGGTCTGAACGACAGACGACGGTCTCATTCCTGGCTCCTAGGTTGCGAATTTTTCTGCAGTATTTTGGCGGATGCGTGGATGAATTGAAGATACGGGTGGGACGGCGCGAAACGCAACCGGGGAAATGTAAAATCTATGTCTCGGAGCGTGGTTGACGTAAACGCTGATGGTTAGACGGCGGTTCGGACGGAGCTTTCTTTCATCATCCGCTCCAGCAGCCGCATGCGTTTGCCGGGAAGCACGACTTCGGCGATTTGCAGCCGGGGAACTTCACAGCTGCTGACGGAAAGAAACGCGTCTCCCATGGAATCCAAGGCCGAGGCGGAGCGCCCCAGCACCATCAATAGATATTTCTGAGCGATCGGCCGGTCAGAGGGATGAATCAGGGCCCACCAGCGCCGGATCGACTCCTGCACCTCGGCTTCGCTCTTTTCCCCCACCACGAGCGAATCAATTAACCGGTAAACCTTGCTCTTAATCGCCTGGTACGAGACGGAAATCTCTTGGGGCATAGGGTCCTGGATTTTGCTGTACACCAGTCATTGTGCAATCCGCGCACCAAACTCGCATTCCGCTGTTTTGGCGTGGTTTAGCCAGATTTGCACTAATGTGAACGTACTATGAATGGAATAAGTCGGACAGGGGATATGAATTCTGGAAGGAGCCCAGGGCCTGAGTCCAAGGGCATGCAGACCATCCGCCCATTCTCTTCTCATTCCGAGCTGTCGGCCGGCGAGAGCTTGCCCGGGGCCTCCCAAGGGAACCTGCTGTCCTCGTGCCTCGGGTTACAATGTTGCGCTCTGCTCGACCGAACTTTCGCCGATCCTACCTCCGAACTCTGACCTCCGAGTCTCGGGATGCAGGCTGGCCTGAGTCCGAAATCACTCATCTGAAAACCAGGAATCTGGGAGGCATAATGAAACGGTGGGCGTGGTTGTTGGCGGTTCCGGCATTGATCTCGTTGGCGGGAGCACAGGCGTCTTCATCTTTGAATTCGCCCCTCAATTCGTCCCTCGATTCACAGGACAAGGCTACGCAAAGCGCCAGCTCGCAGCCCAATCGGTACGATGCCGACCCCGGCGACCGGATGTTTTTCCCGCACGATATGTTCTGGGGCTGGGCGCAGCTCGACCTGGCGCCGCCGCACAACGAGATCGATCCCAATCTCTGTTCCGGCGACGTGGCGGCGAATGGCGGACTGCAGGACCGCTGCAGTCTGTTCGCGCGTTATATGCTCTCAGGGATTCTGGAGGTCCGTCCCTTTGGCCGGGGCCCGCTGCGCCGCTTCATGGTGTACGGAGCGCCTACATTTCTGTTCGGCAAAACCCTTCCTCGGACGCTCTACACCTGGTCGCCGGATGCGATTGGCATCGAGCATTCCTGGGGAGTCGGCATCTATCTCAACAAAGGATTCGAATTCCGCGTGACCCAGCATTTCCTGTTCGACCGCCTGGGCGCCCGCAACACGAACCTGGGCTCAGCCGACCTCGGCAACAACGGCCCGTGGGGCCGTTACATGACGGTTGGCGTGCGGAAAACCTTCGGGACGAGAAGATGGTAACCCGCCCTCCGAATGTGACGCGACGTACCTCTTTAAGCCGTGACCGGCACCGTCGGCCGCAGCAACCGTCGGACGATCCAGACCACGAGCGCCACGAAAAGCCCGAAGAAGAAAAGCGGCGCGCCAAGAATTAAAACGATCCAGCCCGGGCCGCCCATGGTGGTTACATCGCCGCCAACCGTGGCCGCGGGATCGCGCTGAATTCGGCCACCGAACACGGTCACGTCGCCCTTGACGCTCCCTTGGTTGCCAATCCGGACGCCGCCGGCGAATGCGGTGACATCCCCGTCGACTCGGCCCTGATCCTCCACAATAATGCTGCCGCCGAATGCAGTTGCATCGCTGGAAACATGTCCTCGGATTCGGATACTGCAGCCAAAGCAAGTCGCGTCGCCGACTTCTTCGCCAGGGCCGACGATGATATTGCCACCGACCTGGGTGCGGTCGCGAGCCTCGCGCGCCGACGCACCCGTCGAGAGCGCAAGGCAAAACAGCAGGCACACGGGCAGTAGTCGAAAGTGGTAGGTCATCGCAATCTCCCTGACGCGGGCGCGGCTTCGACCGACGAACTACGAGAGAATTATGGCACAAGCCAGCCCGTCTGAAGCGCTGTTTTGGGAACTCTCTTCGACCGAACAACAATAATCCGCCTCTAATCCAACGCATTCTTTATAATTGAAAGTTTTCTGGATCGACATGGAAACTCTTATGCGGGAAACTCATATAGCGGAGGCACGTGCATGGCAGGCTCTTATAACGGTGTAGCAGTACCGGCGGACGGAAAGAAAATCGCTTATGCCAACGGTAAGTACCACGTTCCCGACAATCCGATCGTCCCGTTCATCGAGGGCGACGGCACCGGCCGCGACATCTGGAAGGCCTCTCTCCGCGTGTTCAACGCCGCGGTTGAGAAGGCGTACAAGGGCAAGCGCCGCGTCGCCTGGTACGAAGTGTTCGCCGGAGAAAAAGCCAAAGCCAAGTTCGATACCTGGCTCCCCGATGACACGGTTGAAGCCGTCCGCGAATTTCGCGTCGCGATTAAAGGCCCGCTGACTACGCCCGTGGGCGGCGGCATTCGCTCACTCAACGTGGCGCTGCGCCAGATTCTCGATCTGTATTGCTGCGTGCGTCCGGTGAAATATTACAAGGGCGTCCCCTCGCCGGTGAAGCATCCCGAGCGCATGGATGTCGTAATCTTCCGCGAGAATACCGAGGACGTTTACGCCGGCGTCGAGTGGGAGCAGGGAACTGCCGACTGCGCCCGCCTTATCGAATTCCTCAACAAGGACATGCTGAAGGGCGGCAAGAAGCAGATTCGCCTCGACTCCGGCGTCGGCATCAAGCCGATCTCGATCACTGGAACCAAGCGCCTGGTCCGCATGGCCATCCAGCACGCGCTGACTAATCGTCTGAAGTCGGTGACTCTGGTGCACAAGGGCAACATCCAGAAATTTACCGAGGGCGCATTCCGGCAGTGGGGATACGACGTAGCCACCGAGGAATTCCGCGACCAGGTTGTGACCGAACGCGAGAGCTGGATGATCGGCAACAAAGACAACGATCCCAGCATTACCGTCGCCCAAAATGCCGAACTGATTGAGCCCGGGATGGAGTTCGCCCCGCCGGCGTTTCGCCAGGCGGTTGAGAAAGAAGTGAAAAAAGTTCTCGACGCGATTTATGCGACACACGGCAACGGCGAGTGGAAAAAGAAAGTCATGATCAACGACCGCATCGCCGATTCGATCTTCCAGCAGGTCGTAACGCGGCCGGAAGAGTATTCGGTGCTGGCCTGCCCCAACCTGAATGGCGATTATATTTCTGACGCTTGCGCCGCTCAGGTGGGCGGCCTCGGCATCGCGCCCGGCGCCAACATCGGCGACGGCTACGCGATTTTCGAAGCCACGCACGGCACCGCGCCGAAGTATGCCGATAAAGACGTCATCAATCCCGGCTCGGTAATCCTGTCGGGCGTGATGATGTTCCGCCACCTCGGCTGGAACGAAGCCGCCGACCTGATCGAACAGAGCATGGAACGCACCATCGAGCAGAAAAAAGTTACTTACGACTTCGAGCGCCTGATGCCGGGAGCCACGA
Source organism: Binatus sp. (SeqCode) (assembly GCA_035482825.1). Taxonomy (GTDB): domain Bacteria; phylum Acidobacteriota; class Terriglobia; order Terriglobales; family Acidobacteriaceae; genus Sulfotelmatobacter. Next base: position 12,907 of record DATHQJ010000119.1, on the reverse strand, counting down.
AAGTCAAAACCAGCGAGTTTGCCGGCGCCATGATTGAGAACATGGGCGCGGGCGTGCTAACGGCGCGATAAAACTTGAACCACAGGGGACACAGAGGCACACAGAGTAATTCCAGAGGAAGATTGCTTTACTCTGTGATCCTCTGTGTCCTCTGTGGTTAAGATGTTTGATTCTTAGAATTGAGGAACTCATGCGAAAGAAAGTAACCATCGTAGGTTCAGGCAACGTAGGCGCCACCGCCGCTCACTGGATCGCTTCCAAGGAACTCGCCGACGTCGTACTGATCGATATTGTCGAAGGCGTGCCGCAAGGCAAGGGACTCGATCTGCTCGAGGCCATGCCCATCGAGAAGCGCGATTCCTACATCAGCGGGACAAACGACTACAAAGACACGGCCAACTCCGACATCGTCGTAATCACGGCCGGCATCCCGCGCAAGCCCGGAATGAGCCGCGACGACTTGCTGAACACGAATTACGGCATCATGAAAGCGGTGGTCGGTGAGGCGGTGAAGCATTCGCCGAACTGCATCCTGATCATCGTCTCCAACCCGCTGGACGCCATGGCGCAGGCCGCATACAAGCTGAGCGGATTCCCGCGCGAGCGCGTCATCGGCATGGCCGGCGTACTCGACTCGGCCCGCTTCCGCGCCTTCATCGCCGACGAACTAAAAGTCAGCGTCGAGAACGTGACCGCCTTCGTCCTCGGCGGCCATGGCGACACCATGGTCCCCCTGCCGCGCTATTCCACGGTCGCCGGCATCCCGATCACCGAGTTGATCGAGAAAACGAAACTCGAAGCGCTGGTCCAGCGCACCCGCGACGGCGGCGCAGAAATCGTGAAGCATCTCAAGACCGGCTCTGCCTATTACGCCCCGTCGGCGGCGGCGACTGAAATGGTCGAGGCAATCCTCAAAGACAAAAAGAAAATCCTCCCCTGCGCTGCGTTCTTGCAAGGCGAATACGGCATCACCGGCCTCTACGTCGGCGTCCCCGTAAAGCTGGGCGCGAAGGGAATCGAGCAGATCATCGAAATCAAGCTGACCGCCGAAGAGAAGGCCGGACTCGACAAAAGCGCCGCGGCCGTGAAGGAGCTGTGCGGAGTGATCGGGGTGTAAACTATTGCCCAGAAAGGAGGCACTTTGCGGAGACTGCTTGTGACCATGGCTGTCGTCTTGGCGGCGACGTGCCTCTGGCTCGGCCTGCAACACTCGTCAATCCATCGCCTGATGCTGCGCGCTTACTATCAGCACGCTCAGAATGTGAAAAAGGGAATGCCGGTCTGCGTCGACGGAGTAGAAATCGGGTCCGTCACCAGTGTGACTGTTCGCCCTGAACTCGGGGAGCGTCCTGTGGAACTCGTGCTTCAGTTGCGTACACCCTACGAACTAAGAATCCCCGCCGGATCGACTGCACAGATTGTGGAACCCGGAGTCCTCCGCCCAACAGTCGTAGACATCGACACCCGTTCGGCGAATGGTCCGCCGGTTGCAGACGGAGGGACAATCCCCGGCCTTGAGTCCACCGAAGATCACGCCGCGCATGCCCTCGGGGTTGTCGTCAAGGCTCTGGTCGACCAATCAAATACAGAGGTCAAGCAACCGGCCGCTCGCCCCGTTCCGAGCAAGTGAGAGATCCGCTCTCATACGGTTGCCACGACTCCATGTTTATAACGAATCGTTAGACCGTCAGACCTTCTCGATAGTCACCTTCTTCAGCACCACATCCTTGTTCGGACGATTCTGCCGATTCTGGGGAACCCCGGTGATCTTCACCGCGACGTCCTGCCCCTCGACAACTTCGCCAAAGATGGTGTGCTTGCCCGTCAGCCAGTCCGTCGGAACTGTCGTAATGAAGAACTGCGAGCCGTTGGTGTTCGGTCCTGCATTGGCCATGGCGAGTTTGCCCGGCTTGTCGAATTTGTGCGGCGAGCCCTTGGTCTCGTCTTCGAACTGGTAGCCGGGGCCGCCGGTGCCCGTGCCCTGCGGATCGCCGCCTTGAACCATAAAGTTGGGAATCACGCGATGAAAAATCGTTCCATCGTAAAGCCGGTCTTTCGATTTCTTGCGCGTCGAAGGATGCGTCCACTCGCGTTTGCCCTCGGCGAGTTCCACGAAGTTGGCGACGGTCTTGGGCGCATCTTTTTCAAAGAGGCGGCAAACAATGTTTCCTTCCGACGTTTCAAAAATGGCGTAGGTACCCGCAGGGCGGCTCATAAATGATTGTTCTCCTTTGAGTTGATGGCTCCTGATTTTATCAGGAGACGGAAACGACTGGCCGGGCAGCGCTCGGCATGGATGCGCCAGAGCGCAGCTTCAATTCGGATTCGCCGGCGCCGCCGGTTTTGCAGTCGCAGGCTTTTTCACCGTGGTCCCCGCTCCAGGCTTAGCCGCGGCCCCGGTGCTGTGCACAATGCTGATGTGAATAATCTTCACCGGACGCAGCGGCATGTGGTCAGTGGCGGGATCGGTCGCCATGCGCGCGATCTGCTTCACCAGAACGACCGCCGCGTCGTTGCACTGCCCAAAAATTGTGTATCCACCGTTCAGGCTCGGCGTCGCCACCTCGGTGATGAAGAACTGCGAGCCGTTGGTGTCCCGGCCAGCATTGGCGTAGGACAGGCGGCCGGGCCGGTCAAACAGCAAGTCAGAGGACACCTCGTTCTTGAACTTGTAACCGGGATCGCCCCTCCCGTTGCCTGCGGGATCTCCGCCCTGAATCATGAACTCCGGAATCACGCGATGAAAAATAGTTCCGTCATAAAGAGGGACGCCGTGCTTGGTCGCGCCGCTGACCGGATTCTTCCAGTCCTTGGTCCCGCTCGCCAGACCGATAAAGTTCGCCACGCCCAGCGGTGCCTTGTCGGGAAACAGCGTGCACGTCATATCGCCCACGGTAGTTTTGATGATCGCGGTCGGCTTGGTCGCCACATGAACCGCCGGCTTGGCTGCGGTGCCAGTTGGGGCGGCGGGTGCAGCTTGCGTTGTCGAACTCGACGGTGTCGAACTAGATTGTGCCCCACCGGTTGAGGCCACACCCGCAGCTACGCCCGCTGCAATTAAGATCGCGAATATCCTGCGCATGAATGCTCCTTGCCTGTTAAAGATGTCGTCAGAGGAATTTGTACCGTCGTAAATTGTACGACAGCCGCGGCCGCCGCTTCTTCACCAGGAACGGAAAAGATCGGAGCCAGCTTATTTTGCCGCAGTCGCTGCCTTGGCCTGCATTTCGTGGCTCACGCCCTCAACTTCGCGAAACACGCGCATCAAATTTCCTCCCAGAATTTTTTTGATATCCTCCGCGCTGTAGCCGCGGTCGAGCAGCGCCTGCGTGATCTTCGGCAAATCGGCGGCCGAGTCGATACCCGCCGGAGTCGCGCCACTGACGCCATCAAAATCGGACCCCAGACCCACATGATCGATGCCCGCAACTTTCGCGATGTGGTCGATGTGATCGATCAGCGACTTCAGCGGCGGCCGCGGAATCTTCGCGGTCCACTCGCGTTCGATGCGGTCAACGTCCACATAATTGACCGGCTTGCCTTCCGCTTTCAGCTTGTCTTCGTACGCCTGGATGGCCGCGGCCTGATCTTTGGCCTGCGCGATCATCGCTTTGCGGAACTCCGCGTCATCAAAGCCGCTGAAGAAATTGACCTGCACCACGCCGTCGTTCTTGGTTACCGCGCGCAGCATGTCGTCCGTCATATTCCGAGGAGCGTCGACCAGCGCCCGCGCCGAAGAGTGCGACGCGATCACCGGAGCCTTCGTAATCGCGATGACGTCCCAGAATGTTTTGTCCGCGACGTGCGAAATGTCGACCATCATGCCCAGCCGGTTCATCTCCAGCACCACCTGCTTGCCGAAGTCGGTCAGCCCGTCGTGATGCTGCACTTTGGCATCGTCAATATCTCCAGAAGAATCGGCCCACTCGTTCGTGTTTGACCATGACAGCGTCATGTAGCGCACGCCGAGACGGTAGTAGTCGCGCAACAGGTGGATATCGTTCTCGATCGAGTGCCCGCCCTCGATCCCCATCAGCGCCGCGAGCTTGTGTTCCTTGTGAGCCCGATCAATATCGTTAGGTGAGTACGCCATCATCATGCGGTCGGGATGCCACGCTACTTGTTGGTAAACGGAGTCGATCAGATCGAACGTGTGCCGCGCGAAGTGTCCCTGGTTGGTATCCGGGTCCACCCAGATGGAGAAAAATTCCGCCCCCAGATTTCCCCGCCGCGCTTTGTCAAGGCTGATATGCCCGACGTCCTTGGGATCGGTCGAGCCGATGTCGAAGCCTTCGTCAAGAAACCGCTGCGGCGTGTCGGCATGCGTGTCCACGACCAGAGCGGAATCGTGAATCTTCTGGGCGCGCGCGCTGACCACGATGTCCGATTTGTCCGCGGCCTGGCCTAGGGCGAGACTGGACGTCAGCACGAGGAGCGACAGTAAGAAGAGAATCAATGATTTGAGTGTCATAGGATTATGCGCCCGCGAACCGACGCCAGGGCGAGCAGGTCCCGATTGTATAGGCTTAGGCGCAGCTCGACAAAACTTAGCGTAAACCTGCGACTGCCTGCGCTATGCAGCTCTCCAATGGCAGATCAGTATCGATTACCATCTTGGCGTGCGTGATGCTTTCGAAGCGCGATTTCACTTTGAGATAGAGTTCGAAGTTGCGATTTCCCGCGGGATGCGCGCCCGCCTCGGCGTCGGCCGCAAGTCTGCGGCGCGCAGTCTCCTCCGAGCAGACGCATTCCAGAATACGCCATGGCTGCTGCATGGAAGCCGCCGACCTAATGACGTTGTCAATTTGATAGCGGCGCGAGAAGGTACGCCCATCGAGAAGAATGACCCGCCCCGGATCCCGCACCAAAAGATACGCTGCAGTTTCCAACATGATCTGCAGGCAGAAATCGTCCTGCCGGGTGGAGTATTCGATTTCTTCGGGCTGGAAGATGGCGTGGCGAATTTCGTCCTTACTGATCACGCGCCCTGACGTGCGGCCAGCCAGTTCGCGCGCCAGCGTGCTCTTGCCCGTGCCGGGAAGTCCCGCCATCAGAACGATCATAAAAATGTGGGGCGGACACTCTTGTCCGCCGCCCTTAATTTTCTTGTAAAAATTATCGTAACGGATTTACCGAGGGAGGGTGGCTAAAACCTTGAAGCCTGAAACCTTGCTCTGGCCTATTTCGTTCCGCTGCCCAGCGCAATCTGCGTATCCGGCTTATCCACATCCGGATGTGCCACCGGAACGATGTCCTGCGTCTGGCGCCAATCGGAGTACAGCCCGCTCACCATAATATGGAAGCACCAGTGGCGTCGCTCTTCCTCAGGCTCTACCAGCCCCAGAGCCTTCATATAGAACAGATAGTGTTCCATCCAGCGAATCTGATCCTTGGTCATGCCGCGCCGCTGCAAGTCGACCGTCACGCCCGCCAGATGCGACGACGCCGTGTCGCCCTCGGCCGGAGCCGCGTTGCGGTTGTGCCGCCGCAGTTTTTTCTGCACCGTCACCGTGCGCACCGCCGAGTTTAGCTGAATCTGTGCATGGAAGCGGTTATAGTACGCCTGACTTAAATCGTTGACGAAATCCAGAGTCCATGGCCGGCAGTAGCGCCGCGAAGGATCGAGTGACGGTTCAATCTTCAAGCTTTCATTCGGCAAAATGGGCAGCAGGGAACCGTCCGCCTTCAAGGCCTCAAGCTCAGTCTCGTTCTGAATGCGCGGCAGTTCGAGCCGGTTGATCTCGGCATTCTGGATCAGCAGCGACTCATGCGACGGCCGAAACATCGGATTCCAAAAGCGCAGCCACCGGAAACGCTTGTGGTGCACGTTCGCGCGGCGCACGGCAAACGCGTTGCCCGACAAGCTGCCGCAAACCAGGGCCAGGAGGAATACCGTCGCGAATTGTAATTTGACGAAGCGTCTCAAAAGATTCCTATAAGCGGCGGGCATTCTTTTTTCGGCAATGCTGATCGCCAATGCTGCCCGCCAAAAAGCGCTCTCCCGAACTCGCCGGTGAGTAGCGGCTATTCTAAGCCATGCTGTCAAGTGGTCCAACCCAAGACTGCCGCCGGACCGTTACCTGCGTACCCCAACTCGTAACCTTCCTACTGGTTACCTGCGCGGGTGAAGGCGCGATGCACAGCACTGGTAGTCGCAAGCGACGGGCCATTCAGCGAGAACGCGCCAGCCCGCTATCTACGCAGCCAGCCACGACTTGGCGGAATCAGGTGACGCTCACGCCGCGCTCGTTGCGGCCGATTACCGCAAAATGGCAAAAATCAGCGCCGCAAAAAGTCACACTGTGAGGTTATTAGAGTACTCGAAACTTGGGCGACTTGCCCGTAGTAGCGCCGGCATTCTGCCGGCTGTCGCGAGGGCGTCTCGCCCTCGCTGCGGCGAGCGAGGACACTGCGGTTGCGGAGACGATTTGTTTAAGATGTCTTGTAAGGCGTTTCGGTGCCGATCCCGTTACCGCCGCAAAAGGTCGCCCAGCGCTTGTTTCATGACCTGCCCGCCCACCTCAGAGATGGACTTGGTCAGCGGAATATCCTTGGGACAAACTTCCACGCAGTTCTGCGCATAGCCGCATTCCTGGATGCCGCCATCGCCCATCAGCGCCGTCAGCCGCTCGCGCTCCAGCGCCTTGCCCGTGGGATGCGTGTTGAATAGCCGCACCTGCGCAATCGTGGCCGCACCCACGAACCCGGTGTCTTCGTTAAATTGCGGACAAGCCTCCATGCAGCAGCAGCAGGAAATGCAGCGCGAAATAGGGTAAGCGACCTCCTGCTCCTCGGCCGACATGCGCGGGCCCGCACCCAGAGCGTAAGTGCCGTCGATCGGCACCCACGCCTTAACCGCCTTGAGATTTTCAAACAGCACGCTGCGGTCAACCGCCAGATCGCGCACCACAGGAAACTTGGAAAACGGTTCCAGCCGGATCGGCTGTTCCAGATTGTCAATCAGCGCTGAGCAGGCCATCCGCGCCCGTCCGTTGATCAGCATGGCGCACGACCCGCAAACTTCCTCAAGACAATTCGAGTCGTAGGTGACGGGCGTCGTCGCCTTGCCCTCGCGCGTGGCAGGTTCCGCGGCAATATCCATCAGCGCCGAAATCACATTCATGTTCGGCCGGTAGGGAACCGAGAACTCCTCCCAGTGCGGCTTGGAGCTAGGAGTAGCCTGGCGCTTGATCTTGAGGATGACGGTTTTGGATTCAGCCATTAGCTCTTAGCCTTTAAACGATCATTCGCAAGCGAATGCCTACGGGCCATTTCTTCGGCGAAGCAATTGCGCCTATTTCGATAATAGAGGAATCGCACGATACCCGAGATCACCGAGAAGGCACAGAGAGCCAGCCAAATCCTGCCCTCAATGTGTGCATCGGGGCGCGTGCTATGCATCCATCGCAGAGCATTAAGCCCAGCCATCAAGGCGCCGATCGTCGTCCCGATCAGAAACCTAGTCGTCGATCGCTGAGTGACATTCACAATCAATACTTCCTCGCTCTTGGCGGAATCAGTGACGTGTCCACCGGCTCGAACTCAAACTTCGGCTCATCCGCATCGGGTGCAAAATAGGCCTTCGTCGTTTTCAGCCAATTCTTATCGTCACGCTCGGGGAAGTCCGGCTTGTAGTGCGCCCCGCGCGATTCGTCGCGCATCCCTGCGCCCTGCGCGATCACCCGAGCCAACTGCAGCATGTTGTAAAGCTGCCGCGTAAAGACCACCGTCGTATTCGCCCACTGTGTGCGGTCGCTCAGATTTACCTTGCGGAAGCGTTCCAGCATCTCGACCAGCTTCGCGTCCGTCTGCTTCAAATTCTTGTTATAGCGGATAACCGTGCAATCCTTGGTCATCAACTCGCCCAGCTCGCGCCACAACTTGAACGGATTCTCCGTGCCCTGATTATTCATCAGCAGGGAATTGTTCTCTTCCTGTCTTTTCTTTTCGGCGTCAAAGCATCCGTTGCCGTCGGACAGCGCTTGCAGGCCGCGCGCATACTTCACCGCATTCGGCCCGGCGATCCCTCCGCCGTAGATGCACGACATCAGCGAATTCGCACCCAGCCGGTTGGCCCCGTGATACTGATATTCGCATTCACCCGCCGCGAAGATTCCCGCAATATTCGTAGCCTGATTGAAGTCGACCCAGAGTCCGCCCATGGTGTAATGCATGCCAGGAAAAATCTTCATCGGCGTGTCGCGCGGATCGTCGCCCACAAATTTCTCGTAGATCTCAAGAATCCCTTCCAGCTTCTTGTCGAGAATCTTGCGATCAATGTGCGTCAGGTCGAGATACACCATCGGCTTGCCGTCAATGCCGAGGTTGTACTCATAGACAACTTTGAAAATCGCCCGCGTGGCCACGTCGCGCGGCACCAGGTTGCCGTACTTCGGATACCACTCTTCGAGGAAGTACCAGCGCTCATTCTGCGGGATCGTCTTCGGATCGCGATTGTCGCCAGCCTTCTTCGGCACCCACACCCGTCCGCCCTCGCCGCGCGCAGATTCAGACATCAGCCGCAATTTATCTTCGCCCGGAATGCAGGTGGGATGCACCTGAATGAATTCGCCGTTGGCGTAGAAACAGCCCTGCTGATAGAGCGCCGACTGTGCCGATCCCGTGCACACGACAGAATTCGTAGACTTGCCAAAGATCGCGCCATTGCCGCCAGTCGCGATAATGATGGCGTCGGCAGGAAATGTCCGCACTTCCATCGACCGCAAATCCATCGCGCAAATTCCGCGGCACACGCGGTTTCCATCCAGCACCGCCGACAGAAACTCCCAGTGCTCGAACTTTCTCACCTTACCTTCGGATTCGTAACGGCGCACTTGCTCATCGAGCGCGTAAAGAAGTTGCTGCCCGGTGGTCGCACCGGCGAACGCCGTCCGGTTATACAAAGTTCCGCCAAACCGGCGGAAGTCGAGCAATCCTTCCGGCGTGCGATTGAACGGCACGCCCATGCGATCGAGCAGGTCGATGATCCCCGGCGCGGCCTCGCACATGTCCTTCACCGGCGGCTGATTGGCCAGAAAGTCGCCGCCGTAAATTGTGTCGTCAAAATGCTTCCAGGTGGAGTCGCCCTCGCCCTTGAGATTTTTCGCCGCGTTAATTCCGCCCTGCGCGCACACCGAGTGCGACCGCTTCACCGGAACAATGGAGAACAGGTCGACACTCGCACCCATCTCCGCAATCTTGATGACGGCCGAAAGTCCCGCCAGCCCGCCGCCGATGACGATAATTTTCGGAGTCGCCATCTATCGCACCGGCCTTACGGCGCTCGACGGCGTGCCCTTCGGAGAATGGACCATTGCACGGTTCTGATCATCGTTTGACAGCGGCCGCGAACGGAACGAATACAAACTCGCGAATCCCGCTCCGCACAGCACCAGGAAAAATACCAGGCAGACTTTCAGCAACCGTTGCTGCGCCTTGTCTCCCGAAACAATCCCCCACTTCGCAGAGAACAGCCAGATTCCATACGCGAAGTGCCACGAGGCCGCGACCAGTCCCACGACGTAGAAGAGAAACAGTGCCGGATGTATTACCTCACCCTGGACCTTGCCGAACGATGCCATCGGATTATCGTGCAGATCTACCCCCGTAAACCGCATCGTGTAGGTATGCCACAGGATGTAAACGAACGCGATGCCCCCGGTCCAGCGCTGCGCCGTGTACATCCAGTTGCCGCTCCAGGGATAGGACCCAGCGTTCCCATCGCCGCGGTACCAGATGTAGAACCCGTAAAGTGCGTGAAACAAAATCGGCAGCCAGATCCCGAACAGCTCGAGGAAGAAAACCAGCGGAAGATTAGCCAGAAAACTAACCTGACGCGCATAAGCGTCCGGCCCGCTGATGGCGGTCGAGTTCGAAATCAGAATATGTTCAAACAGAAACGCGCCCACCGGAACGATGCCCGAGAGCGAATGCAACCGCCGCAGAACGAACGAAGACCCCTGCCCGGCGCGCAACGGCGCCACCCCGTGCCCGACCATCTTGCTTACATCGCTGTTCGTACCGGGAGCAGTAGAACTGGCTGACGCCACGAAACGCTCCTTATAAGTTCATGAGAATAAGTTCGCCTGATTCGTCCAATGATTAGAAAAGAACCTCATATTATCGTGTGCCGGGAGAATTGAAGTCAAGGAAACCGGTTGACTGGCAAGGGACTACGCAGCCTACGAATTCCCTTGCGGAACCGCTAAAAAGTGATACTTTTCTCGCTCGCCGACTCACGGCGGCTAGCGAAGGAGCCCTTATGGATTGCAGCGTGGACTACGTTGTTCTCCGATTAAAACGCGCGGACACCCCTTTCTTCAGGCGTGCCCGCAGAGCGATTGATTTCTGTTTGACGGCGACGATGCCGGTACCGCGCATCGTTAAGCCTATTGGCCGGCTGTTTTATGGATTGCGCTTTTACGCTCCGATCCTGTGGTCGAGATTTAAGTCGATCATTTATACGACCCCCGTGTTCTCCTGCCGGTGCGAGTCTGTAGGGAAGCACTTGCAGTTGAGCGCGCTGCCGCACGTTCAGGGACATGCCCTGCTCTATATCGGCGATGACGTGCGTCTCAGCGGGAGTCTCACCGTTACTTCCGGCAGATTCCAGAGTTCTCCCACGTTGCGCATCGGGAACCGCAGTTTCCTTGGCCACAACGTCACCATTACCTGTAACCGCGAAGTCATTATCGAAGACGACGTCCTGATTGCGGGCGAATGCCGCATCACCGATTACGACGGCCATCCGGCGTCCTTAGAAAAAAGAGTCTGTAACGCACTTCCCGCCGCCGAGGACATTCAGCCTGTCCGGATCTGCAAAGGCGCGTGGATCGGGTTCGGAGCGGTCATCCTCAAGGGAGTAACGATCGGTGCAGGTGGAATTGTCGGAGCCCACAGCGTGGTAACGCACGATGTGCCGCCTTATTGCGTGGTGGCAGGCGCTCCAGCCAAGGTGGTGAAGGTCGTCGGCCCTCCGGGTTCGGTAGCCTTTGAACCGCTGGCAGCGGCGGCGTGAGGGCGCGGATTCAGTTTTCGTCGGCACGGGTGGCGGAGATCCATTGCAATAGCTGCCGGAACGCCGCTCCGCGGTGGCTGTACTGCGCCTTCTCCTCGGCGCTGAGTTCGGCAAACGTCTTCTGAATCGCGGGAAAATAAAACAGGGGATCGTATCCGAAACCGCCCGCACCGCGCGGAGAGTCAAGAATTTCGCCTTCAGCAGTGCCGCGAAACGTGGCTAGTGTCCGTCCATCGCGTGCAGCCGCCAGCACGCACACGAATCGTCCCGTGCGCTTCTCCGCCGGCACCTTCCGCAGTTCCCGGAGCAGGCGCGCGTTGTTCGCCTGGTCATCGGTATTCTCGTCCACCAGATGCGGCTGGTCGGCTGCATACCGCGCCGAATGCACACCCGGTGCGCCATTCAGCGCATCGACCTCCAGCCCGGAATCGTCGGCCACGACGATCTCTCCGGCCACATAGCGGCTATATTCTTCCGCCTTCTTGCGGGCATTGTCTTCGAACGTCAGCCCATCTTCGACCACTGGCGGCAGGGAAGCGAAGTTCGGGACGCCGCCGATTTCAATCTCGTGCGCCGCCGCCGCTCCCGCAAAGTCTCGCAGCTTTCCCGGATTCGAGGTGGCAATTAAAATTCGGCGCATGTGGAGTCAAACGAATTATTTCAGAACCATGGTCCCCAACTATGTTTTCCGCGAGAATCCCGGTCGAACCGGCCGGACCGGGAAGGGCACGAGTTCCACTCGTGCCGTTAAGAGGCACGACAGATACGGGCTTCAGCCCCCGAGGGTCGATCTCCGCAGACTCCAAAGGATCACGCCCGCCATCGACACCAGCGAGATCCATCCTCCCGCGGTGCGATCCCAGGTCCGCACCAAACGAACCTCGACGCGATTCGTTCCCGCCTCGACCGGAACCAGCATCTGCCCCGTCTCAATTCTGGCCGATGTTTCCACTTCGCGCCCGTTCACTTCCACGCGCCACGCCGGATAGCCGAACAGACGCAGCGCCAACCGGTCCGCGTCAGACATTTCCGCCGTAAAGCTGCGGAACTCGGCGTCCCAGCGATCGACGTGAATCGCGGCATGCGCCGGTCCGTCGACCGTCACATGGCGTGCACTTTTATCGATGACGCCCGGCTCGGCGCCGAGCGGCGCGTATTCGTCGGTGCCTTCATAACCGGCGCCGGTCGCCATGTTGTCCTGCATTTCGCGCAGATCGGCGGCACTGTCCCACCACGGCGTCTGAATGCTGTGCCATGCGATCGCGATCACCAGGATCGCGATCACTCCTACGGCTCCCCGCCACCACCAGCGCCGAATCCCCATCGTCACGAACAGACAGAAGATCATGCTCAGGCACAACAGCCAGCGCCACGGGAACTGCATGAACTGCAGCTTCGGCAAGATATTCCACAGCATCCCCGCCATGGGGAACATCAACACACTGCACCCCATCGCCCAGCCCAGCAGAACATTCCAGGGTTCGCGCTTGGACTCGCGCCATGGCCGGCCCATCCAGGCCGCGGCGAAAATGATTACCATTTCCAGAACTGCCACCCAGCTGATGAGGTGGTTGAAGGCATCATGATCGGCGTCGCTCGTATGAATGAACAGAAAGCTGTCCGCCGGCCGCGACCCCGGCGACACCGCCTGCGTAATGTCGATCCAGCGCTGCTCGTAGATCGCGGGAAGAAGATAGAACGCCGCCAGGCAAGCGCCCAACGCCACCGCACCCGCTCCCACCAGCAGCAGTCGAGCCGAGCGCTGCCGCCAGGCGAAGACTAGCAACAGCAGCGCCAGGGAGTAGTGAATCATAACCGCGGCCGGAACGTTGGTCAGCCACGCCGCCGCCAGCACCAGCCCAAGCGACACGGTCGCCCAGAGCGCGCCCG
>DATHQJ010000118.1:0-19066 GCA_035482825.1 Binatus sp. (SeqCode) | reverse complement strand
CGAGTGGGTCGAACAGCACGAAGCGGAAATGGAAAACGCGGCTGCGTATTTCAATATGGACGTCGGCGTTTCCGGTCCGAAGTTCGGGGCGTCGGCGGTGCCCAGTCTCAAGCAGTTTGTGCGCGATGTCACCAAAGTTGTGCCCAGCCCGAAAGGCGGGACCGTCTATGAAGCCTGGAAAAAGTCGGCGCAACCGGAGGCGGTCTCGTCGCAGTTTCCCGGTGAGACGGTCGTGGAAAATCATCGCCTGCCAAACGTGCAGGTGAAGGGCGACGTTCCCGTGGGAGACCTGGGCAGCGGATCGGACTACACCGCATTCCTCCAGCATTGCGGAGTTCCCTCGACGGATATGGGGTCGAGCGGCCCCTACGGCGTCTATCACTCGGTGTTCGACAACTTCGCGTGGTTCAAGAAATTCGGCGATCCGGAATTTGTGTACGAACAGGAGATGGCACGAGTCTTCGGACTGCAGGCGGTGCGCATGGCGGACGCTGACGTGCTGCCCTATGACTACGAAGAATACGGGAAAGAGATTGTCGCCTACGTGGACGCGGCGGGCAGACGGGCGGAGGACAAGTTCGGCAAGCACGTGCTCGACTTCAGCGCGGTGAACGCCGCGGCTCGCCATTTCGAAGCCGCGGGCGTGAAGACGCTGGCGAAGCAAAAAAGTCCTCCGCCGGATGCGACTCGCTTGAACCAGGCGCTGCGCGGCGCCGAGCGAGCGCTGTTATCGGCACAGGGCCTGCCGCATCGTCCCTGGTTCCGTCACGTGATTTATGCGCCCGGCGAATATACCGGATACGCCGCGGTGGTTATCCCGGGAGTGAATGAAGCGCTCGACAAGGGCGATCGCGAGCGCTCGCGCCAACAGTTAGCGACGTTGGCCGCTGCGCTGGAGCGGGCGGCGAGAACGCTGGAAGGAAGCCGGTAGTCTATTATATTTGACTAGTCATCTGACTAGTCAGTATAATCTTTCGTGAGGTGAATCCTGTGGGCTCCTGGCAGTTGCAAGATGCGAAATCCCGGTTTAGCGAGTTCGTGAATGCGGCGTTGAAAAACGGGCCACAGGTGGTGACCCGCCGCGGGGTGGAGACCGCCGTGCTGGTGCCGATCGAGGAATGGCGCCGGATGCAAAGCGCATCCCGCCCCAGCATCAAAGAGTTGCTGCTCTCCGGCCCGCGGTTTGGCGACATTGTTCCGCCGCGCAGACGGTGGAAACGACGCCCGCTGGTGGAGTTCGAGTGATCCGGTATCTTATCGACACCAATATAATTTCGGAGATCCATAAGCCCAAGCCTCACGGAGGCGTGGTCGCGTGGTTCAAAGGGCTGCGGGACGAACAGATTTATCTTTCGGCTGTGACACTTGGTGAATTGCAAGAAGGCATTGAACGAACGCGCAAACAGGACACAGTCAAAGCCACGGCGATCGAAGCGTGGGTCGACGACCTGGAAAAATCTATGACTGTGCTTCCGATGGACGCGCATTCCTTCCGCGAGGCAGCGCGCATGATGGCGGGCAGGCAAGAAGACCTGTTCTACGACGTTATGATCGCGGTGACCGCACGCCTGCACGGACTCACGGTCGCGACTCGAAATGAAAGGGATTTTGTACACCTCGGAGTCCACATCATCAATCCGTTTAAGCCTGCTTAATCCAATGACTGCCACTCCCGCCCTCGGAGAATTTCTGCGTACGCTGCCAGCTTCGGCGGCGGCGACGTTTCTGGCGCTGTTTCCGATTGTGGATCCGTTCGGTGGAGTTCCGATCTTCTTCAGCATGACGTCAACCTGGAGCGCAAAGGAGCGGCTCCGCACCGCGATTAAGACTGGGTTATGGGTATTCGTCATTCTGGTCACGTTTCTCTTTTTTGGGCGCTTCGTGTTGTTGTTCTTCGGCATCTCTCTGCCCGTAATCAAAATCGCCGGCGGGCTGATCGTGGCCAACACCGCCTGGGGCATGGTGACGTCGCACGCCCGCATCACGCCGGAGGAAAGTCACGAGGCGGAAGACAAAGAGGATATCTCGCTCACGCCTCTGGCCATGCCGCTGATGTCAGGTCCGGGCGCGATTGGAGTGGTCATGGCTCTGGCGGCGCATGTGGACAACTCCGCGGCGTACATCGGGATGGTCGTCGGCATTGCTGGCATTGCTCTGAGCGTGTCGCTCTTTTTCGGCCTGGGAGGGCCGCTGGTGCGGCGGCTGGGTCCGAGCGCGGTGGGCGCGATCAACAAGATCTTCGGCTTCCTTATACTGGCGATCGCCGTCCAACTGATTTGGAACGGCGTGGCCGACTTCAGGAACTAATGTGGGGCGGGTACTCCCTTCGGCTTCGCTCAGGGCACGCTTGCCCGCCAACTGCCAGCGGTGCCCAAGTTTCCTGGAACCACGGCGCCTGCGAACCCGTATCAGAGACAGGCGCTCTGCGCCTGCGAGGTGCTTCATGCCTGGAAAAGGTCTGGTCTGTTTCAACTCACTCTACAAAGCGGTATTGATGTGTCTGGTGTTGGTTGCGTTGGGTGCAGCGCCGGTGCGCGCGGCCAGCGGCGGGAACAACGACTGGAATTATGAGGAAACGCGCAGCGATACCCGCGAGTTTGCAGCGGGCGGCTTTGTGCATGTGCGGATGAGCGTGGGCGACATGCGCATCAAGCGCGGGAATACCAACAAGATCAGCCTGCGCTACACCATCAAGTCACGACACGAGAGCAACGTGAAAGAGGCGAAGGTCGACTTCGACGTTCACGGCAGCGATGCCACGCTTGAGTTTCACGCGCCGTCGGGCGGTAACACGTCGTTTGACGTGGAGCTGGAAGTGCCGCAGAACACCAATCTCGACGTGCACGAGAAAGTTGGCGACGTCACCATTGAGGACGTTGAGGGCGATAAGGATCTGACGCTGGGCGTAGGCGACATTCGCGTGGCCAACGGGCGCGCGGGATATCGATCGGTGCACGCGAGTACCGGCATTGGCGATGTGGACGGCGACGGCTACGGCGATACCAGCGGCTGGCTAGGCAAAACGCTGAAGTATCACGGCGAGGGGAAATACGAACTGCGAGCGCATGTTGGGGTCGGGGACATACACCTGGAAGGGAAGTAGAGCTTCACCGAATAAACAAATGGCAGACCCTCGCGGGTCTGCCGTTTTGATTTCTTCACGCCAAGAGCGACAGGCTAAGAGCCAAAAGCTACTTCATCGCATTGACGCGTACGCCTAAGCGTGACTTGTACCGCGACGCGGTGTTCTCGTGTAGCAGGCCCTTCTGAATACCTTTGTCGAGGGCCGAGACGGTCTTGCGGTAGGCCTGTTCTGCGGCCGCCTTATCGCCTTTTTCGATGGTCTCGCGCAGGTCGCGCAATTGGGTGCGCAGGGTGGACGTGTTGGCGCGGTTGACGGCCGTGCGCTTCGTGGTCTGGCGCGCACGCTTCAGCGCCGAAAGATGGTTTGCCATAGCTGGTTGGTTACCTTTGTAAGTACAGAGAGTTATTCGGGGTAGGTCCGAATTACTTATTATAAGGGAGCAGTCCCGACCGGTCAAACCTATGGCGGTTCCTTCCATCGCAGAGATCGACACTTTGCGGGAGTGGGTGCGCACGAGAGTTGTACCCTGCGTCGGTTGCTGACGCGAGTGCAGCCACGCCGTAGGATTCGTCAGGGAAAACTTTGGCCCGCTTCAATCCTAATCACAGTCCTAACTACCCTAGCTCGCGCTCTCGGGCATGTGCACCGTCTTGAGATGGTGATCGAAGGCGCGCTGCAATTGCATGCTGTATTCCTCGCGGGTGGGACGATGGCTGCCGGACGCGACGCGGAATTTTTCCTGCCCGGGGCAGGCTGTGCATTCTGCCTCAACCGGAATATCGCCGAGCCATTTGGTGACGCGCAGGAACGGCTTCTTCATCACGTATAGTTTCCCACAGACCCGGCCAAAACTGCGCCATCGCTACATTTTCATCCCATTGACTCCCTTTGCGCGTCGGGTTAGGCTTTATCCCAATGGTAGTGACTTGCCTCCTGGGCATGCGTCGTCCGGTCGGTCCCGTCTCTAAGCGAAACCCTGCCTTGTCTGTGAGGTGCATGGGCGCATCTTGCGCGGCTGTCCCTACATTTATATTCAAAGAGACTGAATGAAGAAAAGCGTCGGGCTTAGCCCCAATATCGAGACCTTGTTCGGCACGCGGGACGAGAATGTCCGGTTGCTGGAAGACGGTCTCAACATCACCATTAATTTGCGTTCGAACGCGGTCGAACTGGACGGAGCGGCGCGGGATGTGGCGCGCGCGGAACAGGTGTTTGCGGACTATGAGAGCCTGCAGCGCGCCGGCCATACGTTCAACAATGGCGACCTGAACAGCATGCTGCGCGTTCTGCTGTCGGACCAGAACGCAACCCTGCGCGGACTGGCGGACGCGGGGCGCAAGCGCTCGTTCGGACAGCGGACGGTACAGCCCAAGAGCAGCAACCAACGCCGCTATCTCGAAACTATCGAAAAGAATGACATGGTGTTCGGTATTGGTCCGGCGGGCACGGGTAAGACGTATCTCGCGGTGGCGATGGCGATTTCCGCGCTGCTGGCCAAGCGCGTGAACCGAATCATCCTGGCGCGTCCGGCGGTGGAAGCGGGCGAGCGGCTGGGATTTCTGCCGGGCACGCTGCAGGACAAGATTGACCCTTACCTGCGGCCTCTGTACGACGCTTTGTATGACATGCTCGATCCGGAAAAAGTGGATCGCTATCTGGAGAAGAACGTCATCGAGATTGCGCCGATCGCTTTTATGCGTGGGCGCACGTTGAACGATTCGTTCGTGATTCTGGACGAAGCCCAGAACACGACTTCGGAGCAGATGAAGATGTTCGTCACGCGCCTTGGGTTCAACTCGAAGGCGGTGATTACCGGCGACATCACGCAGATCGATTTACCCAACGCCCGGCGCAGCGGCTTGATCGAAGCGATGGAAGTGCTGAAAAACGTGGAAGGGCTGGCGTTTTGCCGCTTCGACGAAACCGACGTAGTGCGGCATCAGTTGGTGCAGCGCATTGTTCATGCGTACGACGAGCACAAGGCGCGCGCCGAGCAGCAGATGTTGCCGCTGGCGGAACCCAGAAATGCCGATGCGGCGAACGCCCAGAAGCAGGCCGCGGACGCGCCGGTCACGAATCAGGAGAAGCCGACTTCGGCCGAAGCCAAGGGATAACGGCGTACAGATTGTGCAGGAGGGCCGGGATATGGCCCTCCTGTTTATTTTTGCGCTGGAGCCGTTTTCGGACTTCGCTGCCGGAGCAGCGAAGAACTACAGAGAAGAAGGGAAGACTTGGTTATTCTGCAAAAGAAAGTTGCCGGATTGAAGGAGGGCTCACTCGATCGCTTTGTGCTGCGCGCCCGAAAGGCCGTCGGGCTGCGCGGGCGGATAAACGTGCTGGTCACCAGCAGTGCGGCCGTGCGTTCTCTGAACCGGCAGTTTCGCGGAAAAAATAAGGCGACGGATGTGTTGTCGTTTCCGTCCGCGCCCGGTTCGGAATCGGGGAAGACGGGGAAGTTGGCGGGGGATATCGCGATCTCCGCGGACATTGCGTTGCAAAATTCTGTCCGGCTCGGACATGCGGTGAGCGAAGAGATCAAGATTCTGACGCTGCACGGGATCCTTCATCTGGCGGGCTTTGACCATGAGAGCGATAATGGTGAAATGGCGCGTAAAGAGGCGACATTGCGCCGGGCGCTCAGACTGCCGGCGGCTCTGATCGAACGAGTGACGATCGAACGAGCAGAGGTCGAACGAGGGCGAGGCGAGAGAATATCCGCGACACTTCGGCGCGGCGTTGCTCGCACCACAGGAGCGCGGGGAACGGCATGAACTATGCCGTCGCCATCGCGCTGCTTCTGCTGCTTGGCCTGTTGACGCTGGTCTCGTATGTGGATCGTGTCTACCAGGAAGTCGGGAAATTTCTTTCCCGGGAATTTCAAGACAATATCGACGTCTTCGAGCAGAAGGTTGAACCTGAACTAGGCGTGGGCCGCACCAGGGCTGCGCTGTCGATGGCCGTCCTCACGCAGTTGACGATGGCGGCGATTGCGCTGCTCATCGGCTTTCTGGTTTTCAGCGACCAGACGTGGAGCGTCTACGAGATTCTGCAGGTCACGATCAGCCTGATTCTGATCGTGATCGTGTGCAACCGGTTTCTGCCTTTCGTATTTTTCTCGCGCACTAAAGGTGAGTGGCTGGTTCACTGGACGCTCGTTCTCAAGGTCCTGATTTATCTGGCTATGCCGGTCACCATCGTGCTCGGCTTCCTGCAGTCGGTTGCGGCGCTGACCAAGCAAGGCTCCAGCGAACAACCCGAGACTTCGGCCGAAGCGGTGGATGCGTTGATCGAAGCGGGCCAGGAAGAAGGGATTATTCAGGAGGGCGACCGCGATCTGATCCAGTCAGTGGTGGAGTTCAGCGGCAAGACCGTGCGGGAGGCGATGAAGCCGCGCCCGCAGATGTTTGTCGTGCCCTCCGATACGACGGTTGAGCGGTTCATCGAAATGCTCCGGATCAAGCATTACTCGCGCGTTCCAGTGTATGAGGGCAGCGTTCACAACATCAAGGGCATCGTCTATACGCAGGATGTGCTGCAGGTGCCCGACAGCGAAGCCCACGTGCGCACGCTGGATACGATTATGCGGCGCGACGTATATTTCGTTCCCGAGAGCAAACTTGGGAGCGACCTGCTGCGCGAAATGCAGAAGCAGAATGTCCGCATGGCGATTGTGGTGGATGAATACGGCGGCGTCGCTGGACTGGTGACGATCGAGGATCTGGTGGAAGAGATTGTGGGCGAGATTCGCGACGACCATGACAAGCCGGAGATTGTACGCGAAGGCGAGCGCTCGTTCATCGTCGCCGGCGGAATGGACGTCGACCGGCTCGATGAACTTTTCGGCAGCAAGCCGGAAGGAAAAGAGTCGGCTACCATCGCCGGTCTGGTCAGCGAACTCGCGGGACGCATTCCACGCAAGGGCGAGGTAGTGGAGGAAGATGGTCTGCGCTTCGAAGTGTTGGAATCGACCGACCGCAAGGTCGAGCGCGTCAGGGTCACGGCGGTGCAGCCGCGGCAGTTGAAATTGATTTAAGGCGGCTTCTAGCTGCTAGCTCCTGGCTTCTAGCAAAAAATCCATTCGCGACTTTAACCCCTCGGCACCTAACCGCAAAAGAGCCTAAGATGATCGAGCAGGTTTTTCTAGCTAGAAGCTAGCAGCTAGGAGCTAGAAGCTGTCCTATGCCCTTCCGTTCCGGTTTCGTTTGCATTCTCGGGCGCCCCAACGCGGGGAAGTCCACGTTGCTCAATGCGCTCGTTGGCGAAAAGCTGGCGATCATTTCGCCGAAGCCGCAGACTACGCGGAACCGCATTCAGGGCGTGGTGCACGTTCCCAAGCGGAAGGGCAAGGGCGGCGGGCAGATTGTGCTGGTCGATACTCCCGGAGTCCACAAGCCCGACTCATCCCTGGGTCGAAAGATGATGGTCGAGGTGCGCGAAGCGCTGGAGGGCTGCGATCTGGTGCTGGTAATCATGGACGTCACGCGCAAGTTCGATCCCCGGGATCAGTTTGCGTTGGATCTGTTGCGGCGGCCGAAGACGAAGGCGTTTCTTATCCTCAATAAAGTTGACCTGATCCGCGAAAAATCGAAGCTGCTGCCGTTGATCGAGCAATATCGCAAACTCTATAACTTCGCCGAAGTGGTGCCGATTTCCGCGCTGAAGCGCAACGGGCTCGACACGCTGCTCGACATGGTGATCGCGACCCTGCCCGCCGGTCCAGCTTATTTTGCCGAGGATCAGATCACCGATCAGCCGGCGCGGTTCATGGCGGCGGAGATTATCCGCGAACAACTGCTGCTGAATACCAGCGAAGAGATTCCTTACGCGACCACCGTGATGGTGGATAACTTCGAGGAAGGCGCGCGCCTCACGCGCATTGCGGCAACCATTTATTGCGAGCGCGACGGGCAGAAGGGAATTCTAGTGGGCAAGGGCGGCCAGATGCTGAAGAAGATTGGCACGTCGGCCCGGCTGCAGATCGAGCGCATGCTCGAGACCAAAGTCTTTCTCGAGCTCTACGTGAAGGCAGAACCGGGATGGCGCGATTCACGCCGCTTCGTGGAAGAACTGGACTGGCGCCGGCAGTTGGAGCACAGGATGCTGGAGCACGGCACTCCGCAGCCTCGCACATCGGAAGATCGCATGCCGGAACGGCTTGCTCGGGAAGATCGTGCAGAGAACTCAGGCGCGCCTACGGTCAGGATTGCAAACGACGTTCGTAACCCCACAGAAGACTGACGTTGTGTTATGTTAACGAGCGCCTCGAATGTGGCGGCCATTGCCGGATTTGCGCGGTGCCGCTAGAATTTAGATAGGCCCGCAGTTCGCAACATTCAGCAAACGGGCTGACAGGGGACGAACGGGCCAACCATGGAATCTGGGGATTCTTCCGAGGAACAACTTCCGGAGCACGATTTCGATCCAGCACAACTTGACCTGCGGGTGCGAGTCACGCTTGCGGCCGACCGCAAGGCCGTTGACCCGGTCGTGGAACAGGTGATGGAGTATGTGCGCCAGATGAAGAACGTCGAGGGCAAGGAAGACGCCATCGAACTGGCCCTGCAAGAAGCGCTGGCCAATGCCGTGGTTCACGGCGCCAAGGAAGATCCCACGAAAATCGTGGAGTGCATCGTGGCGTGCGACGAGCAGCGGGGCATCCTCATTATCGTTCGCGATCCCGGCCCAGGTTTCGATCCACAAGGGATTCCCAGTTGCACCATGGGCGAGAATCTCTACTCCAATCACGGCCGCGGAATTTTCCTCATCAACCAACTCATGGATGAAGTGAAGTTCCATAAGAACGGAACTGAGATTCACATGGTGAAGCGGTAGTCGCCCCTCCCGCATCTTGGGTTACAAACCAATCCTTCGATCTGGGCGTCCTCCGGCTGCGTCAGGAAATCATCACGACCCCGGCGATTTTATTTCCCCAGATTGTCCGTGACTCAGGCAAAATGATCGCACTATGAACCTCAAGAGACTGTTCTTGTGCGCGACGCTGCCTGCCCTGGTCCTGATCGCGAGCGCGGTTTACGCTGCCGGACCGTTTGAAGTGACGATCGAGCGCGGCGTGACGGCGAAGATGCGCGATGGCGTTGTTCTTCGAGCTGATATTTACCGTCCCAAGGCCGAGGGAAAGTTTCCGGTCCTGCTGCAACGCACACCTTACAACAAGAGCAATGGAGTCAGCTTCGGAGTTCGCGCGGCGGCGCGCGGGTTTGTCACCATTTTTCAAGATGTCCGCGGGCGCTATTCTTCCGAAGGCGAGTGGTACACCTTCAAGAATGAATCGAATGATGGCTACGACTCGGTGGAGTGGGCCGCAGCACTGCCGTATTCCAGCGGCAAGGTGGGAATGTTTGGCGGATCGTATGTCGGCGCGACCCAGATGCTGGCGGCGATTGCGCATCCCCCGCACCTGGCGGGTATTTGCCCGGTAGTTACGGCAAGCAACTACCACAACGGATGGACGTACCAAGGCGGCGCGTTCGAACAGTGGTTCGACGAATCGTGGACGTCCGGGCTTGCGCAAGATACATTCGATCGGACGGTCGCGCATAACACCAACGCTCTGCTGGGAATGGGGAGGCTGCCCGTGACCAGCTATCCGCTGTTCAACTTTCCCGACTCGTCGTCGGATATTTACGCATCCAAAGCGCTCGCGCCTTATTTCCTCGACTGGCTGGCTCACCCCGACTACGACGATTATTGGAAGCGCTGGTCGATCGAAGAGCATTACGCCGACATCAATGTTCCCGCGCTCACAGTGGCTGCGTGGTATGACATTTTTCTGGGCGGATCACTGCGTAATTATGCGGGAGTTCGAGCGCGCGGAGGAGAGGCGGCGCGCTCCGGGCAGCGCCTGCTGGTGGCGATCGGAGGACACGCGGGGGATGGGCGGAAAATTGGCGATGTTGATTTTGGACCGGCCGCGGCTCAGTTCAACGAGGACGAAGTGATCTTGAGTTGGTACGAATACCTGCTCCAGGGAGTACAGAATCGATTCGCCAAAGAGAAGCCGGTCAAGCTCTTTGTGATGGGACGAAACGAATGGCGGGAGGAAGATGACTGGCCGCTGGCGCGAGCGCAAAGCACTAAATACTTTCTGCACTCGGATGGCGGCGCAAACTCGTTGCACGGGAGCGGCAGCCTTTCCGCCGCGCCTCCACGTAAGGAATCGCCGGATCATTATGTGTATGACCCTGCGAATCCCGCACCGACCGTTGGCGGCCCATTATGCTGCGACAGTTGGCACCTGCCGCCGGGGCCGCGCGATCAGCGTTCGATAGAAGCCCGCGACGATGTCTTGATTTACTCCACTCCAGCGTTCACCCAGGACACGGAAATCACGGGACCCATTAGCCTGGAGTTGTTCGCGAAATCGACCGCCGTGGACACGGATTTCACCGCCAAGTTAGTAGACGTGGCGCCGGATGGTTTCGCACAGAACCTGACGGAAGGGATTCTCCGCGCGCGCTATCGGGACTCGCAGGAAAAATCTGTCCTGATGAATCCTGGACAGGTTTACAAGTTCACTATCGATATGTGGGCGACCAGCAATGTGTTTCTCAAAGGGCACGTGTTGCGTCTGGAAGTCTCCAGCAGCAATTTCCCCCGCTTCGACCGGAACTTGAATACTGGAGAGGCTCAGGGGTCGGGAGAACAATTTACTTCAGCCACCAATACCATCTATCACGACGGCGAACATCCCTCGGCATTGGTGTTGCCAGTGGTGGCGCCGCGTTGAGCGCGATACGGCCTGTTTTTCCGTAGTGTAATGAACCTGCAGTTCCTATTGTCATGTCAGCGCAGATGTTGATGCGAAGGATGAAAATGTTCAAGGCAATGCAGTGGGGTTTGCGATGTTTGGCGCACACTCGCGGACGAGCTAGCCGACGCGCGCTCGAACAGCCGTGGATTTTGCGCGTTTGTTTTCGCGGATCTGGTCGGTTGTAAACTCGCCTCCGCAAACACTGCAGCGCCAGCCAGATGTGGCGTGCGCAATGACGGGCACGGATTGCTGATCGGTGCTCCGGGCTCTCACCAGTTCGCTGCTGCAGCGCGGACACTGTCGTTGAATCATAAACTCCGAATCATAAACTCCGAATCATAAACTCCTGCGGAAGAAACGTCTCCTGACGTGGGGGAAATCAGTTGCCAGCACGGATCGTCCGAACTTCCTCAGCCGTAAGGCGGGAAGCATCGCAATAGCCGTATCCCTTCAGACAGGCCGCGTAATTTCGCTTGTGCTCGGCGTCCGCCAGTGTCTTGGCTTCCGGGGTAGTCAGTTTTGTGTAGTCGCAAGTTTCCTGCCCGTCTTTACAAGCCGCGAGATTGCGCCGGTGTTCCGAGTAGGCTGTTTGTTTGGCTTGCAGCGGGCTGAGTTGGGAGTGATCGCATTCGTCCCAGCCGTTTTCACAATTTTGCGCGTTGCGCTGGTGTTCGGCAGCAGTGACGTCAATGGTTTCGGAAGAAGTCAGCTGGGAATGATTGCACAGTCCAGTGCCGTGCTTACAGTCGGATGTATTGAGTTGCTGTCTGGCGGCGGCAACTGCGCTGGCTTCCGATGGACTCAGGGTCGAGTGGTTACAGGCCCCTGACCCGCCCTTGCAGTCGGCGACATTTCGCATGTGCTCCGCCGTGGACGAATCGCGCGCCTCGGAGGGCGTCAGTTTAGAGTGGTCGCACGAACTGATTCCCTGGTTGCAATCGGATACATTGCGTTGGTGGTCGGCCACTGCCAATGCTGTGGTTTCCGGTTCCGTGAGTTTCGAGTGATTACAGG
This sequence comes from Binatus sp. (SeqCode), assembly GCA_035482825.1. GTDB lineage: Bacteria > Acidobacteriota > Terriglobia > Terriglobales > Acidobacteriaceae > Sulfotelmatobacter. The sequence goes on along the minus strand of DATHQJ010000118.1, from coordinate 7,196 downwards.
AGGCGTATCCGTTCCGGCAGTTGGCAACGTTACGTCCATGGGCAGCCAGAGCTACCTCCGCCGATTGCGCCGCGCTCAGCTTGGACCGATCGCAGGCTTCGCGGCCGGCCTTGCAGGCGTCCAGGTTTTGCGCAGCATCGGAGGACTGAGCCACCGCAAGAATCGGCAAAAAAGTGAGGCATGCGACTTGTGCCCAATGCGATCTTGGTCGACTGGCTGTCATAGTGTTTCCTTAATGAAGCGGAAGGACCACACTCGTATAAGAAATTCCCATAGAATTTGTTGAGCTGACCGGAACGGGGGTGCCGTTCCGGTCCGCCCAAATCCGTCTTGCAGTTATTTCGAGTCTTCCTTTACTTCGGCGATTCTTGCCTGTTGGCCTGCTTCGGCTACAGCCTTCAGGAATGCATCAGCGCTTCGCGGCGTCGTCACTTGTCCTGAGAGAATGCTGCGGAACCTCATGTGCTTGCCGTAAATCGCTTCCGTCGAGTCATTGTCCTGCTCGACGACCGCGCCTTCCAGAGTCAAGCCGGCGAATACGCCCTTCGAACGCGAGTAGGTCAGCATTTCCGTGTTCATCTTCCAGTCCGTCCCCGCGGACGCATGACGTCCGACCGGGCCTGCCGCTACCGATCCTTCGCCCGTCAGTTCAAACTTGCTGGAGAGCAGATGCTGCAACCCCCGGTCGTTCATGACCAGCATGACCAGGTCGACATCCTCAACGCCGATCTGCAATCCCCAGCTTCCTCCACCGACGGAGATGAACGCCGGAGCGCTCCAGCCCTCAGCCGTGCGGCACGTGGCCACGCCGCGTCCGTGCTTTCCCCCGAATACGAATCCACCTTTGATCAGGTCGGGCACGACCACAATGCATTTCGCGCCGTTCAGAACTTCTTCCGGGATGCCCTTGTCCGGAGTCGACATGATCGCGTGCAGAACGGCCACGGATCGATCCATGCGGTCCACCGAATCTTCGCGCGCCGAGCCCGCAAATGCGAAGGTTCCAAACATCGCCATGGCGGTCATTATTAACAGTGATAACAGTGACATTGGTTTTTTCATGAATTGTTTTCCTTTTAAGTGCTGCGGAACTAAGAGGAGACAACTTCAGATAGCTGACTTAGCTCAGGAGACCTGAAAGAGAGAGAGGGATTGCTCGTCTCAAGAACCATGATGGCTGAGGCCGTCCGCAATAGCTGGTCTGAATTGCTCACTTCGAACTCGCTGACCGATTTGCTCCATCGCTTTATTCGTCCGTTTGTGCTTTGCGAGCCCTGACATGTGAGCAATCCGGCTCAGAATCGACGGTAGGATCCTGCCATGCTGAGCTGTCGGAAATCGGATGACCGAAATGCTCGCGGCTGACTCTGATCTCGCGAGGGACGCTCTGAAGGAGAAGCAAAAGGTGAATCGATGAACCGGTTTCTTGCCTTCTTCGCGCGACTGGGAGCTCTTCGGCCGCAGTCCCAGCCATTTCAAACACAAAGAATGTGCCCATCCTGCGGATTGATCACACCGCGCGCGAAACGATTGTGCCTGGAGTGCGGGAAGCCGCTCAACACCATTCCACCCAATCCACAGGAAGTAAAACAAGAAGGATGAACCGAGGAGATTCATATGCTTTGGACGATTGTTGCGGTACTGCTGATTCTGTGGCTCTTAGGCTTCAGCCTGCACGTGGCCGGTGGTCTGATCCATCTGCTGCTGATTGTGGCCCTGGTTGTGGTCGTCATTAACTTACTGAGCGGACGTCGAGGCACGATCTGAACACTTCAGAAGGCGCGAGTGCAACGGAGTGGAAATGAATGCGAGTTCGGATTAGTTGACTTGCCCTGTCCGAATCTTCCTCCAAACTCCCCGGAGAGAAGGGAACATCCTTCGCGTTGACCGGCCTCAGTATTTCTTCCGTGCGCAAAGTCGGCTCGGTCCGTCCGACTTGGTTAACAGAACAATAAACAATGAAGGCCCAGGCCGAGCAAAGGCTCGAACTGTGCTTTCTTGCTCAGACTGCGACCGACGGTAAGTGAGACAGTTCGATCAGAATTATGCAAGCCAGACCGAGCTTGCAGTTTGTCTCGGGCGGAATCGTACCCCTCCATGTGCGCAGCCCGCAGCCGTACAGCATTACCGGGCACGCCAAGGATGATCGGGCAAAAGGAATCAAATCATGAGTATCACTCGTTCCATTCGTTCCCTGCTGTTTGCGCTCTTCTTGGTCGCCATTTCGGCGGCAGCCTACGCGCAACTCAGTGTCTCAATCTCATTTGCTCCTCCGGAGTTGCCGGTCTACGAGCAGCCTATCTGTCCTGAAGATGGCTATCTTTGGACGCCCGGATATTGGGCCTATGCCGACGACGCGGACGGTTATTACTGGGTGCCGGGCACTTGGGTGATGGCTCCGGAACCTGGTCTGCTCTGGACTCCGGCCTATTGGGGTTGGGGCAACAACGGGTATGTTTTCAACCAGGGCTACTGGGGTGAGCAGGTAGGTTTTTATGGCGGCGTCAGTTACGGTTATGGATATTACGGTGACGGCTATCAAGGCGGACGCTGGCAGGGCGGACAGTTCTATTACAACCGGTCGGCGAGCAACGTGAATGTCACCAATATTCACAACGTCTACAACACGACGATTATCAACAACAGCACCAACCGCGTCAGCTACAACGGCGGCAGTGGCGGAATCAGTGTTCGTCCCACGACTCAGCAGGAGTCCATTTCACATGAGCGGCACATTGCTCCCGTCGCGGCTCAGACGCAGCATGCGCAGGAGTCGCGTAGCAATCCTGAGCAGCGTGCGTCCGTGAACCACGGCACGCCTGCGGTCGCAGCTACTCCCAGGCCCGGGGCCTTCAGCGATCAAGCCGCCGTGCACGCTAAACCGACCGGGACGCCCTATAACGCTCCGGTGAATCGCGCGGCCGCTCAGCCGCCGGCCAATACTCCGGCCGCGCGCGCAGAGAGCAATCCGGCTCGCTCCGATCGGCCTGTGCCGACGAATCAGCCGGAGTCGAACCGCGCACCAGCCGCGAGGCCCAACGAGGCGCAGCCGAATCGACCCGAGCCGAATCGACCCGAGCCGAACAAGCCCGAGCCGAACAGGTCCGAGCCGAATCGTGCGCCGACAACGCAGCCGGATCGACAGCCGGAACCGAATCGTTCACCTGCGGCCCAGCCCAACAATCGGCCAGAGTCCACCCGAAGTGAACCGCCTCAACGGCCGGTGACCCCGCCGCCGAGCCAACGTTCGCAGCCCGAGCGTGCATCGCCCCCGTCCGGGCCCCGACCTACGGCGCAACCACCGCAACATGCCCAACCGGCGCCGGCAAAGCCTGAGCCGAAAAAGTCGGAAGAAAAGCCGAAACAGAACGAGAAACCGCAGTAACCGATTGCGCCAAACTTGAATTCACTACTCCGGGCATCCTGAATCCTCAGGGTGCCCGATTCTTTCGCGCCGTGGGGACCTGAAGAATGCAACTCGGATTTATTCAAAAGCTGTCGCTGCCGCTGGTCCTGTACGCTGCGCTAACGCCTGCGGTAGCGCAAAACTCAGCAGGCATAGGCGAAGGCGGGTGTCGGCAAATTGCGAGGCAGTCGTCTCATACTGCATCCACCTTCGTTCATGGCTTTGAGGCGGCGCCTCGCAACGCCATCCGGCCGCGCAATCTGAAGTGGGAGTTGCCCATTGCCGCAGCCACTGGCTTGTTGATCGCAACCAGCGACCCACACATCAACAGCCACATTCAGTCGCCTTCCTTCGTGAACGCCTCGACCCTCGGATCCAACATTGGTCTTGGAATCGAGCTTGGAACGGCGGGGATGATGTATTTCGTGGGTTGCACGGGGGATCGCGCGCCGTTCGCCGCAAACACGGGCTGGGTTGCCCTGGAGGCGATGGGCGCGGCGTCGCTGATGGACTATGGGATCAAGGTCGCCACCAACCGTCAATATGCCTACGCCCCCAACACTCACGGAGAGTTTTGGGAAGGCGGAAAGTCGTTTCCTTCGGGGCATGCCGCGGTGAGCTTCGCATTCGCCAGTGTCATTGCTCATCGCTATCTGAGGAATCATTGGCTCAAGTGGAGTGTCTATGGGCTCGCTGCGGGAGTCAGCCTGGCACGAGTCGGAGGCAAAAAGCATTTCGCATCGGACATTCTGGTGGGCAGTACTCTCGGATATGTGACGGGAACTTACCTGGCATCGCACTAGCACCGGGCCGCCCGAGAGCAGAACTGTGACGCCAAGACTAGTCGTGAAGAACGACATTCAGCAGGGAACTGTGGACCTGCAAGGCTCCCTCGGTCCCGCCGGCGTAGTGAATGAAACCCAGCTTCCGGAACCGGTTCATGAAAAAGCTGACCCGCGAACGGGTCGTTCCGACCATGTCGGCCAGCGTCTCTTGGCTGATCTTAGGGACGACCGTTTCCGGAATGCCTTCCTTGCCAAAATGCGCCAGCAGTAAAAGGACGCGGGCCAGTCGTTTCTCACTGGAGTTGAACAACTGGTCGACCAGATCCTCCTCGTAACGGATATTCCGCGCCAGCAAATAAGCCACGAACATTTCAGACAGTGTGGGTTCGCGATGAAGCGCATCCATCATGGTTTTCTTTTCCACTCGGAGAATCTCGCAATCGGTCATCGCCGCCGCGGAGCCCATCCTTAAGAGCTGGCCCGCCAGCGAACCTTCCCCAAAGAAATTTCCCTGGTTGACGATCGCAATGGTGGCTTCTTTGCCGATCTGAGATACGACGGTGAGCCGCACTTTGCCTTTTTGCACGTAGAAGACAGCGTCAGCGCTGTCCCCCTGCGAAAATATCGACTGCTTTTTCGCGACGATCAGGATCTTCCTCCCGTCGCCAATGGTCGCGAGGAAGGTGTCGGGATCGAATCCGCCGTTTTTCTTGGATGCCGCCGCAAGTTTCATCTCCTAATGATTATAGTCAGACGTAGGCCCGAACCTGCTAAATCGGCGGCACTTTAAATATTTGTGAAGTGTGCAATTCAGGGCAGTATTCCCGCCAGAATCAAACGATACTGATCGGTTGCTTCATCCTGCCGCAGCAATTCTTTGTGCTCGCATTTGTTGTTCATTCCAATCTGCGCATCACCCTCGCCGCACATTCCCAACAATAGTGTTCACAATTGAACAGCCTTCTTTCGCCGAACCATCCAATATACGTACTGCAAACGGACAGAGGCTAACGCACCGATTCGTTGCTTGTCACGAAACCGTCTCCCAGGTTGTTCGTGATTTCTCAGGAGAAATCATTTAAATGATGAAGAAAACTGTTTTCCTCGCGGTTCTTGCTCTAGCTCTTCCCTTGGCAACGTTTGCTGGCAGCAGCGTCGATTTCACCAACAGCGGCGGTACTCTTGCAGGCACCAATAGCGGTCTCACCCTGACCGGATCGGTGCTGGTCGCCGTGAATGGCCTGGGCGGCGGGCTGATCACGGGAAATGATCTTGGAACGGTGAGCTTCAGCACCGGCGCCCTCAGTAGCGGCTCCTTGCAAATGGGGGGCACGTTTGCCGCGGGCGGAATGTTCAATATCACGGGAAACGGCACCGACGGCATTCCCACCGGCGCCATTTTCAGCGGTTCTTTCACCGGACCCGTGACCTGGACATTGATGACTCTCGCCAACGGAACCCACAACTACACGCTGACCGGTTCCCTGACCGGGACCTGGTATAACGGCGCCACGCTCGATGGAGCGACCGTCCAGCTCACCATCAACACAGGCAAGGGCTTCTTCAACGGGCAGACCAATATTTCCAGCGGTGACACTACCTTCGCAACCGTTCCCGAGCCGGGATCGCTCGGCCTGCTGGGAACCGGCTTGCTCGGCATTGCCAGCCTCGTCCGGCGCAGATTGCAGGCGTCGCACGCCTAAGTGCGCTGCATTTCGCCTTCATCCGCGGGGCTTCCGGCTTTCGGCTTCCGGCTTCCGGTTCGTGACTGCAGTCAAAGTCTCCCCCCCGCGTTACCAGGAGCTTCCGGACGCCGAGAGCCGGAAGCCGGAAGCCACCCTTGTCAGGAGAAACTATGCCACCAACCATTGAAGTCGGCGCGATTCTGATGAAGCAATGGCCCGGTATGACGCAACTTCTAAACCTGGAGAGTCAGCCATATTCAGGCGAATGGAGTCTGCTCAAGGCTCTGGATGGCTCTGCACTTGATCGCAAGATTCATGCCGCGGGATGGAATTTCTTTTTCATGGCGGCAGAGGTCAAAGTGATGTTCTTTGGTGCCGCGGGAACCGCGAAGATCCAGAACGCGTTGCACAGGATCTTAGAAAAAGTAAAGCCGCAACGTTTCAACGGGCTCGAGGTCACCGCCATCGTTGCCCGCCGATTCCTGCTCGTCCCCTATGTAACCGTATCCGCCCATTCGCGCCACATGCAAGAGAGTTGTTATTTGGATAGCGCGGAGGCGAAGCAGATTTCCCAGCTCAACGCGGCAGGGGCCGCAACGGGTTAGCGCGGAGTCACCTTATAGAATTCGACGAAGTCTAGTTCTCATCGAGCCTGGGATTGCCCCATCGAGTTATTTGTCTGAGCCGGCCAAGCGCCGGTCCCGATGCGGTTCCGTGCGGGGCAGGCCAGTGCTCAACTCGCACCTTTCTCCGGGTTTTGCTCCACAGGTCGGGCAGCGCACCGACAGGGCCAGTTTTTTCTTGGTCTTCATGGCTTCACAATGCATCGTTCTCCGCGAACAAACTGGTCAATAGTGATCAGTTTGCGAGGCATATTCGTTGGATACTGAAAAGCTACATATTTCAAGTCCCAGCAACTGGTCATGCTCCCCGGGCCGATGTAACGGTTGGCCCCTTGCCGGTACCGGTTTTCACTGAAGTCAGGACGACAATGTCGCTATCCAAGGCAGTGCTACCGCCCAAGACTCTCCTTGAAGTCGTCGGCCCGCGGCCCATCTTGCAGGAAATGGCAGCCGCTCCTAAGACCCGATGGCATTCGAAGCCATCGCTGCCCAGCCGAATCGCGGTGATCGGAAATTATCTTCCGCGACATTGTGGAATCGCCACGTTCACGACCGACCTGTGCACTGCCATTTCCGCGGAGTACGGTGCGGCTCGACTGATGGCGCTCCCGGTCAACGACACCGACGAAGGGTATGACTACCCTTCGCGCGTACGCTGGTCGCTGGCCCAGGACGACCTGAAGTCGTATGAGGACGC
>DATHQJ010000117.1:0-17784 GCA_035482825.1 Binatus sp. (SeqCode) | reverse complement strand
GCTGCCGCAGCGCTTGAAAGTTCCCGCGACATCCGCGACTGAAGCGCCGCAGGTCGTCAAGGCGGAGGTTTCAGAAGAAGATCAGGTTCTGGACGGAAAAGTTCTGCAAGATCAAGATCAGGTGCTCGTGGGAGAGGTTGTGGAGGACCTGATTTTGCAGGATGAAGATGAGCCGATACTGCAGGTCGCGACCGCGGATGCGGAAGCCGTGGCGGACCAGGGACGCCCCGTCGCGAAGCCCGAAGCACTGCGCGACCCCCTCGCCAATGTCGCAGGAAATCAAGAGCCCGTGGCGCTGCAAGATCCGATCGAGGTCGCTGCGGGTGTCTCGGGGAATCGCGACGCGGCAGCGCCGGAACTTGTAGCGTCCGAGGCTATAGTGTCGGAACCTGTAGTGTCGAAATCTGAGGCCCAGAAGGTTCCTCTGCTCGCTGCGGCGGTGCCTCAGGCCGAGACATCGATTCCCGCAGCCAAAGTCGAGGGACCTGTGCCCGCGGAAACGGCGCAACCGAAGAAGTTGTTCTGGTCGGCTGCGATGAATCCTGAGGCCGAAGCCGAGCGGCCGGAAGAACTCGACCAGAGCCACGTTCCGCCCGTATTGAGAACCCTGCGCAAGTGCGAGGCTTGCGGTTTCCCGGTGTCCGCGGGGCGCTTGTTTTGTGTGGAGTGTGAAGAGAAGAAGTGGCGCGGCCAACTGAAGGCTCCCAAGGCGGCTGCGAAGGGGGAAGTAAGGGCGTTCGCGGCAGCGGCGCAGTCGAGCAGTCCCGCGCCCGCGCCGTCGCCGTCGAAGGGTCAAGCGTCCGCTCCGAACGCGGCTCCGGTCGTAGGTTCGGTCGCGGCGCTTGTGGCGACCCCAGCGGCCAAGAAGGAGGGAACGCGGCCGGCTCCTGCGGCACCTTCATCGCATGCTGCCGCGCGTGAAACCCGCCCCGCAGCGGCGCCGGCTTCAGTTGCGCATGCGGCATCGGCTCCAGCTTCCCGGGTCAAGTCTCCAGAATTCGTCTTGAGCGCGGGCATGCAGCCTTCACAATCCTGGCTCGCAGCGCACAAGTACATTGTGGGAGTGCTTCTGGTGGTGGGCGCCGCCGTAGCCGCTGTTTTCCTGCTGCGCTAGCTAGGCGATTCCGCGCCAGTTCTACGTTATCCCGATCTGCACTATTCAGGTCTGCATAATCCAGTGGGCAGCACCTAGGTCTCCCCGCACCTCCGAAACCCTTGACAACACAGGCAACTCTGCTAAAGTGCGAAGAAAGGTATTCGAAACTTTGACACAATCGGCAGGTACCATGGTCATGAAGAATGTTTACGAAGTGTTGCGGCAGAAGGAAATGGAACTGACCCGCTTGGAGAAAGAAGTGGAGGCCCTGCGATTGGTGGCCCCGCTGCTCTCCGAGGAAAAAGAAATGATATCCGACATGGGTAAGCCGGCCTTGGCCACTGCGGTCAACGGACCCCAAGCCACGGCCCGCATTTCAATTCCGGCGCCGCCTTCGATTCCCGCGCCTCAGGCGGTACGAGCCGCCGGATGGGACGACACCGCCAAGCGCTGGCCGTAGAGATTGGACGACAGCGCTGTCGCAGATTCTCACGCCTGGCGGCGTGCGGAGGATTCTTTTTCACGGCCCGGGATGCGTCCCGGGCTGTTGTGCGTGTGAAAGAAAGTTGGGAATGCGGAACATCAGGAGACGGATATGAAGCAAATGTTTCTGCTGCTGGCGGTAGTTGCCCTGAGTATGAGCGCGGGGGCCAAGGACAAGGCGATGTCGGGAACGATCGTATCGGAGAACTCCGTCCCCTGCGGCTCCGAGGCCAAGGGCAAGAAGCAGACGATCCAGCTGATGTGCCAGGAATATGTGCTTCGCACCGACGCCACCGAGTACCACGTGCGTCAGGAAAAAGAAGCGCACAAAGAGATGATCCCGGTGAATGCGCCGGTCGAGATGACGCTCAACAAAGATAAAATGAAATTCAAAGTGAACGGCAAGTCATACGAGATGCTGATAGTGTCGGAGTCGGCGGCGCCCGCCGCGGCTCCCGCTCCGGCAAAGCCGTAGGCTCGTGTCTCACTGAATTCGAGAAATAAACACGGCCTGTCATCCTGAGCGAAGCGAAGGACCTGTGCAACTTTCTCGCTGCGGGCAAATTGCATAGATCCTTCGCTTCGCTCAGGATGACAAGGCGAATTTCTGTTTGATCGTTTTGTGAAACCCCTCCTACTCTCCGACAATTTCGCGCATCGCCGCCACCAAGCGTTCGACTTCTTCCGCGGTGTTGTAGTGCACCAGGCCGATGCGCAGGAAGCCGCCGGATTTCTCCACGTCCAGATGCTCGGTGAGGTTCAGGGCGTAGTAGTTGCCGTCCCAGGTGAAGATGCCGCGGTCGCCGAGTTGAGTGGCTAGTTCCAGCGGAGTGTGGCCTGGTATGCGGATGGCGAGGGTAGCGCAGCGTTCGTGGAAACGGGCGGGGTCGGTGATGCCGTAGATTTTGAGGCTGGGGATTTTGTTTAGGCCGGTCATCATTCGTTCCAGCAGGGCGCGTTCGTGTTCGTGGATGGCGGCGTAGGCTGCTTCGATTGCGGCACGTCGTGAGCTCGCTTCCGAGCGCGCGTGACGGCCCAGGTCGGCGATGTATTCCACACAGGCGGCGATGCCGGCGATGCACTCGTGGTTGAGCGTACCCCACTCCCAGCAATTCGGAATTGCGTTGGTGTTGGGACGAACTTTGTAGGGACGGAAACGCTGGAGGTGCTCGCGCTTGCCGAAGAGCACGCCCATGTGTGGGCCGAAAAATTTGTAGGTCGAGCACGCCAGGAAATCGCAGTCGAGAGCCTCTACGTCGATCAGGCCGTGCGGGCTGTAGTGTACGGCGTCGATGTAGGCGAGGGCTCCGACTTTATGGGCGAGGGCCACAATTTCCTTCACCGGATTGATTGTGCCGACGGCGTTGGAGGCGTATCCGGCGGCGACCAGCTTAGTGTTGGGATTTATTTTTGAAGCGAGGTCGGCCATGTCGAGGGTGCAATCTTGGTCGTGGATCTCGGCCCAGCGGACGGTTATCCCTCGGTCTTGAGCCATTTGCAGCCACGGGGAAACGTTGGCGTCGTGGTCAAGACGCGTGACTACGATTTCGTCTCCAGGCTTGAGTTCGCGGCCGATGGCGCGGGACATCGCGTACGTCATCGTGGTCATGTTAGGACCGAAGGCGACTTCGTCGGCGGCGCAGTGCAGGAAGTCGGCCATGGCGGCGCGGGCTTCGGCGATCATGGCGTCGGTGCGGCGGCTGGTCGCGTAGGCACCGCCGGTGTTGGCGTTGTCGCGGCTCAGGTAGTTGGCGATGGCGTCAATCACGCGCTGTGGGGCTTGCGTCCCGCCGGGGCCGTCGAGGAACGCGGCGGGGTGTCCGTTGACGGTTTGGGCGAGGGAGGGGAATTGCGCGCGGACGTGGGTTAGGTCAAGGATGGGAGTTAAGGTTTCAGTTGTGAGCATGGCTAGTTAAGTATTATCACCTAGCATGCTCGCGACTGCACAAAGTCCTCAATACATCCAGCGTACGCAGATCTTGCTGATCTTCCATTCTTCGCCTGACTTGGTAAGAGCCAGCATTTTTCCGCCTCCGCAAAGGCCGCCGCAATTGAAGTCGTAGGTAACGATCGCGCGGAGATGGTCGCGGTCAAAAGCAATTTCCGACAAGGTAAGCAAGCCGAGATGAGGCGCTTTGGGGTCCGGGGGACCGTGCCGCATCTGTGGGACTTCCCAGAAGTCAACCAACGGCAGGTCCGTTCCCGCTACCACAGAAGAGTCCAATCGGTGTACGAGCTGGTGCTGATCCTGATCTGATGGCGTTCCGATGCCATCTACACAACTCACGAATGTGCTGTGCGGTCGCCCCACCGACATCATCCTCAGCGGCACCGTTGTGTTCGCGATTTGAGGGGTTCGCGCCCGGCCGGTCTTAAAGTCCGCGAGAGCCGCACGATAGATGGCGACCTGTTCGGCGGTTAGCGGGTCGGCGCTGACGCTCGGTTTCGGCTCATCGGCTTGTGCTCCACACGTGACAGCTAGTACGAGATACACGGTGGCGGTCGTTAGGGTCTTCAGCATTGATCACCTTCTGCAGAGAACCTTAGCGGCTAAAGCCGCGGCGTTGAGGGTTTCTAGCGGCACACCTGAAGCCGTGCCCTTCCCAATTCTATCCTGCGATGTGAACGATTGCTCGACGTGGAAGAGCGGCCCTTTAGGGCCGCGTCGGAATGACGAATGAATGGGGGCTTTATAGCCACTGCCGCGGATTGGATTCAGGAAGGGAATTTTCTCGGTAGCCTTGAGCGCGGGTGAGGATCCTTCGGGGGCTAAAGCCCGGTTAAGTTGGACCGACCTAGCGCGGCCCTGAAGGGCCGCCCTTCCACGGTAGTTCGAACTCGTACACTGAACTTCAGGCGTTCGGAGCCTCTCGCACGCCCCTCACAAAATCCGCCAGCATGCCGTACGCCGTGGCATAAAGCCCCGGATTTTCTTCAGTGACGGCGAGGCCGGGGAAGATGTCTGTTTCGAAATGCAGATAGGACGACGATCCGGTGATTTTTCCCATCGGCGAGGTCGACAGCACTTTTTCGGGGCCAACCGTGGCCTCAACTCCGTCACCCACGCGTTGCGCGCGGCAGACTAGTTTGAAGGGCCAGCCGTCGCGGCGGGCGTTATGCAGGGCTTGAGGAGTGAGGCCGCGGATGCCTTCGCGCTCGATGTCTTCGAGGCGCACCGGAATATCCATCAGGACGGTGATCAGGGCGGCGGTTTTGACGGCGGCGTCCCAGCCGTCGATGTCGTGGGCGGCGTCGGTTTCGGCGATGCCGAGGGCTTGCGCCTTTCCCAACGCCTGGTCGAAGGTGAGGCCCTCCTCCATTTCGCTGAGGATCACGTTGGTGGTGGAGTTGAGGATTCCGTGGAAGCCTTGCACGCGGACGGTGGGCATCTGCTCGAACAGAGAAAAAATCGGGACGCCGTCCATGACCGTGGATTCGAAGAGGAATTTTTTTCCGCGGGCTTTCGCCAGGTCGCGGAGTTCGCGGTAGGCGTGGACGATGGGGCCTTTGTTGGCGGTGATGGCGTGGGCTCCGTGCTCGAGCGCGGCGCGGATGTGGTCGATGGCGGGCTGTCCATCCTTCACGTTGAGCGAAGTGGCTTCGAAGATGACGTCTGCGCGAGCGGCGGCTAGCCATTTGCGGACGTTGTTGAGTGGGGATGTCCCCCAACTGCCGGGAGTCGGAGCAGAATTCGGATCGAGCATCGCGGTAGGATCGAGCCCGTTCGCGTCGGTGATCCATCCCAGGCGGCGGGATGCGATGCCGGTGATACGGTAGGCGATGCCGTGGCGGTCGCGGAGTTGTTGCGCGCGGTCTTCGAGGAGGTGGACAAGCGTCCGGTTGACGTTGCCGAAGCCGAGGAAGCAGAGGTTGTGAGTGTGAATAGTTCCTCGCGCAGGGGCTTTAAGCCCAATAAATTTACGATCCTCACGCGGCGCTGAAGCGCCGCTCTTCCACGGTGCTGCACGCCTCATCTCGCGGGCAGTCCGCTCCTACCTATTGGCGTCGGCGGAAAAAGCCTGCCGTGAGCCTGACGAAGGGAGTGTCCGCCCCACACAAACCTAGCCCATCACAGTGGTGTGTTCGGGTTTGATCTTGTAGATGACGCGGATTTCGCCGGGCTGGCCGTAGGGATATTTGTCCACGCCCAGATATTTTTTGGCCAGTTTGTTGATCTGGGCGTCGGCGCCGTCTTCGGTGATCTCGACCACGCGACCGCGGATTTCCATAAAGCGGTAAGGATTTTCGGGATCGATGATGGCCAGCGACACGCGGGGGTCGCGGCGGACGTTTTTATCTTTCTGGCGTCCTTTGGCGGAGTTGAAGATCACATGTTCGCCGTCAAAGTCGCACCATACGGGCGTGACTTGCGGGCGGCCATCGGGCATCAGGGTCCCCAGGCTGGCAAAGGCGCGTTTCTGGAAAAGGTCGCGGTACTTCTCGGGGATGAGTTGCGACATAAGAGCCTCCGGGAAAATTGGATTGCAGCAATATTATAGAACGGCGGGCGGGGGCGGCGTGGTGGCCAGACTCGAGCTGGCCGGACTCGAGCCGCGCTTCGAGGGACGGTCGCGGGCGGCCGTCCCCACATTGTGATTTCTTAGATAGAATTGTGGCCCATGGGAAATCGACTGATGAATTCATTGCAAGGTAGTCGCAGTTTTTCAATGTGGCGTGCGATCGCCCTCGGCGTTGTGCTCGTACTGCTGGTGGCGGAATCCCCAGCCTTCGGCAAGCCCAGGCCAGGCTTTCTCGCAAAGGACGCGAGAAATGGGGCACCCGCGGCCCCAGGTGATGCGCAGAAATATCCGCCGACGATTGTGTTCATGACCGACTTCGGAGTGATCGATGACGCGGTGGCGATTTGCCACGGCGTGATGTATTCCGTGATGCCCACCGTTCGGGTTACCGACTTGACGCACGAAGTCACGCCATTTTCGATTCTTGACGGAGCGCGCTTTCTGGAAGGCGTGACGCCGTACTACCCGGCGGGCACCGTGTTTGTGGTGGTTATTGATCCCGGGGTGGGTAGCACGCGCAAAGCGATTGTGGCGCGTTCCAAGCGTGGGCAGTATTTTGTGTTGCCGGATAACGGCCTGCTTACGCTGGTGGAGCAGAGCGACGGTATTGAAGCAGTGCGCGAGATTACGAATACGGATTGGATGATCGGCACCAAGCTTTCGTCCACGTTTCATGGGCGCGACATTTTTTCGCCGGTGGGGGCGCACCTGGCGCGCGGAGATGACTGGGTGACCGTCGGCCCCGAGATGGCGGTGAAGAGCCTGGTTCGACTCGACCTGAAAGCGGTTGCGGTCGATGCGCGAGGGTTGAGCGCGACGGTGATTGCAACGGACGGACCGTTCGGCAATCTCGTCACCAATGTGGACGCGGAGGACTTTCTGAAACTTGGCTACCAGCGTGGGCAGGAAGTGCCGCTCACGGTGGGCGGCAAAGAGATGCGAATGAAGTTTGTGAATACGTTCAGCGATGTGCCGCTCGGCCGGCCGCTGCTCTACATTGACTCGCGGGGGCGTCTGGGGCTGGCGGTCAATCAGAATAGTTTCGCGGCAACGTATGGGGTGAAGCCGCCGGCGGCGTTGTTTATTCCGCGGGGGAAATAAGTTTTGTCATTCCGAGCGGAGCGAGGAATCTCCTTTTGGTTTTGGCTGCAAAAAAGAGCAGATTCCTCGCGCCAGAAACAAGGCGCTCGGAATGACAAGGTCTTTTGGGTGGCTTCGGGATGGGGCCATGGGGGCTTCGCCCACGCGGGACGGCCGAAGGCGGCCGTCGCCACATGAGTTGCGGCGCTACGCTACATCTTTCGCAATGCGCGGGAGCACGGCCCGCAACAACGCCTCGAACCTGGTTTTGACGCGTTCGCCGGTTTCCATGACTTCGGCGTGCGACAGTGGCTGGTCGAGGATTCCGGCGGCCATGTTGGTGACGCAGGAAATTGCCAGCACTTTGATTCCCATGTGGCGCGCGGCGATCACTTCGGCGACCGTGGACATTCCTACCAGGTCGGCGCCGATCCGGCGCAGGTATTCGATCTCCGCGGGCGTTTCATAGCTGGGGCCGAGTAGTCCGGCATAGATGCCTTCATGTTGGGGAATGCCGAGTTTTCCGGCTTCTTCATAGGCGATGCGGCGATATTCCTTCGCGTAGGCGTGCGTCATGTCGGGGAAGCGAACGCCGAAGTGGTCATCGTTCGGGCTGACCAGCGGATTCGCTCCTTGCAGATTGATGTGGTCGCGGATCACGACCAGAGCGCCTTGCGAGTAGCCGAGATTAATTCCTCCGGCGGCGTTGGTGAGGATGACAGCGCGAATTCCCATGCGTCCAAACACGCGGATGGGGAAGGTGACTTCCTGCGGGGAATACCCTTCATAGAGATGCACGCGGCCCTGCATGGCCGCGACGGGGACGCTGCCGGCTTTGCCGATCACCATTTGTCCGGCGTGGCCAATGGCGGTGGAGCGCGGGAACGACGGAATTTCGGCGTAGGGGACGCGCACGGCGTCGGTGAGGGAATCGGCGAATCCGCCCAGGCCGGAGCCGAGGACGAGAGCGATCTGCGGACGCAGCGGGGTGCGTTGCAGGATCAGATGGGCGGCGGCGTCGGCGAGGGTGAATTGATTGGCCATGATGATGTTTCGAGCACTCGCGCCATCGCACGGGGATGAGCGGTTCCTCTCAGGGGCTAAGCCCCGCAGCTTCGAGGTGCTTTCGCGGCGCTGAAGCGCCGCTCTTCCACAATTTTACAAAGGCGCGCCTTGCAAAGTCGCAATCCTACAGGTCGCCGTCGGCCAGGTGGCGGCCGTGGCCGTTTCGGTCCAGCCAATCATACAGAAATGTTTGATAGAGATACGACGCGACGATCTCTTCGCCAAGCTCGTGGGTTTCCGTGCAGATGAACGGCAGGCGCAGGCCGGCGAGCACGGCGATCAGAGACTGCGCGATGCGATTGGGGTTGGCGGCGCGGTAGGGATATTCGGACTTGATCTCGGTCAGCGACGCGGTGACGACGAGCAGGCTGTGCGGCAGTTCGGCCATGCGGTGCAGGCGGCTGATGAAGACTGCGCGGTTCGTGGTGAAGGACTGAATCAGGTCGGCGAGATCTTTGCGTTCGACGACGCAGGAATCTTCCATGCCGCTGACGGAATAATCACCGAGTTTCAGAGCGCGATGCTCGACGCGGGTAAACCATCCCTTGAATCGCCGGAAGGACAGCGGATTCTGTTCACGTGTATCGATAATGGCCACGGGCAGCGGAGTGCGCAGTTGCGTGCCACCGCGCTCGGCGAGGACTGGGAGAACCGGCGGGGGAACGGGAGCGGCTTGCGTGGTCCATGTGAGCGGGGACGGGACTAGGGTTCGTTTGCGCGGCATGGGATTCAAAAGCTACGGCTGCGTCGTACCCCTCGACCGTGTGGGCGAGGACGCCCCCACCACAGCCGCCGGGACGGCGGCGCTACTAAAACATCTTTTCGAACTTCGCGAATTCGCCTTCCAGCTTCCACTGTTCGCGGGCGCGCTCGCTGGCGGCTAGAAAACTCGCGCACGCGGCGGAAGGATTCGTGGCACCTGCGGTGTCACCCACGCACGCAGGGACGGGGCGGAATACCAATTTCGTAACCGCCCACAAACTATCTCCCGGAAGGAAGCTGTGCTCAATGCTCTGGCGGGTCATGCGCTTTAGCTCCGTGTAGGGCAGCCTGTAGCTTTCGACGGCCCGCACATATTCGTGTGTCATATCGGAGCGGGCGACCCCTTCGTCGTCGCTTGAAATCGCAACCGGGACGCCGTATTTCATGTACTCGGGCAGCGGGTGATCGTCGCCGCTCACGCCGAGAATCTGGTCGTTTGAGGTGAGGTTGATTTCGACGAGCACGTTGCGTTCCGCCATTTCCTTCATCAGGCCGATGGGATCGGTTTCAAGCATGACGTCGACACCGTGGCCGATGCGCTCGGCGTGGCCGCGCTCGACCGAAGCGCGAATGTGAAAGCTGAGATCTTCCGGCTTCACCAAGCCTGCGGCGATCTCTCCGGCATGCAGGCTGATGTGCACCTTGGGATAGACGCCGTGCAGGTAGTCGAGCATGGCCATGTGCTGGTTGAAATCGTGGATGGGGACGTACCAGTCTTCGGGCATGACCAGGTTCAGTCCCACGAAGCGCGGATCGGAGGACGCGAGTTCGAAGCCCAGCACGATCTGGGCGAAGACGGCTTCGCGCGGCAATCCGCGCAGCACCTGATAGAGGTAACGCACCTTAACGCTGCAGCCTGCTTCAGCGTCGGGAGTGCTGCACTTCAGTTCTGTTTGCGCCCGTGCTTCGTCTTCGGCCAGGGTTTTGCTGGTGGAGGCGACGATATCTTTCAGGCTGCCGGAGAGGAGTTGTTGCCGCATCTTGCCGAAGTCATTATTAGAGTCCCAGCCGAGTTTCGTGCCTAGCTGAGCTGCGCTGCGTCCGTCGGCGGTGTGCATGAACTCGATGTACTGCACGTGCTCTTTTGCCGCGCGATTGACAACAGTGGCGACGGCTTCGGCGACGTGATTGTGGGAAGTGAGTCCGAACTTGTCAAAGGTGGCGAAGAAGTGGTCGTGGCCGGATTCGTCGCCGGGTCGCCAGTTGCGCATCGACCAGGCGTCGATGATCTGGTTGTAGAGGATGTGGTCGTCGTAGGCGCAGCGTATCGCGGGTTTCGGCGTGTAGTGCTCGCAAGAATCGCAGGGCGCGCCCAGCAGTTTCGAGGTGGTACGGTCGACGCAGAAATTGTCGGAGGCGGCGAAGTCGAGCAAGTCTTCGGCATAGATGGCGCCGTCGAGGTGATTGTGCAGGTCTCCGCCCTTGGGCATGTCGTGCAAAAAGGCGAGCAGCAACGGAGGCTGGCGGCGGATGGAGTCGAGATAGCGCGCCGTTTTCTGCTCGGCCGTCTGGGCAGCGGCGAGAGCGGAGAGGAGCCCGAGAATCAGGCAGAGACGGATCATCACCGATGATTTCACGAGCACGCGCGCGCCTCCTCAAATCAGGAAAGGCATTGTAATTCGTGCGGCGTGATGTGCGCCAATCGAAGCCCATTCTTCTCGGCGATCTCAGCGATTCAAAGCTTTTGACCGCCGAGTACGCAGAGAACTGCCGCAGAGAACGCCGAGAAAACCGGGATCGAGGAGTCCCGAGCGCAATACTGGCGGCTCCTCTGCTACATTGTTTTTCTATGCCGCACGCGTCTGACAAGCCTACCCGCAATTTTGCCAGCGACAATAATGCCGGAGTTCATCCAGAAGTGCTGGAGGCGATCGCGCGCGCCAATCAGGGGCATGTAGTGGCCTATGGCGACGATCCCTACACGCGTTCGGCGATCGCAAAATTCGAAGAGCACTTTGGCGAAGGGATCGACGTCTTCTTCACCTTCAACGGGACGGGCGCGAACGTACTCGGCCTGCAGGCGCTGAACCGGCCTTACCATGCCGTGTTGTGCAGCGATTATGCGCACATCTACACCGATGAATGCGGCGCGCCGGAGAAACATACGGGATGCAAGCTGATCCCGCTGCCGCATCAGGATGGGAAGATTACGGTCGACCTCGTGCGGCACGCTTACCACGGCATCGGCGACCAGCATCACGTGCAGGCGCGGGTGATATCGATCACGCAGTCAACCGAGATGGGGACGGTTTACCGGCCGGAGGAGATTCAGGCGCTGGCTCAATTCGCGCACGAACGCGAAATGTTTTTACACATGGACGGCGCCCGCCTCGCCAACGCCGCGGTCAGTCTCGGCCAGACGCTGAGGCAAGCCACGCGGGACCTGGGTGTGGATGTTCTTTCCTTCGGTGGAACGAAGAACGGAATCATGGGCGGGGAGGCGGTAATTTTTTTCAACCGCGGCACCGGCAATCCTAAACCCAGCGCGGATTTTCTCTACCTGCGCAAGCAAGGCATGCAACTGGCGTCGAAGATGCGCTTCATCGCGGCTCAGTTCGAAGCGCTGCTCACCGATGGTTTATGGCAACGCAGCGCGGAGCACGCCAACCGCATGGCGAGCGTGCTCGAAGCCGAGGTGAGAAAAATTCCGCAAGTGCGGGTGGTGTGGAAGGTCGAAGCCAACGGCGTGTTCGCGCAAATTCCGCGGCATGCGATCGCAAAGATCAAGGAGCGGTATTTTTTCTATCCGTGGATTGAAGAGGATTGCATCGTGCGCTGGATGTGCTCGTTCGATACCACGGAAGAGGATGTGAAGGAGTTTGTGAAGGTGGTGGCGGAGGCGGTAAGAGGGTGAGGCGAGATCGGGAGACCGTTGCTTTTTGCGTCGCCTTCTAATAAATTGTCCCTTCTTGCAGCTTTGGCAGAGTGCGCCGAGTCCTAGGAGTGTCATGAGGCAGAGGTGGCTGAGTCTGGCAGGTCTGGTGGGGGCAGCCGCGCTTCTGCTTGCGTTGGCTAACTGTGCGCGCAGCCAAAAACTGCAGGCAATCACGATTACTCCGTCGTCAGTAGTCTACGGATCGGCGGTGCCGTCGGGGACGGCTCAGATTCCGGTCAAGCTCACGGCTTATGGGTCGTATATTCACCCGCCTGAAACGAAGGACGTCACAACTCAAGTTAAGTGGTCAGTGGACATTGCCGACGTCGCCATGGTCGATAGCTCGGGGAACCTCACGGCGGGACCCGCATGCGGGATCGCCAACCTTTCCGCCAGCATCTTCACCAGTTCGGGGAATCCGCAGGGCAATGTAGTGGTGGGTTTCGCGACGGTCACGGTCGATGGGCCTGCCAGCCTGGGCTGCCCGCAGGGAGGCGCAACGCACAACCTGTCGGTCGCGGTGACCGGGGGAATCAACGGAGTGATCGTCAGCTCGCCCGGCGGCATCAGTTGCGGCACCACCTGCGCGGCTCCGTTTGCGTCGGGCACGACAGTGGTCTTGACTGCTAATCCGAACCCCGGCCACACCTTCGGCATTTGGGGAGGATGTGACACCGAGTCCGGCGCGAGTTGCAGTGTGACCCTGACCAGCGATCGCACCGTGACTGCCAGTTTCAACTGAGAAGGAAGGCGTCGACTCACTCCGCGTCGCCGAGGAGCTTCGACAGCGTAGGCTTGTGCTTCTCCGGCTTCTTCTTTTTCTCGACCACGATCTGTCCCGCGGGGGGCTCGCCGACGCGCTCGCGGGCCAGTTCCTTTACCGCGGTCACGGCTCGGAAGCGTTTTACTTTTTTCTTTCTGGCGTTCTTTCTAGCCATCGGATCCTCCCCAATTTGTGGCTGGGGCTGCAACGAGTGTAACCTCAGCGCTCGCTCGCCGGGAATCAGGAACCGGACACTCCGATCGGATTTCGGACACACGAAGAGATGTGCAATAATTCATAGTTGGGCGAGATCTGGGCCGAGCGGATCCAACTTCGACTCTCAACTTCGACTATGGAAGAACGCGAGTTTTTTGACGAGAAGCAGGAGAAGAAACTGGCTTCTCTGAATTGTCCCCACTGCCACCAGGCGGCGGAATATGAAGTCACGTGGGTGGTGCGCACCAAGAAGCGCCAGCTCGCCGGCCGCGCCGACGAGCGCGACCGCGCCCGCTTTGCCAAAGCCCGATCCTACATGCTGCGCAAAGACGACATGTTGGCGTGCAAGAACCTGCGTTGCCGCAAGCGCTTCGAGATCTCGGGACTGCAGTCGGTCGTGTTTACGGAGTAGAGGTCCGCCGACTCCAATCTCCCATTTCGCCCATTGACTCCTCCTCATTTATACTGACTGGTTTTGCTGTGGCTGTTCTGGCCACGGCTTAAGGAGTCCTACTCTTGAAGATCCTCGTCTGCATGAAGCAGGTGCCGCAGAAGGATGCACCGCTCAAGCTCAACGAAAGCGGCGCGTGGATTCGCGAAGACGTTTCCTACGAAGTCAATGAGCCCGACGCCTACGCTCTCGAAGAGGCGCTGCGCCAGAAGGAAAAGCACACCGGCGAAGTCGTCGTAATCACGAGCGGTCCGGCGCGGGCGCAACAGGTGCTGCGCGAGGCGCTCGCCAAGGGCGCGGACCGCGCGATCCACCTGGAAGATGACAAGTTCGTTGGCCTGGATGCGTTCAATACCGCCAAGGCGTTTGCCGCTGCGATCAAAGACGAGAAGTTCGACCTCATCTTCACCGGGCTGCAATCCGACGACTACGGCTACGCCCAGACCGGCGTGATTCTGGCCGAATTGCTGGGCTTGCCGCACGCCACCATCATCATGCATATCGAGAAGACGGAGAGCGGGATTCGCGTGAAGCGCGAGCTCGAAGCCGGATTCTTCCAGTTCGTCGACATGCCCACTCCGGCGGTGCTCACGATTCAGTCGGGCATCAACAAACTGCGGTATGCCACGCTGATCGGCATCAAGCAGGCGAAGAACAAGCCGCTGCGCAAAGTGATGCTCGCGGAGGTGCAATCGGCGATCGGCGAGAATCTGCAGAAAATCGAACGGCTGTACGTTCCGCAAAAAACGAAGAAGACGGAGCACATCGAAGGATCGCCGGGAGAAATTGCGAAGAAGTTAGTGGACAAACTGCGCAATGAGTTGCGAGTACTGTAAGTTGTGGCGCGGGCGCCCTCGCCCGCGTGCCGAGCAACGCTCGGCAAGGTTGCGCTAGGAGCTAGAAGCTAAGAGCTGATTTATGCCCGATACCATCCTCGTCATCGTCGAACAGCGCGAAGGGAAACTGAATCGCGTCTCGTGGGAAACCATCACCGCCGGACAGGCTGTCGCGGCCGCAACCGGCTGGACTCTGGAAGCCGCAGTCGTCGGCAGCGGCGCCGCATCGATCGTTGCCGAAGTCGCCGCCAAGAAAGTCGCCAAGGTATACGCGGTCGAGTCGCCGAAACTCGAGCCGTACACGCCCGACGCGTTCGCGGCCGGGCTGAAGCAGTTCCTCGCAGCGAAGCAACCCAAGCTGGTGCTGATGCCGCATACCTATCAAGTGCGCGACTTCGTGCCCAAGCTGGCGACCGCGATGGGACGCACCGTCATCAGCGACTGCATTGGCTTCAAGCACGAAGGCGGCAAGCTGGTTTTCACGCGGCAGATGTTTCAAGGCAAGCTGGCGGCAGACGTGAGTTTCACGAGCGATGCTCCGTGGTTCGCGACGTTTCAGAACGGGGCGTTCCGTGGCGATAAAGCCGAAGCCGGAGCCAGCGCGGCTCCGGTCGAAACCGTGAATGTTGAAATCGCCGACGGCGTCGTCCGGAATAAGCCGCAGGAAGTTTTCAAGGAAGCCAAGCAAGCAGTCGATCTGACCCAAGCCGAGATCATCGTTTCCGTGGGGCGTGGGATTAAAGAGCAGAAAAACATCGAGATCGCCAAGCAGCTGGCTGACGCGCTCGGCGGAGACCTCGCAGCGTCGCGTCCGATCTGCGATTCCGGCTGGCTGCCGATGGACCGGCAGATTGGTTCGTCGGGGCAAACTGTAGCGCCCAAGCTGTATCTGGCGTTGGGCATCAGCGGCGCGATTCAGCACATCGTGGGCATGAAGGGCTCGCGGACAATCATCGCGGTGAATAAAGATTCGGAAGCGCCGATTTTCGAGATCGCCGATTACGCGATCGTAGGAAATTTGTTCGACATCGTTCCGCCGCTGATTGAAGAAGTGAAGAAGGCGAAGGCGGGGAGCTAAACTTCTTGGCCACGGATTCACGCGGATTTTCACGGATCAAAATCTTTATCGTGATTTATCCGTGATGATCTGTGTAAATCCGTGGCAGATTTTTTCTTATGCTGATCTTCCGCAAACCTATCGAAGGTATCGAACGGCCGCAGATGCCAGCCGATGTGGTGATCGTGGGCGGCGGCCCGGCGGGGATGGCCTGCGCGTTGCGACTTTCGCAGCTAATCGACGCCCACAACAACGAGCATCCCGATTCGCAACTCAGCAAAGAAAATATTTACGTGCTGGAGAAGGCACGCGAGATCGGGCAGCACTGTCTATCAGGCGCGTTACTCGATCCGCGGTCGATGAACGAACTGCTGCCTGGGTTCGAGAAGGAAGCACCGATTGACGCCAAGGTTGAAAGAGAATCTGTCTATTTCCTGACCGAAAAATCCAAGTTCAAATTTCCGATTACCCCGCCGCCCTTGCGCGATCACGGTAATTATGTGATCTCGTTGAACCGTTTCGTGAAGTGGCTGGGAAGCAAGGTGGAAGCGACCGGGATCACGGTCTTCACCGGGTTCGCCGGGTCGGAATTGCTTTTTGACGGCGACCGGGTTACGGGCGTGCGCACCGACGACAAGGGCGTCGACAAAGAAGGTCACCAGAAATCAAACTTCGAGCCCGGCTACGATCTGCAGGCGAAGGTCGTCATTCTCGCCGAAGGCCCGCGCGGTTCGCTGACCAAACAACTCATCTCGAAATTCGATCTCGCGAAAGACGCCAATCCGCAAACCTACGGCGTCGGCGTGAAAGAACTTTGGGAAGTTCCGGCGGGCCGCATCGCGGCGGGCGAAGTGATTTACACCCTGGGCTGGCCGCTCACCACCAAAGAATACGGCGGTGCGTGGATATACGGCTCAAAAGATAATGTCGTGTCCCTCGGTTTTGTCACCGGGCTCGACTACGCGGACCCGCGACTCGATCCGCAGCGCGTGTTGCAGGAGTTCAAGAAGCATCCATTTATCTCCAAGCTGCTCGAGGGCGGCAAGATGATCCGCTATGGGGCAAAGTCGATGCCGTACGGCGGCTGGTGGGCGATTCCGCCGGTTGCTGGCAATGGGTGGATGATCCTCGGGGACTCCGCTGGTTTTCTGAATTCGGCGCGGCTGAAGGGAATTCATCTCGCGATCAAGAGTGGGATGCTGGCGGCCGAGACGGCGTACCACGCCCTCATCAAGAATAATTCCTCGTCGGCAACGCTCGGGGACTTCCAGAAGAAAGTCGAGTCAAGCTGGATCAAAGAAGAGCTCTGGAAAGTGCGCAACCTGCACCAGGGATTCGAACATGGAATGTATGCCGGCATGTTCCACACTGCGCTGCAGATGATCACCGGCGGACGCGGTCTGCGCAACCGCTATCCCGCTAAGGCCGGGTACGAGCACATGCGGAAGCTGGCTGACCTTCCGGCGGATGGCGGCGCGGAATCGCACCTGCTGGGCGCGGCCAAGGGTGACGGCAAACTCACTTTCGACAAACTCACCGACCTTTACCACTCCGGGACCAAGCACGAAGAAGACCAGCCCGCGCACCTGGTGATTCACGACACGAACATTTGCAACACGCGATGCGTGAAAGAATTCGGCAGCCCGTGCCAGAATTTCTGTCCGGCAAACGTCTATGAAATGGTCGACGACGCGAGCCAGCCCAACGGCAAACGCATCAGCCTGAACCCGTCGAACTGCGTCCACTGCAAAACCTGCGACATCGCCGACCCATACCAGATCATCACGTGGGTTCCGCCGGAGGGCGGCGGCGGGCCGAACTACGACGGGATGTGAGCCGAACTCCTTTGCCACGGATTTGCGCGGATTAACGCGGATCAAACCAGGAAACATCCGCCCGGTCAGATGACCGTGGTAGCATCGGCGGGATGCGCTGCCGCCTCATAACTGTCGCGGTTTTTATTCTGTCTGTTGTTTCGTCTGCCCAACAGCCCGCGCCCTCCATCCCTCCGACCGGCGCACCCGGCCTCGACGAGTACCGCGCCTCGCGAATTGCTATCTACACCGACGACTTCGGTGAACTGAAACGCTATCGCGAGGCCAACGCCGCTCTCAAGCCGCCCGCGGCGGGGGAGAACCGCGTTGTGTTCCTCGGCGACTCCATTACCGACTACTGGAAGCTGGCGGACTATTTTCCCGGCAAGCCTTACATCGTCTTTAATCGCGGCATCGACGGCCAGACCACGCCGCAGATGCTGGTGCGTTTCCGCCAGGATGTGATTGACCTGCATCCTGCGGTGCTGGTCGTGCTGGCTGGCACCAACGACGTGGCCGGCGTCACCGGGCCTGAGCGCAATGACAACATCGAGGCCAACTACGAGTCCATGGCCGAGTTGGCGCGCCTGCACCACATTCGCGTGGTCTTTGCCTCGCTGCTTCCGGTGAACAATTACACGGAGGATGCGAAGGAATCGTTTGCCCTTCGGCCGCGCGAAAGAATCCTGGCGCTGAATACGTGGCTCAAGGATTACTGCGCGAAGAACGGGCTGGTGTATCTCGACTATTTCTCGGCAATGGTGGA
>DATHQJ010000116.1:0-4607 GCA_035482825.1 Binatus sp. (SeqCode) | reverse complement strand
TGAGCAGGGGAAGGGGAACTGCCCCCTTCCCCTGCAACCCCATCCCCAAAACCAACCCAACCCTTTCGGCGAGGGCACAACTTTGAAACCGGACATTTCACCTGCTACAAAAACCGGACATTTTAACTTGCTACCGACAGCCCCCATCGCACAGACCGATCTTTGATGTTTTTCTGCCCTTCCGCGTTTACTTTTTCGCAAACATTTCAGCCTCCATCCCTGAAGCCGGCAGCTGGCAGGTTCCCGGAACAATCGTGGTCATCCTTAATGTCTCGTAGCCCGCTCAGGATGCGACCTTTATCTCCCAGCGATACATGACCTTAGTGACCTTGAGTAACCACCGAACTTCCATGAAAATCGCTGCAAGGCCGATTCCGTCTTGCGGGAGAGAGCACTTGTTCCACCGTCAAATTCTTAGTCTCTGTTTGTTTTTCGCGGCCAGCGTTTCGCTGGCGGCCGCACGCGATCTTGCACTGGTCTCCAACAAGGCCAACTCCGTCGCCTCCCTGACTATGCCCGATCTCATGAAGGTCGCTAAAGGCCAGACCAACCGCTGGCCGGATGGCAAAGCCGTCACCTTCATCATGCGCAGTCCATCTGTTCCAGAAATGAAGTTGTTTCTGGAAAAGGTTTATGAATTGTCGGAAGCCCAGGCCAAAGAGGTCATCACCTCCGCCAACCACGGACGCGTCGGTCACCCCGCCGTTATGGTCGTCGACTCCGATGAAGACCTGGTCAACAAAGTCGCCTCCATCCCCGGCGCCGTCGGTGTCGTGGATGTTTACGCCATTAACAGCAGCGTCTCGGTCATCAAAGTTGCCGGAAAACTCCCTCTGGAGCCCGGTTACCCGTTGCACGGCAATTGACCGATTGCACCGCGTGTATCCGCAATTTTGCATGAGTCATGAATCATGAGTAACAATCATGAGTAACGACGAAAAAGCTCAAGCCGCCGCTGCCTCCGCTGACTCCGGAGCTGGCACGCGTCTGCCCGCCGATTCACGCCCCACCAAAGTCACGTTCACCCGCCGCTTTCCCCGCTTTGTCATCGACGTCCGCCTGCAAGTTAAAATGTTTCAAGCTGGCGAGTTCCGCTCCTGCTGGGGACGCTCCACCGAGATGGGCCAGGACGGCATCGGCGCCACTCTCACCGGCAGCCTCGAAACCGGAGAAATCGTCACCCTCGAAATTCCTCTTCCCCTCGCTCCCTATCCCATCAAAGTCCGTGCCATCGTCCGCTACCGCCAGGGTCTGCGCTACGGCTTCGAATTCCTCACCCTGAACGACGGCCAGCGCGACACTATCCTCCGCGTCTGCCAATACCTCGCCACCAAAGCCTAGAACCACGCAAGAAAGTAAACGTTGTCATAGGAAGCTTTGCATGGAAACGTTGTCATGCTGAGCGAAGCGGAGAGGAGAGCGAAGCGATCCTCGCCGCGCAGTCGAAGCATCCCTACCCCCATTCCCGTTCTGGAAGCCCTCCGCGGATTTCGTGAAATTCGTCGTCGCCGGCACGGTCACCCAAGCAGACAATATGCCATGTCCCTAGACCGCAAATACTATTGCGCCTACATCATGGGCAGCCTTTCCGGCACGCTCTATATCGGCGTCAGCGGCAATCTTCACCGGCGCGTCTTCCAGCACAAGTTTCACCACTTCGAAGGCTTCACCTCGCGCTACGAAGTCGTCCGCCTGCTCTATTGGGAATCGTACGATGACGTTCACAAAGCTCTCGCCCTCGAGAAGCAACTCAAGGGATGGACCCGCGCCAAGAAGACCGCCCTGATCATCCGCCAGAATCCGCACTGGATCGACCTCGCGTCCGAATGGTACCCGTGGATGGCGTCAGACAAGAAGATCGGATGATGGTAGGGATGCTTCGACTACGAACGACCGTCGCATTCGCGCCGCTCGTTCTCCGCTCAGCATGACAACGAGATAGACCTGTCATGAAAGTCCCTGTCATGCTGAGCGAAGCGGAGAGGAGAGCGAAGCGATCCTCGCCGCGCAGTCGAAGCATCTCTATCCCCATTCGAGCCCCGGCCCAACGCTGCCCGCCGCGCGTTATAATCCCCTTGCATCGAAACTCCGCTTCCCGTCATCTCACTAGCTTGGAGGACCCATCATGGCTCACGAATTACCAGCTCTCCCCTATGCCTACGACGCACTCGAACCCGTCATCGATAAGCAGACGATGACCCTGCACCACGACATGCACCACGGCGCCTACGTGAAAAATCTGAACGCCGCTATCGAGAAGCACCCCGACCTCGCGGGCAAATCCGCCGACGATCTCATCCGCGACCTCAACGCCATCCCCGAGGACATCCGCGGCGCCGTCCGCAACAACGCCGGAGGCCACGTCAACCACTCCATGTTCTGGAAGATCATGAAGCCCAAAGGCGGAGGCGATCCGAACGGGCCCATCGCCGAAGTCATCACCAAAACTTTCGGCAACTTCAAAGATTTTCAAACCAAATTCAACGACGCCGGCGTCAAACAATTCGGCAGCGGATGGGTCTGGCTCGCCGGCAAGTCCGACGGTTCCGTTCACATCATGTCCACGCCGAATCAGGACAATCCCATCACCCAGGGCCACTACCCCATCTTCGGCAACGACGTCTGGGAGCACGCCTACTATCTGAAGTACAACAACCGCCGTCCCGAATATCTCGCGGCCTGGTGGAACGCCGTCAACTGGGACGAAATCAACAAACGCTACGCCACTTTCAAATCCGGCAAAGCAGTTCACGAACCCGAACTGGCCCATCGCTAGTCCATGACCGTGGGTGCCCCATTTCTCGCGTCCCTTGCGAGAAGTGGGGATTTCCCCGACCGCAAGCCGCTTCCATCCCCAAGAAAAAAGCCCTCGCCCGATCAGCGAGGGCCTTCCAAAATTCGTACCGTTTACGACCTACGCGGCCGTCTCCACGAACTCATCCGGCCGTTCTGCGAATTCCTTTCTGCACTCGTCCGAGCAGAAAGAATATTTCCTCCCGGCAAACATCATTTGAAATTCAGATTGCTTTTCGTCAATTTCCATTCCACAAACGGGATCGATTGTCATTTCGCCTCCTTGGCTTAATATTCCATCTCTCGCAACCATGCAAAGACCCTTCCTTTCTCCAAGCCTTTCCAAGTGACTGAGCGCAATCGCCTTTTTCCATCGGTCGTAAAAACACCCGGAAAATTCTTCCAGCGCACGTGCACGTTGTACCCACCAAAACGCCGGCTCGCACCATCTGCGAGCTCGCCGCGATTACTGGAAACTGAACCGCACCCCTCGCCCTCGCGTACTATCCCCCTGAACCGTCTGTAACCTAAATGCGCACCTCTCGAAGAATTCGCCACCTCGCCCTAGGGTTGTTCCTGTATCTCGCCTTCTGCATCATCGCGGGTATCTCACTCGCCGACGGCACCCTCCACCCCGCCCGCCGCCCACTCACCGATGACGACACCAACGCGATGCGCGACTCCGCCCGTACCCTCGACGCCGACCTGACCGACGCCGCTATCACCACCCCCGACCGCATCACGCTCCGCGCATGGATCATCCGTCCCCATCACCCCAACGGCGATGCCGTCCTCCTGCTCCACGGCCTCGGCGACAACCGCATGGGCATGATCGGATACGCCCAACTCCTCCTCGCCCGCGGATTCACCGTCCTCCTCCCCGACTCCCGTGCCCACGGCTCGAGCGACGGCCCGCTCGCCACCTTCGGCTTGCTGGAAAAAAACGACATCCACCAGTGGACCGATTTCCTGCAAGCTCAATCCCACGCCCGCTGCATCTTCGGCCTCGGAGAATCCATGGGCGCGGCCCAACTCTTGCAGTCCCTCGACACCCACCCCAACTTCTGCGCCGTAGCCGCCGAATCCTCCTTCGCCAATTTTCACGAGATCGCCTACGACCGCATGGGACAACCCTTCCACCTCGGCCCCTGGGTAGGGAGAATTTTTCTGCGCCCCTTAGTCGAAGTAGCCTTCCTCCGCGCGCGTTGGAAGTACCACCTGAACATGAATGAAATCTCTCCCGAAGATTCGGTCGCAGCAACGAGTGTTCCAGTCCTTTTAATCCACGGGGAGATCGACAGCAACATCCCCCTCCGCCACTCGCAAATCATCCACGCCCGAAATCCAAACACACAACTCTGGCAGGTCCCCAACGCCGACCACTGCGGCGCCATCAGCACCGCCCCGCAAGAACTCGAATCCCGACTCCTTGCCTGGTTCGTGCCGCACTAGCTTGGGAGATCACTCGCGCAGAAAACTGGCAACTGGCCCCCGGCAACTGGCCACTGCCTTTCTGCATTTCCTGTGCACTCCCTGTGGACAATCTGCCGCCCGCCTCCACCAGATTTCTCCGTTTCCATGGCCCTCACCCGAAAACCGCGCCATTCATTGCCACAGCGACTTGTTTCTCAACCCTCGCCGTGCCTGCAAACCCGCCAAACTCCCTCCCGCTTTTTTCCTCAACTGCACCAAAAATACTGAATTGACCAGCGCACGTTTCGCTCGTAGAGTCAGCCTCGTTCTCACAAAACAATTCACCTTGTTCCAGTTGCGCCTGCCGGCTGGCCTAGCATTCAACCGGTGGAACGCAAACA
>DATHQJ010000115.1:0-22816 GCA_035482825.1 Binatus sp. (SeqCode) | reverse complement strand
GACTCGGTACGCATGTCGTCGGAAAAAAGCACGGCCAACACCTGGTTGTGGGTCTCCTCTCTGGTGGTATACGGAAGTCCGGCCTTGGCGGTTCCCTTGGATTTCAGGGGGAGCATTTTGCCGTTATCGCGCACCAGGGTGATGGCGGAGTCGGCCACCTGCTGGCCGAAGGCGATGTTTTCCGGCTTGCCGACCGTGCTGGCGATGGCACTGAGATCGACCACCCGGGACGTGTTCAGGCCAAGGTGGCCCTTTATTTTCAGGATCTTGAGAACAGAGTGATTGAGGCGCTGCGGCGAAATTTCGCCCGAGCGGACGGCCTTCAACATGGACTCGTAGGATGCACCCAGGTCGGCGGGGATGATCAGCATGTCGTTCCCGGCCTTGAAGGCTTCGACTGCGGCGCGGCCAATGTCATTGGCGAAA
The DNA here is from genome assembly GCA_035482825.1 of Binatus sp. (SeqCode). GTDB lineage: Bacteria > Acidobacteriota > Terriglobia > Terriglobales > Acidobacteriaceae > Sulfotelmatobacter. The sequence continues at coordinate 22,390 of DATHQJ010000115.1, read as the reverse complement.
AGATGCGTGAGGCCGGCCATGTCGAGCGCGTCGGTCACGATGAGGCCGTTGAATCCCATTTGCTTTTCGAGCAGATCGGAAACCACTGCTGTGGAAATTGTCGCGACGTGATTGGGGTCGGCATCGAGCGCGGGCACGGTGACGTGTGCCACCATCACCGAATCGACGCCCGCGGCGATGGCCTGGCGGAAGGGCGGAAGTTCGATGGAATCCAGATGAGCGCGGTCGCCGTTCACGCTGGCGACGCCGAGGTGCGAATCGGTCGCGGTGTCGCCGTGGCCGGGAAAATGCTTTACCGTGGTCAGCATTCCGCCCTCGCGTGCGCCTTTGATGTAAGCCGTGACCAGGTTGCCGACTTGTTGCGGATCTTCCCCGAAGGAGCGCGTGTTGATGATGGGATTGGCGGGATTCGAATTCACGTCGGCGTCGGGAAAAAAATTCCAGTGCACGCCGACGGCGCGGGATTCCTCGGCGGTGATGCGGCCGAAATTCTCGGCGTCTTCGACTTTGCCATCCGCTCCGAAAGCCATGGCGTGCGGAAAATTCGTAGTGCCCGTCAGACGCGTGGTGACGCCGCGTTCGAAATCGGCCGCGAACAGCAGAGGCAGCTTCGATTGCTTCTGCAGGCGATTGAGCAACTCGGCGGCTTCGTAGGGCTCGGTTCGCAGAAGGAAGGGGCCATCCAGATGCACCGACATGGCGAACGAACCCACGTGATATTTCTGCATGGACTGGAGCCACTCCAGATATTCAGGCGCTTCCACGTTCAGGAAGCTGGCGCGGCACCAGATCATGAAGACCTGGCCGATTTTTTCTTCGACGGTAAGGGAGCGGAGTGTTTTCTCGGCCCACCGGTCGCCGCGCGTGGAGCTGGGTGCGGGGGAATGCTTGGCTTTTTCTTTATCTTTATCCTTGGCGAGAGCAGGCACGGTCAGTGCCAACAACAGACAGATGAAAAGGAAGTTTCGGGGCATGCAGAAACGATAGCAGAAGGGCGGGTCGCAGGTATTTTCAAGGTTCTGTGCGGAGCAAGCTAAGACGCCCCGACAAGATTTCCAGCTTCCCGCTGGATCCCGGCATCGTCTCCGAAGCCGTTCAGCCATTGCACTTCCGGCTCGCGACGGAACCATGTCATCTGGCGTTTGGCGTAGTTGCGGTGGGCTTGCTGGGCTGATTGAATTGCCTGCTCACGTGTTAGTTCTCCTCGCAGGAACTGGACCGCTTGCTTGTATCCGAGCGAAGCCAGCGGACGCGCGGTCGTCCCGTATTTGTCGAGCAGGGACCTCGTCTCTTCGATCAGTCCGGTTTCGAACATCTGTCGCGCGCGCTGGTTGATGCGGTCGTAGAGCGCGGCGCGGTCAGGGTCGAGGCCCACGCGCAGAATGCGGAAACCCTGCAGCGGGTCGCGGCCATGCTGCCAGAGTTCGGACATCTTCTGGCGCGACGCCAGACACACCTCGATGGCGCGAATCAGTTTGGGGATGTCGTTGGCATGGACTTTCTCAGCGGCAGCTCGGTCGAGGCGGCACAGAATTCGATGCAGATGAGCGGGGCCGCGGCTCGCCGCACTTTCGCGCAGACGCTCGCGCAACTCTTCCGAGCGCTGCGGGCCGGGGAAAAGGCCCTCGAGCAGCGCGCGCAAATAGAGTCCGGTGCCGCCGACCACGATGGGCAGGTGCTGGCGCGAGTTGATTTCGGTAAGCACTTGCCGTGCCTGGCGGGCATATTCGCCGGCAGTCATGAACTGAGTGGGCTCGACAAAATCGAAGAAATGGTGGGGCGCGCGCGCCCGTTCCGCGGCGCTGGGCTTGGCCGTGCCGATATCAAATTCGCGGTACATCGCAACCGAATCGCAGTTGACGATTTCGCCGTTGAATTTCTCCGCGAGCAAGAGAGACAGCGCCGTCTTTCCGCTGGCCGTGGGACCGAGGATCACCACCAGAAGCGGCAGGAGCGCGGAGTTCTCCTGATGGTCGCCGGGTTTGATTCGGCCCAGGTTCAGCGCAGGCTCCAGTGAATATCGCGCCAGTAGCGAATCAGCGTGAGGACCAGCAGCAGAACCGCGATCACCAGCAGGCCGGTGGTCTCCGACGCGTAGACCGCGCGGCGGCGACGCTTGCGATCATCTTCTGGAGTGGGTTGGGGCACGCGAATATTGTAGCTCTGGGTGGGCGCGGGGCGGTCATGCGCAATTCGCTAGCAACCACAGGTGATTCATAGTCACAGGCCGGATTCATTTCAGTCCTTACTTTGTCCCCCGAGGCCGTACGAAGAATTTCCACTTATCCATCCCTGCTGCCACGGCTACATCGAAAAACCCGACCATCATTTCGTCGGAGGTTTGATCGCCCCAGGTCACCGTCTTGGTCGGGTCGGGATTGTGCGGGTTGTTTTTCGAATTGTCGTACCAGGCAATCGCCCGCAGGCGCGTTCCTGCCTGCAATCGGCGCGGCTGGGCTAGCTTGTAACTTAACTGCCAGTGAAAGTGATAGTTCACGCGCAACAGCACTTCCACGCTGCCATCGTCGTGCACGATGTCGTACTCGAAGCGCTTGCCGCGAAGGTGCATGTGGGGGAACAGGCTCAGCAGCGTGGCGTCATTAGGCAGCGTACCCTGCACCTCGACGCGAAAGTCCTCCGCGCCCGGAGGAATGATGAGGGCGTGATTGTTTAACTGCAAGGTGATGACTCTTTGCTTCGGAGGCGACTTAGCAAAGACCAGACCGATGCTGGTTTGATCCCGATCTGCTGTGCCGTTCGTGGTGTAGTGCATCTGGAATACTAAGTCCGATCCGGCGGGAACAAACTTTGCCATACCGTCCGGCCATTCGTCCGGAGAACTTCCGGGAGCGTACACCAGCAACAGGTCGCTCGTGGTTTCGTGAGCCTCGCGGCGTTCCAGCGGATCGTTCAAAGTGGAGGCGGTGAAGGGCTCGCCGACGGGAGCATGGCGCAGCCACTGCGAGTCCGGCGGACGAATATATACGACCGCATGATGCACGTGCGCCGGACTGCCGGGGCGAAACTCCGACATCTGCACCCAGCGGTCCTCGGCGAAGTGCGTGGGTACAATCTCATAGGTGTACTCGACCTCGCCCTGCGCCGGAATCGGCACAGCCTTTGGCATCTTCACCACAAGATCGGGCTGGGGGATATTCCATCCTGCGGCCCATTTTCGCGGGGCGGGCGCGTCGTGCGCTTCGCCCGCGGGTGCTCCGGCCTCGGCCCAGGCCACGATGGTCGCAATCTGCTGGTCGGTCAAGGACACATCGTCGGCGAAATGGCCATACCTCGGATCGGCAAACCAGGGCGGCATCATCTTCATCTCGACCGCGTGCGCCATCGACGCCGCCCACGGACGCGTCTGCTCATAGGTTACCAGCGGCATGGGCGCAACTTCGCCCGGACGATGGCAACTCTGGCAGTGATCCTGCAGGATCGGCGATATATCTTTATAGAAGGTGGGCGGCACGGGCGGCGTCGTTTTCTGAAAAGCGGAGCCGCACAAGCAAACCGCCAGGCCAGCAATCGTCAACGCACTGATAGCCCGACCAAACATGCCGTGATTCTACAATCCCAGGTTCTCCTCCGTGTCCCCCGTGTCCTCTGTGTTTAAGCTCTTGATCTTTCCGATCTCAGCGGGCTCCTCTAAAAAATGCTACATTCAACCTTCATGTCTGCGCCCAATTCCAACTTCGTTCGCGCCTGTAAATCCCTGCCCGTGGAGCGCACACCGGTCTGGTTCATGCGGCAGGCGGGACGCTATATGCCCGAGTACCGGGCGGTGCGCAAGCAACACTCGCTGCTGGAAATCTGCAAGAAGCCGGCGCTGGCGGCTGAGGTCACCATCACCGCCGCGCAGTTTTTGGGAGTCGATGCTGCCATCATTTTTGCCGACTTGCTCCTGCCTCTTGAAGTGATGGGCCTTCCCTTTCACTTTTCCGCCGGAGAAGGTCCGGTTATCGAGAAGCCGGTGCGCAGCAAGGAAGACATCGCGAACTTGCGCACCGACCGCGCCGCCGAACTCGGATATGTTTCCGAGGCCGTGGGCCTGGTGGCGAAGCATTTCGGCGACCGGCTGCCGGTGATCGGATTTTGCGGTGCTCCCTTCACCCTCGCCAGCTACATGATCGAAGGCGGAGGTTCACGCAACTACATTCACGCCAAGAAGATGATGTACAACTCTCCCGGTGACTGGGATGCACTCATGGGCAAACTGGTGGCCGTGACCACCGCTTATTCCGCCGAGCAGGTGGACGCTGGCGCGGACGTGATCCAGATATTTGACAGCTGGGTGGGATGCCTCAGCGTGGAAGATTATCGCCGCTACGTGCTGCCGCACGTCACCGGCATGGTGAAACAGTTGCAGAAGACAGGCGCGCCCATCATTTATTTCGGCACCGACAGCGCCACGCTGCTGCCCGCGATGAAAGAGACGGGAGCTGACGTAGTCGGGCTCGACTGGCGCATTCCACTGGATGAGGGCTGGGCGCGGCTCGAACATGAATGTGCGGTACAGGGGAATCTCGATCCTGTGCTGCTGTTTGCTGACTGGAAGGAATTGAAGGCGCGCGCGGAAGATATTCTTCGCGGCGCCGCGGGACGTCCAGGTCACATTTTTAATCTCGGCCACGGAATTCTGCCGGAAACGCCGGTTGAGAATGTGAAGAACCTGGCTCGCTTCGTGCAGGAGTATTCGAAACCGGCTTCCGGCTTCCGCGCGCCGGCTTCCGGAAGCCGAGAGCCGGAAGCCGGAAGCCGCCTTCCATGACTCGCATTGCCATCATCGGCGGAGGGATCTCCGGCCTCGCCGCGGCCTTCGAACTTGAAGAGCTGCGCCGGAATGCGAGCGCCGATATCGAATACGTTCTCTACGAAGCGAGCGAGCGGCTGGGCGGTGTTCTTCGCACCGACAACATCGACGGCTGCATCGTCGAGGCTGGCCCTGATTCGTTCATCACCGAAAAACCCTGGGCAAGCGATCTCTGCCGTGAGTTGGGACTTGGCGACCAGCTCATCGGGTCCAACGATACCGAGCGCAAGACTTACATCTTGACGAAGGGGCGTCTTGTCGAAATGCCCGACGGCCTGATGTTCATGGTGCCGACGAAGATCGTGCCCACGGGCCTTTCGCCGTTGTTTTCGTGGAAAACGAAGCTGCGTATGTCGCAAGAACTGTTCCACCCGCCGCGCGTAGTCGATCACGACGAATCCGTGGCTGCATTCGTCGAGCGTCACTATGGTTCGGAGATGGTTGACCGGTTGGTCGACCCCTTGCTCTCCGGCGTCTATGGTGGAGAAGCTGCGAACCTCAGCGTGCGCGCGGTCCTGCCTCGATTCGCCGAAATGGAACGTACACACGGCAGCCTCGGGCGGGCCATGCTCGCCGCGCGGAAGAAGATGTCCGCTGAACCGCGGAAAGTCGCGCCGCCGCTATTTACTTCGCTGAAGAACGGAATGCAGCAACTGGTGGAGACTATCGTTCCCCGCCTGAAGGGAACGCTGCTCACCAACACGCCCGTGCAAGCGCTGCAAATCGAGGCGGGAGACTGGGTGGCTTCGGCGGGAATGCAATCCGACAGCTTCGACGCGGTGATCCTCGCTTTGCCTGCGCCGGCCGCCGCGCAGGTGCTGCGCATCGTCAGTCCCGAGCTTTCCGCCGAACTGGAGGCGATCCAGTACAGTTCCTCCATCACCGTGGGTCTGGGCTATGGTCGCGAGGTGCGGCAGGCTCTGCCTCCCGGCTTTGGATTTCTAGTGCCGCGGAGCGAAGGCAAGAAGCTGCTGGCGGTGACCTTCGTTCACAATAAATTTCCGCATCGCGCTCCGGACGATCGCGCTCTGCTGCGTTGCTTCTTTGCGGGAAGGAATGCGGAGAGTGTCTGGACGCTGGCCGACGAACAGATTATTGGAATCGTGCGCAACGAGCTGCAGCAGGTTCTGGGCCCGCAGATCAGCGGTCTTCGCGCCGAGCCGCTTTTCGCCCGCGTCTACCGATGGAAGTCGGCGATGGCGCAGTATGGCGTGGGACATCTCGATCGTCTCGACCGCATGGAACGCCTGCGCCAGCACTTGCCCGGACTCGCGCTGGCTGGCAACGCGTATCGGGGGATCGGCGTGCCGGACTGCGTCCGCTCCGGCCGGGGGGCGGCAAAATCGCTCGCAGGGACTTAGCTCGTTCCGTCTCGCGCCTGCGAAGTATGCAAAATGTTTGACGGAACGTTTTGACAAAAAGAAAAGGATATCAACGAGATGTTGATATCCCTTTCTTTTTATTGTTCGCTGAAACGGTAGCCTACGCACCGACCTGACTGTGAGATTCCTGTGCCGCCTCGTCGTAGGCGACTTCGCTCATCGGACTACGCGGGCGCGCTTTGCGGCCGAAGAAGGCTTCCTTCACCAGCTTGAAGATGGTACGGCGGTTCTCCGCGACCACCTTGACCCAGGCGAACTTGCCCATCATGGGGAAATAGATTCCGCGGAAACACATGCGGGCGATGAAGATATTGATGCGATAGCCCAGCGGCTGGTCTTCGAGCGAATCGACGGCATGGGCCAGCGCATCCGGGCTGTAGGCCTGCGCCCAGCTGTATTTCACTTCGGCGTGAGCCTCGTCGATAGTCATCTTCAGCGGAGTGTGGGCCATGGCGAAGGGAATGAACTCCTGCCAGTGCTTCACGCGCGTCAGGCGTCCCGCGGTTTCGAGGCGCTTGTAGAGCGGGGTTGCGGGCAACGGAGTTAACAGGCCAAAGATGGGCAGGCCCGGCGGCCAGGTGCGAACTTGCGAGAGTGTACGCTCGCCCACGCCAACGGTGTCGTTGTCCATGCCGAAAATAAATGATGTGATGGCGTAGACGTTGCGCTTGGCCAGGCGCTCGAGGACTTCAGCGTATTCGCCGGGCTTGTTGAATCCTTTGTTCACGTCTTTGAGATTCGTGGGATCGATCGACTCCATGCCGATGAATACCCACTTGCCGCCGGAAGCGGCGATCAGGTCGATGAGTTCTTCATCGCGCAACAGGTTGGCGCTGATCTGTGCGACCCAGTGTACCTGCGCGCCGGCTGCGATAATGTCGCGCAGCAGCGACTTGGTGCGCTTCACGTTGATGGCGAAATTGTCGTCGATGAAGAATACGGCGATCTGCCCTTTTTCAGTGCGGGCGCGCGCCTTCAGCAGCAGAAGTTCGTTAACCACGCTCTCATTGGTGCGAAAGCGGATGGAGTCGCCGAAGAATCCAGTCACGGTGCAGAACTCGCAGCCGTAGGGACATCCCCTTCCAGACTCGACGGGGATGATGCGAAATGTCCCCCAACCTGCGCCCACCTTCTTAAGCAGCGGGAACGCGGATTTGGGAACGAGGTTGAACTGGGCAAGGTCGATCGAGTCCCACGGAATCACAGGATATTGTTTCAACGACGGCTTGCGCTCTTTGCCGGATTCGTCGACCGGCGTGTAGATCTCCTTCAACTCGCCGCGCGCGGCGTCGTTCACGATCTGTGGCCAGGTTTCGTCGGCTTCGCCGAGAGCAACGGCATCGGCGTGACGCGGGCCACCGTCGCGGCCCAGTGCTTCATCGGCTAGTTCGGTGACGTGCGGTCCGCCCATCACAACTTTCACACCGGTTGCCCGAACGGCATCGGCAATGCGGTAGGCCTTCGCAATCATGCGCGTCATGGCCCCTATGCCGACTAAATCGATCTTCTCGTCGCGGACATACTGGGCGATCTGCGCCTCATCCATGGGCTTGGCGTTGCCGTCGATGAGCAGAACTTCATGGCCGGGCGGGGTGAGTGACTGCAGAAGAAACATCCAGAGGTGAGGCATGAAATTGCGGGTGACACCATTGTCGGGGTTATATAGCAGGATTCTCATGACCGCTCCCTCCCGGAGAGCGAACGTGCTTTAAAGTACGTACGAACGTACGTCACCGCACGGAAGCGTCACGAGCGATGCCAAAGACTTGGCAAATCTACTTATATTTCGTGGTGAAATATTTGACGGGAAATCCGGAACCCGACAATTGTACACCCAGCGTGCAAATAGCTACTGCAAAAGTCCGTCCATCTGAACAATATCGGTATCGCCTTCGCCCACGGCGGCGAACACCCATTTCCCGTCCGATGACCAGGAGACACGGCGTGCGATGAAAGTGCGCTTCTGACCAAAATCGGTTATGCGTCTCGCTTTTCCGTCGGCGGCCGACACCAGCCAGATGTTCGTTCCCAGTTCATCATCGAGAGGTACCGCCAGCGACTTCCCATCGCGTGAAATCACGGGCTGGAAGCCCTGCCAGATCGGTACGCGCTCCCCGGAAATCCGGGCCAACAGCTTCGATGGTCCGTTCTCAGGACGGGCCACGCGTAGTTCGTAGTCCAGCAAGCCGTTCAAGTTCTGCAGCGGAACCACGTAGTACAGCGCCGAACCGTCCGGTGCTACAGCCGGCCCACGTGCGTTGTCCGAACGTACGAGAGCCGCGGAGCCACCTTCCACCGGAGACTTCATCATCCGAAAGCTCCCTGTATCCCGCACCGGCGACGACTCGGCGTAGTACAGCCATTTACTATCTCCCGACCACGTTGCCCAAGTGCCCTCGGGAATGGCTAAACGCAGAGCGCTTCCATCGGGATGGATGAGCCAGTATCCCACGCCCCGCCCCAATCCAGACGGCCGGGTAGTAGCAAATGTGATGAAATTTCCGTCCGGGGACCAAATTGGGACTCCTATCACCTCGTTTGAGCCGTTTTCATAAGTGATCTGGTGGGTCTCGCCGCTCGCCAATTTCATGATCCACAGGTTGCCATGTCCGCCATTATCCGACAGGTACACCAGTTCGCTGTCATTGGGACTCAGGCTGGGAGCCTGAACTTGCCCGGTCTGATGAGTGATTTGCAGAGCGCGCCGCACGTTCTCCGCGGGCTCTCCATCCACCGGAAACTTCCAAATATCGAACTGCATGTGCTTGCGGCTGACCACGATTCGTCCGTCGCGATCGATGTCTGGATTTTCATCTCCCGCTTCGCCAAATGTAAGTTGACGCAAGTCTCGGCCTGCTGGAGATATCGTCCACAGGTGCATGGTTGGGAGGTACAGTACTGTGCTGCCCTGGGCGGAGCTGTAGAGCAGACGGGAACCATCGGGCAGCCACGCCAGTCCGCTCATCAGCGTATTGTCGTCAGTCACCTGCCGCGGGGAGCCTCCGGATGCCGATACCACGTAGACATCGTCGGCCCAGTTTTCGCGACTGTGCAGATACGCAATAGTGCCGTCATCGGGCGACCAGCGCGGTTGCCGATAACTGAAGCTGACGGCTTCCTGCATCACAACCTTCGCATTCGATCCGTTGCGGTCGGAGATTGCGAGTTCCATCTGCTTGCCATTCAGTCTGAAAAAAGTGAGCCGCTTGCCGTCGTGACTCACGTCCGCCCCGCTCATGCTGGAGATCAGGCGGCGCGGCGCGCCGCCCAGCGCAGAAATCTCCCAGAGCGCACCTTGCGCATCCCCTTCCGGAGGCGGAGTGTAGTAAATGAGAGCCGCGGAATCCTGCGACCACCTGGGCTCAAGATGCTTGCCGGCGTCGTGCGTGATCTGAAGAGGCGGCCCTCCTGCCAGCAAACGAATCCAAATCTGCCGCGACCCGGTTGAATCACTGACGAAGGCGACCGACTTGCCGTCGGGGGAAAATGCCGGGCTGTCCTCCAGTCCGGCGAAATCGGTGAGGCGAAGGAACTTCACAGCGCGATGATCCGGTCGCTGTCTTCCCCCGTACCACAATCCCGCGCCCGCGGCAGCTAGAATCGCAAGACAGGCGATCAGCCACCTGATCAAGCGCGCTTTGTTCTGGCTTTGAGTCGGCGCTAGCGAAGCGGTAGTTGCCTCGGAATCTGGTGAGGCGGTTTCCAGGTGGAATGCCAGGTCGCGCGCCGACTGAAAGCGCTCTTCCGGATTTTTCTCCAGGCAATGGCGGACAATGCGGTCCAGCGCAGATGGAATGTTTCGACCGCTGGCCCGCAGGTCGGGTGGATCTTCTTTCAGGATGGCGCTCGCCCGGTCGGCGGCGCTTCGTCCGGCGAAGGCCCGTTGTCCGGAGAGCAGCTCGTACAGCACAACTCCAAAACTGAAAATGTCGGATCGAGGGTCAGCTTTCTCTCCGCGCACCTGTTCTGGAGACATATACCCGGCGGTTCCCAGCACGACTCCCTTGCCCGTCTCGTCCTGCAGTTCCAGGTTGGTGGAGGTTGCGTCGCCGGCTTCGGGCGCGGTCAACTTGGCCAGGCCGAAGTCCAGAATCTTGCTGCGGCCATCGCGACAGACGAAGAGGTTCTCTGGCTTCAGATCGCGATGAACCATTCCCTTGTCATGCGCCGCGGAGAGTCCGTGCGCAATCTGAACCGCCAACTCAACCGCTTTGCGCGCAGGAAGCGCTCCGCCAGCCAAGCGATCGCGCAGGTTTGAACCCTCGAGCAGCTCCGTCACCAGATAGGGAGCACCGTCGTGGGTACCGACATCGTAGACCGCAAGAATGTTGGGATGATTGAGTGCGCCGGCGGCTCGCGCTTCCTGCTCGAAGCGCCGCAACCGGTCAGGATCGCGGCAGAAGTACGCAGGCAAAACTTTGACCGCAACCTCGCGGCCCAGGCGCGGATCCCGCGCCCGGTACACTTCGCCCATGCCGCCCGCGCCCAGGGACGCGACAATCTCGTAGGGCCCGAGTTTCGTTCCAGCCGCAAGCGCCATGTGTTGGGTGGAATTATACGTGGGTTAGGCGGGAATTTCGGCCTGCTTTTGATTCCCCTCGCGGCGCAGACGCGCCGCGACCAGGCGGATTTCGTCGTAGGTAGAGGTGGTCACTCCGGAAACGTCGGCCATCGTTTGACGCAGCTCGCCTATTCGTCGCGCTGATAGAAGATGAACCACTTTGGCTCGATCGCTCGCATGTAAACATGGGCTGGCAGACTTGCCGCCTTGTCTAAATCAGGTAGGGGGGTGCCCTCCTGGCCATAATCGCCCGGCACGTACTCAATCCCTTTGGCCCAGCCCGGCCCGATTGCCGTGCCCTCAACGGCAAACATAAACCTCACTGTACCGGTGGGCCCAGTCATCGCCACTTGAAGCCCGGGACGAATCTGGGATATCAGGTTCTTGTACTCGTCCCGCCTGGGCCGGTCGGGTTTGTTTGGGTCGCTGCCCAACAGGTACCGGCCGCGCCGCGCATCCTCCGTCGCCATTTTCTGCAGCTGTTCGAAAGCCCGGCGATGGGCGTGAAAAGTCGAAATCAACTCTTGGTCCTTGGGCTCCACTGGCTTTGAGGCTCGACAGCCTCCCCCCCAAAGCATGCAGGATGCCAGGGCGAGACATCCCAGAACCAAGCCTGGTTTTGAACCAGCCGAAAGCGCCATGTGTGGGTGGAATTATACGTCGGCTAGGCGGGAATTTCGGCCTGCTTTTGATTCCCCTGGCGGCGCAGACGCGCCACCACCAGGCGGATTTCGTCGTAGGTGATCTCGGGCGGGAGAGCGTCTTTCAGCGTCTTCAGGCGCTCCAGGCGGTCCAAGCCGAGAGTTGCGCAAGCGGCTTCAATCATCAACTGGCGGCTGCGATCGATCCAGTCGGCGCGGAATTCTAACTCGCCTTTTTCCACCAGTCCGGCGACTGCGTTCACCACAGTTGAGATCTGGCGCCCGCGGATGCGCGCTATGTCGTCGAAGCTCTTGCCTTCTTCCAACAGCCGCAGAGTCTCTAGTGCCGGAGCTGTTTTCTTCTCGGGCAGCGGGGCAGCGCGCGCACCTTCGCGATACTTCCGCAACGCGGAGAGAATTCCTTGACCATACAGATCCGCTTTGCGCTCGCCGATGCCGGTGATGTTCAGCAGGTCCGCGATCGAACTGGGCTTCAAGTGGCAGATCTCATCCAGGGAACTGTCGTGCAGTACCACGTATGCGGGCATGCCTTGCTCCTTAGCAGTCGTCCGGCGCCACTCGCGCAGATACTCGCGCAACTCCTGATCGGCGTCGGCCACTGGACTGGGCACGACTCGAACTCCGCCAGAACCGGTGCTCGCGGCGCGGCGAACGGCTGCAGAAGTGGCCTTTTCCGTGAGCCAGACGGGCGCGGCTTTGCAAACGTCGCAGGCCCCGCATGATGTCCACTTTGGAGTCTCGCCGAAATGGGTGCAAATCTGGCGGTGGCGGCATTTTCCCGACTCGGCGAAGGCGCGAATCGTGTGGTATCGCTGCCAGGCGCGGTCGCGCTCGGCGGCATCGAGAATCTGGTTGGCGAAATATCCGAGCAGGCCCGCGTCCTGCTTGCGCCAGAGCAGGATGCAGTCGGCGGGTTTGCCGTCGCGCCCGGCGCGTCCTGCCTCCTGATAGAACTGTTCGACTGACTTGGGCAGCGCGAGATGGATGACCGCGCGCACGGTCGCCTTATTGATGCCCAATCCGAAGGCGATCGTGCCTACGAGCACGCGCACTTCGTCCGACATCCAGCGCTCCTGGTTGCGGCGGCGATCGCTGGAATTCATTTTGGCGTGATAGCCGACGGCGGCGATTCCCTGGTCCTCCAGAAAATCCACGGTCTCTTCTACTTTCGCAATGGTGGGAGAGTAGACGATTACGTTTCCCTCTTCGTAGTGGCGCAGCGCAGTCACCAGGAGCGCGGTATGTTCCACGCTGTCGCACTGGCGCACCAGGTAGCGAAGATTGGGGCGGTGAAAACTGGCAATGTATTTGTCGGGATTGCGCAGCTCGAGTTGGGTCAGAATATCGTGCCGCACATGCTGCGTGGCGCTCGCGGTGAAGGCGGCGATGGGGTGATCGGGAAACTTTCCGCGCAGACGGCTTAACTGGCGGTACTCGGGGCGGAATTCGTGTCCCCACTCGGAAATGCAGTGAGCCTCGTCGATCGCGAAGAATGAAATGGGCACCTGCTGCAGCCAGCTGAGGGTGTCGGCGCGCTGCAGGCGCTCGGGAGAAAGATAGAGCAGCCGGAAAGCGCCTTCGCGCGCCTGCCGGATGATGCGGCTTTGTTCTTCGTTGCTGATGGAACTGTTCACGACCGCGGCGGGAATCCCCATCTGGGCGAGTTGCGCCGCCTGATCCTGCATGAGCGCAATCAGCGGAGAAATCACGATGGTGGTTCGCTCGGAGACGACCGCGGGCAACTGGTAGCAGAGAGACTTGCCTCCGCCGGTCGGCATCACGACGCAGGTATCGTGTCCGGCGAGCAGGCTGCGCACGATGCGTTCCTGCAGGGGCCGAAACGAACTGTAGCCCCAGTATCGCCGCAACGGGGTCAGCAGGTCGGCGTCTGGGGTCATGAAATCCAGTATAGGGCGTGTGGGAAGAAGGAAGCTCGCGCCGCGTCGGTTTTAGGGCGACTGGCTCCCAAACCGGGACCTCGCAAGCTTTGAGCCTTTGTCATTCCGAGGAGCGCAGCGACGAGGAACCTGCTGTCGCTGGCAGCGGCACGATCTCACGGTGGCCGCGAACGCTCGCTGCCGGATGCGTCTTTTCAAACGCAATCCAGGTGAGCGCGATTACCACGAAACAGAACACGCTGCCTTCCGGGCCGACCGACCCTCCGCTCAGCCAGTCTGCGCCGTGCAGAGACGAACTCAACAGATGTCCGGGAGATTTCATTCCGCTGTCGGGCACGGAATAGAAGAACGTCTCGCCCCAATCCCATGCCGCGTGAAAACCCACGGCGAACCAGAGGCTGCCGGTACGGCGCAGGGTGAAGCAGAAAAATAATCCGATGGCCGCGGCGGCGAGCGCGCCCTGCCATTGCTCACCGGGGTTGCCGAGATGCATCCAGCCGAAGAGCGCAGAAAGGGCCAGCGCAGCGGGCCAGAAGCCGGTTCCGCGGGCGAGCGTGAACTGGGAATATCCGCGGAAGAAAAACTCCTCATAGAGCCCAACCGCCAGGAACATGGCCGCCCAGAAGCTGCCGAACTTGGCCAGTCGCAGGCCATGCAACACCAGGTGTCCGAAGTCGAAGGCGTGAACCTCGTAGAGCGCAACCATGAGCAGGCTGATGGCGGAAAATCCCCACAGAATTCCCTTCCAGAACGATGGCTCGAGTGCGCGCTGGACCGCTAGTCCATAGGATCGCCATGGGCGACGTTCGATCCGCGCCAGGAAGACAGCTGGAATGGTCGCGGCTAAGAACAGGCTGCATTCGTCTGCGAGCGTCCAGAGCGTTATCGTCGGATGGGCCAGCAACAACGATATCTGGCGCAGCGCGGAATAGACGACCGCGTAGAACACAAGACCCCAACCGGGACGCAGGCCGTCCGGCCCCAGGAAAAGCGTGCGCGCGTACGTGGGCTGAGTGGCGACGGCAAAGGTGGGACCGGAGGGCGCTCGGGCTGGACTCGGCTCTGAACTCGGCTCCGGGCTCGGCTTCGGACGTGGCTCCGGGCTTGGCTCCGGACTCTGAGTTCGACTGCGCTCCGCATTTACGTCGAGTTCACTCACGTGAGGATGGACTCCGCAAAAATCATCTTCGCAATCTTTCCGCAAACGGCCTCCGACATGGTAAAACACTCGGCTCGACCTTATGCGTCCATATTTCACGCGCGAACGTTTTGGAAGGCCGCAGTTTCTGGCGGGGCTGTTGCTGGTTTGTTTTCTGGCGCAGGCCTTGTGGCTGGTGCATGCCGAGTTGCGCGCCGCTGCTGAGCCTTACGGTCAGGAAGCGCTGCGCATCAGCGAAGGGTGGAAGCAGTGGCATGGGCGGGGCGTGGCCGGGGCTCCTTTTTTGGACGCTGCCGGCAACGCCGCAGAAGATCCGTTTCGCGGCGACGACCGGGGCTTTGATACTGAGCATTCGCCGCTGCCGTCCGTCGTCTCCGCCGCGCCGCTGCTGGCCTGGCCGCACGATTTTGACAGCGATTCGGCGGCCTACTGGCGCTGGCTGCCGCGGATTCCGTTCCTCGCCTGTGGGCTTTTTCTGGGCGCGTCGTTGTGGTATGTGGCGCGGCGGCTGTGCGGCAACACCGGAGGCTTCATCGCACTCACTCTGTACTGTTTTTCGCCCTCTCTCATTCAGGCCAGCGCGGTGTGGCATACCGAACCGGAGATCGTTGCGGCGTGGGGTGCGTTTGGAACGATCTTCACGGCAATCGCAGTTGCACATACGTTGTATGCTCCGCGCGAAGTGGTGCTGTGGAACTGGCGGCGCATCGTATTGCTGGGAGTTGCGCTCGCGATTGCTGTGGGGGCCCAGTTTTCTCTGATCGTGCTGGTGCCGATGGCTCTGGGATTTCTGCTCTACGTCGCCCCGGTGCGGCGGCAGGCGGGAGTGGTCATCTGGATGGCGGCTTGCGGGGTGGGATTGGTTTTGTTGTTCGCGATGTACTCTTTTCACGTGCATGCGTTTGCGGGAAGCATGCGGCACGCGATTTTCTGGGGAGCGACTTGGCGCGGATTGACGGTGTTGGGAGTCTATAAGCAGGTGGCGGTGCAGATGGGACGCGCGTGTCCCGCGCTCGCCCTGGGGCTTCCGGTCGCGGTGGTGACCTACGCCGTTTGGCCGCGCACACGCTACTTTGGCAACACCGCGCCGCTGCTGGTCGCTGTATTGTTTTTGATTTTGGGAATGGCGCATCCGCACGTTGGGGGTGCGGGATTTCTGCTAGCGATGATTCCATTCTTGTTTATCTTTGTCTCTGGAGTGCTGGCGGACTTGCTGGAGACGCCGCAGCGGCCTCTGATGATGGCGTGCGTGGTTGGGTTGCTGGCGGCGTATGTGGTTTGGAGCCTGGTGAATCTGGCGCAGGTGCCGCGAGGCTGACCCGTTGCTTTCTTGCAACAGACGCGCGACTCATCCGCGAGAACGATGTGCCGCACTCCTTTCGCCCGAAGGGAGTGCGGCACAATCAGGTTTACGCGCCTTCGGGGGAGTGGAGCACCCGGAACGAATTGCCGCCGCCCGAGAATACGAGCAACAATGCATCGTCGCCCTTCTTAACGTTCGCCAGGGCTTGCTGCACATCACTCGCGGACTGGACTTTGTGGCGGTTGACTTCGAGGATGATGTCGCCCTGCTGCAGTCCAGCATTGTCGGCTGGGCTGCCTGGCTTCACTTCCTCGATCACGGCGCCGTGGATTTCGCGCGGTGCCTGAATTTGCTCGCGCAGCTCAGGCGTCAGGTCGCTGAGGCCGATGCCCCAATGCATTTTGCCTTCGCCTTTACCAGGCTCGTCACTGCCCTCCGCCGTGCGCTTTCCGAGTTCTTCGAGGGTGACGGGAACGGTCATGCTCTTACCGTCGCGCAGAACCTTGAGCATGATTTTCGAGCCAGGCTGTTTCTGACCGACCAGCACCTGGAGTTCGCCGGCGTCGCTGACTTTTTGACCGTCGATTTCGGTGATAACGTCGCCGATCTGAAGGCCGGCTTTGGCTCCGGGCGAATCAGGATCGACCTGGGTCACGACTCCGCCGGTCGCGGTGGATTCGTCGAAGAACTTCGCATTCTCCGGAGTCACGTCGGCGATGCCGATGCCGATGTGGCCGTGGCTGACTTTGCCATCGCGGATCAGGGCCTCAACCGTGGGCCGGACAATCTGCGAGGGGATCGCGAATCCCATGCCGGAGAAGCTGCCGGATGAGGAAATCAGGAACGTGTTGATGCCGACGACTTCGCCTCGGGCATCGACCAGCGGGCCGCCGGAGTTGCCGGGGTTGATGGCGGCGTCGGTCTGGATGAATTCGCCGGGCTTGGTGCGATCGCTGGGATCGGGATTGGCGCGATTAATAGCACTGACGATGCCGCGGGTTACGGTGAAACGGAATCCGTAGGGATTACCGAAGGCCAGCACGGTTTGTCCCGGGCGGACTTCCTTTGAGTCCCCCCAGGGAGCGCTGGCCAGATCTCTGTCGTTGACTTTTAGAACGGCCAAGTCTGTAAGAGGATCGGCGCCCACAAGTTTCGCTTTCAAAACGCGGCGATTACTGGTGGTGACGCGAATGTCGACGGCTCCATCGATCACGTGGTTGTTGGTGACGATGTATCCGTCGGGAGAAATAACCACGCCGCTGCCCATGCCGTGCTCGATCTGCGGTTGGCGCTGCTGCATGTGCGGACCGAAGAATTGGCCGAACGGGCCACCTTGGCCGAAGAACTGTTGCATGTCGTCGGGCATCCTGCCGTTTGTTTCTTTGGTGTGAGAAGTGACGGTGACGTTGACGACCGCGGGTGTGACGCGGGCCGCGAGCGTTTCCATCGCCTTGTCGAGGGCCAGCAGGGCGCCGACGCTGTCGGTGTCGAGCGGGGCGGCGGCAGGAGCGGCAGAGGCTGCGCTGGCCGGGGACGGCTTGGCGAATTCGTAGGTTGTGAGCGAAGCGACGAGGGCCAAGGCGAGCATTGGGATGGCCAGACGCCGCGCCCAGGTTATTGAGCTGTCTTTCCAATTTGAGAGGTTCATTTTTGCGAAGTTCATTGAGTTACATCCTTTTCGAGAGTGGGTACAACTAATTCGTTAGTTTCTAAAACTGCAGTTCCGCGAGTTGACGTGCTTGGTTTCATGATTACGTTTGCTTTGCGGGAATCAGGTTGCTGTCGGGATCGACGACGGGATGGAAAACCATTACGCGCCACAACTGGATCTGCAATACCGGCTGATCCGGGTTTCCATTTTCGTTGCCTTCGATGACGACGAACAGAGTCTCGGTGAAGACGGGTGCGAAATCTGAATTCGTCAGGTGAACATTTACTTCTGCGGCGTCGGTCGGAAGAACTTTCTCGGGGCGAGCATTTACCTGAGCAGGTTTATTGCGGTGAACCGTGGCGCAGGTTGCCAGATTCGAAGGCTGCGCCGCGACGGAGCGCGAGGAGTTTTGCAATGAGTGCGGAGCCTCACGCAAGTTGAAGCTCGCCGGCACGAGGTGCGCTTGGGGTCCTGAGGTTTCCAGAGAGGCGCTCAGGGTAGCCGCCGACTTCGTGGTGGAGCCGACTCCTGGAGCAATCGCCGCGACTAGAGGAGTTGCCGAACGACCGGATGCGCTGTCGCTAAACGCAATCAGCCGTGGCGCTCTGGAAACGCCGAGGACACAGACGAGGGCGAAGGCAGCGACGAGAGAAGCGGCGGGCTTCCAGACGCTTCCGGTTCCTGGGGCGCGATTCACATCGAGAATCCGTGCGACGCGGAGCGAGGTGTGGCGAATTTTTCCGAGCGCGGCGTGAGCCAGAGCGACGCCGCGTTGAATGAAAGTTTTTTCGGCGAGATGCGCCAGGCATTCCGCGTAGGCTCGCGGGCTTGCGGTTTCGGCTAGAACGGCATCGTCGCAGGCCATCTCGCGTTCCAGCGACACACGCCTCTCGATCCACCAGACGGCGGGATGGAAGAAGAAGAGCGCCATGACTATTTTTTGGGCCAGGTTGGTCCAGTCGTCCCAGCGGCGGAGGTGAGCGAGTTCATGCAGCAGGATCTGATTCAAGTCGCTGGCAGAGAGTTCCTGCATTACCCAGCGCGGGAGCACTACTGCGGGCTTGATGAGTCCGATGGCCGTCGGAACCTGCACCTGGTCGGAGGTGCAGAGGATTACGCGGCGAGTTGATTGGTTGCGGTTAAGAGTTTCCTGCAGTTGAGGTTCTAATGACGCGGGGTCAACCGCGACGCAACTCTTGCGCAGAGTGTAGAGATGCCAAAGACTTCGCCCAACGCCGAGCAGATGCCAAGCTGCGATTACTGTCCAACCAGCAAACAAATAAATCGCCCAGGAACTGGGCATGCTAATGGCGGGACGGACTACGGTCTCCCCGGAAATATTGCCCGCGTTCGGCCACCATGCTGCACCAAATAAGGGTAAGACTGCGATCGCGACCAGCGCGGAGAACCATACCGCAAATCGTGCTCCCGAATTCTGACAGCTCGATACCCGCAAGATTCCGCCCGCGAAAAGCGCGACGAGCGTGCCTTCCAGCAGGCAGTCCACGATCTGATAGTCAACGATCCGGAGGGTTGACGCCTGGGCGATCGCACTCAACTCGAACGTCATGGGTGGCTCACTTGCTCCCTTCCAGCAACTGGCGCAGACGATCGAGTTCCTCGGCATCGATGCTGGTCTCTTCGAGAACGTTCAGCACGAGTTGTTCGTTCGAGTTGCCGAAGAAGCGGCTGACCAGGTGGCGCACTTCGAAGCGTGTGGCATCTTTCCGATTCATCTGGGGGGTGTATACATGAGCCCGTTTGTCTTTGACGTGCTTCACATACCCCTTCTTTTCGAGGATACGGATGATCGTCAGGACGGAGTTGTAAGCGACGGCAGGCTTGGCAGGAAAAGCCCCTAAGACCTCGTGGACGGTCGCCGAGCCGCGGTCCCAGAGGACGTTCATAATGCGCAACTCGGCTTCGGTCAGGGTTGCGGACTTGTTACGGGCCAACGGCTTCGGCTCCTTCCTGGGCTCTGCCAGATCGCTACAAGGTAAGACGTAGCGGCCGGCAAAACGTCAACTAATTTGTTAGTTGCACAGTCGTTGGGGCGAGTTGCTTCGGGTTCTCTGGAAAAGAGCGAGCTTCTGAGGAGATCTTAGTAAGTAATTGACAATACGCGAGATGCTCGTCGATACGATCACGATTTTGGGGTGGTGGTTGGCAGCTGCAGGTATTGCCGGGCGTTGTTGTAGCAGATGTCACGGATGAGCCGGCCGAGAACTGCGCCGTCATTGGGAAGTTCGCCGCGGGTGACATCTTGTCCGATGAGGTCGCAGAGGACGCGGCGGAAATATTCGTGGCGGGGGTAGGACATGAAGGAGCGCGAGTCGGTGACCATGCCGATGAAACGCGAGAGCAAGCCGACGTTCGAGAGCGCATCAAGCTGCGAGGTGATGCCTTGCTTCTGGTCGAGGAACCACCAGGCGCTGCCGTACTGGATCTTGCCAGGGCGTTCTCCGCTCTGGAAGCAGCCGATTAGAGTCGCGAACTGGAAAGTGTCGGACGGGTTTACGTTGTACAGGATCATCTGCGGCAGAGCGTTTTCCTGCGCGAGCAGGTCGAGGTAGGCGGCGAGCGGGCTAGCCTGGGAGAAGTCGCCGATGGTGTCGAAACCGGCATCGGCCCCCAGCGTTCGGCGGGCCGCGGTGTTCACGTTGCGCTGCGCGCCGAGGTGGAGTTGCTTGGTCCAGCCTTTGGCGGCGTCGAGGGGGCCGAAGAAAAGCATCATGAAGGAGGCGAATTGCGTGCGCTCGTCATCGGTGATGGCGTGACCCGAGCTGGAGTGGCCTTCGCGGGCTTTCGCGAAGATTGCGGCGGCCGCTCGCTCGGAGCAGGGCGTGGCGTAGCAGTGGTTCAATCCGTGGTCGGAGAGGCGGCAGCCGAGCGAGTGAAAATAGTCGTGGCGGGATTTCAGAGCCTGCAGGAAAGTTTCGAGGTTCTTTATGTCGATGTTGGCTGCCTGCGCGAGGCGGTCGACCCAAGGTAGAAATTCGACGTCGCCGATGGCGAGAGCCTTGTCGGGACGAAAGGCGGGAAAAACTTGGGTTGGCAGATTCGATTTTGCGATTGCGAGATGATGGCGGAGGTCATCCGTGGGATCGTCGGTAGTGCAGACGAGTTCGACACGAAATTTCTGCAGAATGGCCTGCGCGGTCAGGCCCGAGGACAGAGCGGCGTTGGCGCGTTTCCAGATCGACGGCGCGGATTTTTCGTCCAGTAACTCAGTGATGCCGAAGTAGCGCTGCAGTTCGAGATGCGTCCAGTGGTAGAGCGGATTGCGCAGGGTGTACGGAACGGTGCCCGCCCAGGCTAGAAATTTTTCGTAGGGAGGAGCGTCTCCGGTGATGTATTTTTCAGAGACGCCGTTGGCCCGCATGGCGCGCCATTTATAGTGGTCGCCTTCCAGCCAGATTTCGAAGAGGTTGGCGAACTGGCGATTCTCGGCGATGTCGCGCGGGGAGAGATGGCAGTGGTAGTCGAGGATGGGCTGCGGAGCGGCGAACTCGTGATAGAGACGCCTGGCTGCGGCGTTGGTCAGCAGGAAGTCTTCGGTGAGAAAGCCATTCATATCTGCAAAATCATGGGCGCCATGCTGCGGCCTGAAATGCTGTCTGGAACGCCAGATGCAAATCGGCGATTCAAGCGATAAATCATATCAGTTCAGCAAGACCTTGACGGATGGGCCCTGCGCCATGTGTAGTGATGCACGATGCCAGTTCACGATCCGGCATGCATACTCCATTGAATACTCCTGAGAGTCCACGCGGCACGCCCACCGTTTCGGAAGCGCTCTCCCGTCCGCCTGCGACGGGGATCGGCCACCGGCGCTGGTTGATCTGTGGCCTGCTGTTCTTTGCGACCACGGTGAATTATATGGACCGCCAGGTAATCGCGCTGCTCAAGCCGACTCTGCAAATCCAGTTTGGCTGGACCGAAAACGGATACGGCAACATTGTTTTCGCATTCACCTGCGCCTACGCCATCGGATTGCTGTTCATGGGAAAGCTGATCGACCGGCTGGGGACGCGCAAAGGCTTTTCGATCGCGGTGTTTGCCTGGAGCCTGGCGGCGATGGCCCATGCGGCTGCGGGCTCAGTAATTCAGTTTGCCGTGGCCCGCTTCAGTCTGGGGCTTGGAGAATCCGGCAGTTTCCCGGCGGCGGTGAAGGCGGTAGCGGAATGGTTTCCCAAGCGGGAGCGTGCCATGGCCACGGGCCTGTTTAATTCCGGCTCGAACATCGGCGCGATCGTGACGCCGCTGGTCGTGCCGTGGATTACTTATCGTTTTGGATGGCGCATGGCGTTCATCGCCACCGGCAGCATCGGATTCATTTGGATTTTGTGTTGGCTCTGGCTTTACCGGCGCCCGGAAGAAGAGCGGCGAGTGTCGACCGCAGAACTGGCTTACATTCAGAGTGATCTCCCAGACAGTGGAGCCGCCGCGAAGGCAACCATTCCATGGGGAACGCTGCTAACCCACCGCCAGGCGTGGGCGGTCGCGGCGGGAAAGTTTTTTACCGACCCCATCTGGTGGGTGTATCTGTTCTGGATGCCGGATTTTCTGAGCCGCAATCTTGGGCTGAGCTTGATGGGCATGCGACTGCCGCTGTTCGTTATCTACACCGGCGCGAGCGTTGGCAGTATCGGTGGGGGATGGCTTTCGTCTTCCCTTTTGAAGCGCGGGTGGACCGTAAATACCAGCCGTAAAACCGCGCTTCTGGTTTGCGCGCTGGCGGTGACGCCCATCATGATCGCGGCGCGTACTACGGATGCGTGGCTGGCGGTTTTGCTGATTGCGATTGCCGCGGGAGCGCATCAAGGGTGGTCGGCGAACATCTATACGCTGGCTTCCGATATGTTTCCTCGGAACGCGGTTGCTTCCGTCGTAGGTTTCGCCACCATGGCTGGAGCGATCAGCGGAATGTTTGTGGCCAAGGCCGTAGGCTACATTCTGCA
>DATHQJ010000114.1:0-14073 GCA_035482825.1 Binatus sp. (SeqCode) | reverse complement strand
GGGCTGAGATTGGCGGAGAATTTCCCCACCGGGCCGCTGCCGCGCACGATCTGCAATTCCAGATTATCGACGGGCTGGCCGTTCAGATTGTTCTGCAGCGCATCCGCCAGCGGCCGGACAAAGCCGGGCGCGGCCAGTTCGAGCAGAGGACGCCCCAACAACTCGCGCTGTTCGAACCCCGCCTCGTACCAGCGGCGGTTGGCATAGCTGATCAGGCCCGCGGTATCCGCCACCAGAATGAGGTTTTGCGTGTTGCTCAGAATCTTGCTGGAAAAATCCCGCTCGCGGTGCAGTTCCGACTGGTAGGTGCGCAGCCCGGTCACATCCAGCATCAATCCGCGAATCTGCTGCAGCTGACCCAGATTGTCGTACAGGCCGAAGGCGTTGATCAGGACGTAAATCGGCGATCCGTCTTTGCGCCGCAGCGTGGTTTCAAAGTTGCGCAGATGGCCATTCTCTTTCATCGCCTCCGCGTGCCGCTCCAGCTGTCCGGGCGAAAAATAAAGTTGCGTCGCGAGGTCGATCTGCAGCAATTCCTCCCGGCTCCCGTAGCCCAGCATCTGCACCATGGCGTCGTTGACTTCAATGAAACGTCCGGCTGGCGTGCTGAAGAACAGGCCTTCCTGAATATTGTCGAACAGTTCGCGGTAGCGGCGCTCGGCCTCGCGCCGGTCGGAAATATCCTTTAAGACGTGGATGGTTTGCGGTCCTTCGTCGGCCGCGCCGTGCACCCGCGAAGTGGAAACCAGATAAGTGCGATCAAACACGGGATGCGCGAATTCATCGGAATCGTCCGCCATAGCGCGACAGAAAGGGCACGAGTAGGACGCGGTTTCGCTGGTCAGGGCCATCAAAGCCCGCATGTTCACGCCCACCAATTCCGACGGCGGGACTCCGATCATCGCGGCCAGCGAACGGTTCACGCGCAAAACTTTATCGCTCTGATCATGCACCACGATGAAGTCGGTGATGGCGTCGAAAATCTCCATCCAGTGACGATTGGCTTGCTCGACCCGCGTGAACAGCCGGGAGTTCTGCAGCGCCATCGCGGCGTGACCCGCCATGGTCTCAAGAAAAATGCGATCTTCCTTCTTACCCAGCGCCGGGCCCAGCGCTGCGCCCAGCAAAGCCGAGTCCGACAAAGCCGGGTTTGACGAGGCCGGGTTTAACAAAGAAGCTCCTCCAGAGAGGCAAAGCAGTCCAGCCAATTCGCCCTTGGCAGCCAGCCGCACCAGCGTGCAATCGGACCAGCCCAGGCTGGAAGCGGCCTCCGATCCCAACATCTGTTCCGCGGAAGCGGAAACGACAGTCTCAGGATGCCGCGCCACAAAATCGCTGAGCGCCGCTCCCAGCGCGCGATTCAGCCCGTGCTCCAACTTATAGCCTGCTGCCGAAAAGTCTGCCGCCGAAAAGTCTGCCGTCGAACCATTCGATGGTGAAGCATCCGACGAAAGAACTCTCGAATTTTCCTCGGCCGACCCAGCCGAACCAAGCACCAGGGCAGTCTCCGGCGAAGATTCTTGCGGCGTTTGTAACCCCACCACGTGCCAGTTCCCCTCCTGCAACACGGCCAGCAAACCGGCGCTCGCGCCCGTCAGTTCCACGGTCCGTCCGACAAACCGCCGGGCAAAGTCGGGCAGGCGCAGGGCGCCATCCATCTCACGGGCCAGTTCGACCAGGGCCTCAGCGCGCCGCCGGTGCTGCTCCGAGAGATGCAAATTGCGGGCCATCTCCAGCATGACTGCAGCGTGATTGGAAAGCGCGCGGGCACGCCGGATGTCCTCCGGCGAAATTCCAGTCCCGTCGAGGCGATCAAGAACTCCGAACATCCCCAGCACTCGCCCGTTCGTGCCCAGCAGCGGCACGACCAATAGCTGGCGCACTTTGTATTTGTTGACGACATCCACGTTGATTCCCGGAATCCGGATGGCATCGTCGGTCCAGAAGACTTCCCGGGCGCGCAGGGCGCGAGTGGCCACGCCTTCCGGGAACAGCGTGTCTACGCGCTTAGCTTCTCCTTTTTCGATTCTGTAGCGCACGTGGAACTGGCCATTCTCCTCGAGAGCAATAAAACAGCGCCCGTATCCCAGAAAGTCGGCGGTTCGGAGCACGAAAGCCTGCAGAAAGTGTTCGAGATCGACGCTGGAACTGAGTTCGGAAAAAATCTCGAGCAACTGGTGCAACTCATGCGCCTGGCCATGAGCCGAGGCGTGAAGTTCGGCGTGGGCCACGGCAACCGCGCCGAACCCGGCAACCGCCGCCACCAGCGCCTTTTCGTCAGCAGTAAAAACACTGTCCGGGCGGGGATAGAGAAGGATCGCGCCCTGAGTGCGCGAGGTGCGAAACGGAGCCGCAATCAGCATTCCCGGAGAAACCAGACTCCCCAGCGAATGCACATCAGCGCCGATCGAGAGTGTAACCGGCTCTCCTGCAGCCACGGCACGCTGCGCCAAATCCGCCGCGAAGCGCAGGGTCTGCCGGTCGTGGCGGGCGCGGGCCGAAATCGCCAGCTGCGGAGTCTCCGCCGAAACCGCCTTCAATTCAAAAGGTCCCTCACGGCGCAGCAACACGCACACCAGCCGGGTGCGTAACAGCAGGCGAAGCCGATCGGCCAGGGCCTCGATCACCGCCGAGACATCGGGTGTGCCATGCAGGGCGTGGGCCACATCCGCCAGGATTTCGGCGCGGCGGTGCTCCTCCCGCGACGCCTCGCCGAGCCGGGCGGCTTCGAGCAGGCTGCCGAGTTGGCCAGCCAGAATAGTGGCCTTAGCGGAAATGTCTTCGTTAAAGAAGGCGTCGTCGGAATCGTGCAGAAACGTTGCCGCGCCAATGACTTCGTTGAACACCATCAGCGGCGCCGCCAAAATCGACCGCGCTTCAAACTCCGCTGCTGCCGGAAACGCAGCGGCCGTCACGTGATTGGCGAAGATTGTCCGCCGCTGCCGCACCGCTTCAGAAGTTACGGCGCTCTGGTCGGGGCGCAATCGGATGCCGGCGAAGCGCTCCGCCAGTTTTCCATCGGCTTGTTCGCCCACGAGCTCATCGGCGAAGTGGCAGCGCCAGAAATAGACTCCGGACACCTGGAAAAATTCGCGCGCGGCCTGACAAAACAAATGAATCAGGGCACTGGCATCGGCGCGCTCGCCTGCCTTGGCAGAAATCCGCAGCAGGAGTTTCTGGAAGCCTTCATCGGACCCCGGAGCAAAACGGTTGTCCTGGGGAACGTTCGGACTGCCACCAGAAATACTGTGCGCCGCTGCGACGATGGAAGAATAGGGTTCTTGATTCACAAGTGCTTGAATCTATTGGGAAACTACCTGTCATCTCAATTTGAGTCAAGTGAAATGGCGCCGGGGGTGCCTTGGTGTGAAATCCCGAGACACCGTTGAGATTCTGTCTCAGGATGAGAAACCAGCAACGATTCGCCTGGAATGAGACTGGATTAATCCTATGGCCCCGGCAATGCTGTTTTACTGATCCACTAACAATCTTATTTTCTTATAGATACATTCCATTACTTTGGTTTTTTCAAGAAGGTTCGGGTGGCCCGGGCGTTGCACGCCCATGGTCAACTGCTTCTTGTAAGCAAGGAGGAATTGTGTCTCGAAGAACTGCGACTGCCCTGCTGGCGGTCCTGACCCTGGCAGTGACTCTAGGGGCGATTCACGTGGGAGCGCAACAGGCCCAGAGCGAAGAGATTGTGCGCCGCGCAAAGAGCAGGGTGGACCCGGGATATCCCGAGCTCGCGAAAAGGATGCATATCGGCGGAACGGTCAAGATCGAAGTAGTGGTGGCACCCAACGGCACGGTGAAAGATGCGCGCGTGGTGGGCGGACACCCCGTACTAGCCGGAGCCGCGCTGGACGCCGCCAAGAAATGGCGCTTTGAACCGGCATCGACCGAGGCCACGGGAGTAATCGATTTTAAGTTTGAACCGCGATAGCTTCACGGACGCGGAGGAGACGGACGGAGACGGACAATGACGATCGGGAAAAAGCTTTATACCAATTTCGGCATCATCCTCAGCATGGTCGTGGTGCTGTTCCTGGTGAACTGGTTCGCGGTGCAGCGTGAGCATTCGGCCAAAGCCGCCGCCGCGTCCTCGCTAGCCCTGGACGACGCCACCAAAGCGGTCCGCTCCCAGATGATGCAGAACCGCCTCTATCTCAGCAACTACCTGTTGAGCGGCGACACCCGCGAAGTCGACCACATGAATGAGGGCCTGCGCATCCTCAACGAAAAGCTCGAACTGGGCAAGAGCCTGGCAGAATCCGACAAGGTCAAGACGAACCTGGTCAAAACTCAGCAGCTGGAGACGTCCTGGGGCAAGGAGTTCGCCCAACCCCTGATCGAAAAGCGCAAAGATGTGGACTCCGGCAACGCCACCGTGGCCGAACTGCAGATTTACTATCTTCAAAAGGACGCTTCTGGGTGGGTAAAGAATTCGACCGACGCGCTCGATGAGGCCGAAGCCGAGAACCGCAAGCTGGTGGATGAGCGCGCCGCCTCCGATGCTAAAGCCGCCACCGCGACCGTGGTCATTTCGTTTCTGGGCACCCTGATCGCGCTGGGCCTGGGCAGTGTGATTGCCTACCGCACCGCCCGCTCCATCACCCAACCACTGGTCAACCTGATGAATGTCGCCAGCGGCATCGGCAACACCGGCGACCTGGAGCACAACATCGATCTCAGCCGCAACGACGAAATCGGCGAACTGGCCCGCACCTTCCACAAGATGGTCACCTATCTCAAGGAAATGGCGGGCGTATCGGAATCGATTGCTGGCGGAGACCTCAGTGTCGACGTCAAGCCCCGCTCGTCTCATGACACCCTGGGCAACGCTTTCTCCCGCATGATCGAAGGTCTGGCCGGACTGGTGCGCAGCGTTCGCGACGCATCATCGCAGGTCGCCAGCGCCTCCAGCCAGGTTGCCAGCGCCTCTGACGACGCAGCCAAGATCGGACTGCAAGCGTCCTCGGCCATTGATGAAGTCACCAGCACCATGCACGAGATGAGCGTCAACGTGCAGAACATGGTGAAGAGCACGCAGGTGCAGGCTTCCAGCGTCAGCGAGACCTCTGCTTCGATTGACCAGATGGTGGCCTCGATTCAGCGCGTAGCCGACACCGCCAAAGTGCTGCTCGACATCTCCAACCGTTCGCGCGAAGAAGTGCACAACGGCATCGGCACCATGGAAAAGGCTACCGACGGCCTGAACCGCATCAACACCACCATCACGTCTTCGGGAGAAATCATCGGCGCCCTCGGCCAGCGCGCCGACGACATCGGCAAGATCATTGAAGTCATTGACGATCTCGCCGAGCAGACCAACCTGCTGGCCCTGAACGCCGCCATCGAAGCAGCTCGCGCCGGCGAACATGGCCTGGGATTTGCCGTGGTCGCCGACGAAGTCCGCAAGCTGGCTGAAAAGTCAGCCCAGTCCACCAAGGAAATCTCGGAACTGATTCAGAGCATTCAGAAGGAAGCCCGCAAGGCGGTCGAAAACATGGACCGCTCCACCTCCATCGTCAACGAAGGCCTGGAGTTGGGCGGAGAACTGAATTCCGCGCTGCGCAAGATTTCCAACGTAGTCACCGAAGTCTACAAGTTCGCGCAGGAAATCGGCGCGGCCACCAACGAACAGTCGCATGGCTCGTCGCAGATCGCGCGCGCCACTACCCGGCTCAACGAAATCACCCACGAAATCAACTCGGCCGTGGAAGAACAAGCTTCCGGTGCCCAGGCCGTGGTCAAGGCCATGGAGCGGATGCGCGAACTTGTACAGCAATCCACCTCCGGTTCGACCGAACTCGCAGCCTCGTCGGAGCAGATGTCGAAGATGTCGCGCGGTCTGCAGGACTTCATCGACCGCTTCTCGCTGGGTGAGACGACGCGCGGTCTGGGTGGCGGAGAAAACGCCGCCCGCAACGCACGCCGGGCCGCCGCCGGAGCGCAGTACTAGGGACTGTTCTCCGAGGAGCCGAAACCAGGGTTGGACGATGAGGATTGGACAATCAGGTTGAAGAAATATGAGCCGTGAACTTCATATCGTTGGTTTCAAGGTGGGCCGCGAGACCTACGGCGTGCCCATCACTTCCCTGCACGAAATCGTGCGGGTACCTGAGATCACCGCCGTGCCCGATGCGCCCGACTACCTCGAGGGCGTGATCAATCTCCGAGGCAAGATCGTTTCCGTCATGGATCTGCGCAAGCGTTTCGGAGAGAAGCAGACCGGGCTGAAACGGCAGAACCGCATTCTGGTGGTCGAACACTCGGGCCGACTCGCCGGGCTGATCGTGGATTCGGCCTCCGAAGTACTGAAGATTCCAGCGGACGCAGTCGAAGCTCCGCCGGCAGTGTTTCAGGATGGCGGGCTGAACTGTGTGACTGGCCTCGGCAAGGTCGGAGGACGGCTGGTCGTCCTGCTCGATATGAGCAAACTGCTGGCTCCGGAGAGTCTGCAAGTGAAGAGTGAGCCGGCAGAGAAAAAGACGGCAGCCAAGGCCAAGGCCGACGCCCGTGGCGCCGGGGGATCGTGACCAGAAGCTGTGAGCAAGAAAAAGAGGAAGTACAAGAAAAAGATCGGGTCATTGCAAGTGATTGAATTCAGCGTTAAGCGAGATCGAGAGAACGCATGAGCACATCCGGAGCGGCACCTGCTCCCATATTGACGGAAGCGGAATTGAAGCTGTTGCAGGCGCTGGTTTATCAGGAGTGCGGCATGCACTTCGACGAGCGGCGCACGCACTTTCTCCAGGACCGGCTGTTGCGCCGGCTGAAGGAGTGCCGCGTCGACTCCTTTTACTCCTACTATCGCCTGCTCATCAGCCCGCAGGGCAAGGACGAGCTGGCCAAGCTGCTGGAAAACCTCACCGTCAACGAGACCAGCTTCTTCCGTCACAAGGCGCAGCTGGATTTATTTCAGAAAGGCGTGCTCGAAGAACTGTTCAAGCACAAGAGTTCGCGGCGCGAATATTCCATCCGCATCTGGAGCGCGGGCTGTTCCACCGGACAGGAAGCCTACACCCTGGCCATGCTCGTGACCGACGCCCTGGCTTACTACTACCTGCGCAATCCGCTGCCCATGGATTTGCCGCTGCCCAAGCCACTGGTACCGCCGCCGTGGAGAGTCGAAATCCTGGCCAGCGATATTGCCTACTCGGTACTACGCCACGGGCAGGAAGGCACCTACAGCGAGAACCAGATGTCGATGGTCGACTACAGCTACCGCCTGCGCTACTTCGACAAAGTTTCGGAACGCTATGCCATCAAAAAAGGTCTGAAAGAGATGGTGCACTTCGACTTTCACAATCTGAAGACCGAATACCTGCCGCAGCGCAACGATGTGATCTTCTGCCGCAACGTGATGATGTATTTCGACGAGGCCGAACAAAAACGCCTGATTGAAAAGTTCTACCGCTGCTTGAACGCCGGCGGCTATCTCTTTGTCGGCCACGCGGAAAGCCTGCTGGGCCTGACCAAGAAATTTCAGATGATCCACAAGGACAGCGGCACCGCCTACCAGCGCCTTGAGGTGAGAGAGTAACGCATGATGGATCATTCCCCTGACGAGCGCGGTCTGGAACTGCGGGAGCTCTTTTTTGAGACCTCGCAGGAACTGCTGCAGGCGCTGAACGACGAAGCGCTGAAGCTCGAAAAAAAACCGGGCGATGAAGAAATCGTGCGCGTGATCCGGCGCACGGTGCACACCTTGAAAGGCGACTCGGCGGCCTGCGGGCTGCGCGAGTTGAGCGAACTGGCCCACCAGTTTGAAGATGCCCTGTCGCTCGAAGGTACAGCCACGCAAACCGCCGTGGCGGAGATCGCCTTTGCCTGCGCCGACGTATTTACTGAGATGATTGCGGCGTACCGCAACGACAGCAAGCTGCCTTCCACCAAAACTCTGAGCAAGAAGATCGCTGACCTGACGGCCGCTCCGGCTTCCGGAAAAACCCGGCGGACGCGGAAGTCCACGGCCAAGACCTCAACCGGCAAAGCATCCACCAGCCGGACCTCCGCAGCCAAAACCGCCGCGGCCCGCTCCTCCGCAAAGGCCACGGAGTTGTGGACCGAGTACGAAAACTTAGCCATGACCAAGGCCCAGGCTGCCGGCCAGGATGTATATCACGTGGTGGTCAAGATCGACCCGCATTGCGCCATGCCGATTGCAGGACGTCAACTGGTCCACAATGCCATCGGCGTCATGGGCCCGGTGCTGGCGGTGCGTCCTGACGCCAAGTCTCCCGCGGCCTCCAAGCAAGTCGAGTTTGTGCTGGCCAGCGTGCAGACCGCGGAGCAGATTGCGGCAAAGTGCAAAATCCCGACCATCGCCGGCGAGGTCACGGTCGAGCTGTTATTGGAAGCGGCCACCGCGGTGAGCCCGGCGCCCAGCGCGATTGCTTCCGCGCTCCCTGCTCTCGACATCGCGGCCCTGGAAGCAATTCCCGCTGAGGCTCCAGCCGGACCAGCGATGCCCGACCCGGTCGCGACCCCGAGCCTGCAGGAAAACATTCTGCGCGTCGATGCCGGACGCATCGACAGCGTTCTGAACCTGGTCGGCGAACTGATCATCGGCAAATCAATGCTGCAGCAGGCGCTCAACGAATTTTCCAAGCGCTATCCCAAAGAACTCTTGCGCGGCAAGTTTGGCGACGCCATGGCCTTTCAGGCGCGCGTGCTCAACGATCTGCAGCGCTCAGTCATGAAGATCCGCATGGTGCCCGTCGATCAACTGTTCCGCCGCTTCCCGCGCATGGTGCGCGACGTGTCGCGGCAGTGTGGGCGCGAAGTGGAACTCGACATCAGCGGACAGGATACCGACCTGGACAAGGGAATTCTCGATGCCATCGCCGAGCCTTTGACCCACTTGGTGCGCAACGCCGTCAGCCACGGCATTGAGCCCGCGGAAGAACGCCGCAAGCTGGGCAAGGCTCCGCACGGGACCATCCGTCTCAATGCATATCACCATGGCAATCAAGTCGTCGTCGAAGTCACCGACGACGGCCGCGGCATCGACGCCCAAAAGATTCGCGCCAAAGCCATCGAACTGGGGATGACCACTCCCGAAGAAGCTGCGCGCTTGAGCGAAGCGGAAACTCTCGACTTCATCTTCCGCCCCGGCTTCTCCACCGCCGAGCAGGTCACCGAAGTCTCCGGGCGCGGCGTGGGCATGGACGTAGTCCAGAGCGTGCTGCACAGGTTGAAGGCCTCCGTCAGCGTGGAGACCCGCCCCGGCCAAGGCACGACGTTCCGTCTGAAGCTGCCGCTAACCCTGGCCATCATCAAGGCTCTGCTGTTCTGGGTGGAGAATCGGTTGTATGCCATCCCGCTCAACGCGGTGCTGGAGATTGCCCGGACGTTTGAAACCGAAGTTCATCAGGTCGACAACTACGAAGTCTTGCAGTTACGCAACCAGGTGCTGCCGCTATTACGCCTCGGGCGTCCTGTAGCCGACGGAGCGCGGAACGGCAAGCTGTTTGTGCTCGTCATCACCGTAGGAGAGAGGAAGTACGGCTTGATTGTCGATTTACTGGAGGGTGAAGAGGAATTGGTGATCAAAGCGCTCGATGACCACACGTTCCAGACCGACCTGGTTTCCGGCGCCTCGATTCTGGGCGACGGCCGAGTAGTACTGATCCTGAACCTGCCCGCCGTGGTGGAACACGTGGCGCGCGCACGGCCGACCGAACTGGGGCACTGCAATTCAGGCTTGTTGTTGTCGCACACCGAACGCACGCGGCTGGCCCTGTCACCGACTCTGACTCCGGCAGTGGGGGGCCAGGCATGAAGAAGAATCCCGTGCGCGTGCTTGTAGTCGACGACTCGGCGCTGATGCGCAAGCTGATTCCGCAGATGCTGGCTGCCGACGAATCCATCGAAGTGGTGGGCACCGCGATGGACGGCAACTTCTGCCTGAAAAAAATCGAAGAGTTGAAGCCCAACGTGGTCACGCTGGACCTCGAAATGCCCGGCATGAACGGCATCGACACGCTGAAGGAGATCATGCGGCGGCAGCCGGTGCCAGTGATCGTATTCAGTTCGCACAGCACCGAAGGTGCGTCGGTCACCATGAAGGCGCTGGGGCTGGGCGCATTCGACTTCGTCACCAAGCCGAAAGACGCCACGGCGCACATGGCGGAGACTGCCCGCGAACTCATCGCCAAGGTGAAGGCGGCGTCTGAGTGCAAGCTGAAGCCGCGCATGCTGCCTGGCGTTCCGCCCAAGCCGGAGAAGCTGCCGGTTTCATCGGCTTCGCCGAATAAGGTCATCGCCATCGGAGTTTCCACCGGAGGTCCGCAGGCGCTGGAATATGTGCTGACCCAGTTGCCCGGAGATTTTCCGGGAGTCATCACCGTGGTGCAGCACATGCCGTCTGGATTCACCGACATGTTTGCGCGGCGGCTCGACGAACTGAGTCCCTTGCGCGTGAAAGAAGCCCAGTCGGGTGATGTGCTGCAACCCGGCCGCGTGCTGATCTGCCCGGGAAACCGGCACATGAAAGTGAAGCGCCTGCCTTTGGGGGACGTGGTGGTGCTCGGCGACGAAGAGCGGGTGAACGGGCACCGTCCTAGCGCCGACGTGCTGTTGCGCAGCGTGGCCGACGAATTCAAGGCCCAGGCGGTCGGAGTGCTGATGACCGGCATGGGCGACGACGGCGCCGAAGGTTTGGGAGTGGTCAAGAAAGAAGGCGGCATGACCATCGCGCAGAGCGAAGAGTCCTGCGTGGTGTACGGCATGCCGAAAGCGGCGATCGAACGAGGGTACGCCCTCCGAGTCGTCGGTTTGGATGTAATGGCTTCGACGTTGCAGGCGATTTGCGGCCGCGGGGGATTCGATGTGGGAACCGCCGGACGGGCCGTACGCGCCGGTAATTAGGAATCGGGCCTGGCCGGTTACCTGTGACCAGCGTTATCTGGTGCGGGACCAGCCGGGCATGATATGCAGTATGTAAGGGGAGGTCTGTCATGGAGCAGTTTGCACCTGTAAAACGCAGCAAAGACGGCCAGCCGGTCCGCTACTTGATCGTGGACGACTCCGTGTTTGCCCGCAAGAATCTGGCCCGCATGATCGAAACGTTCGGCGGGCAGGTGGCGGCTGAAGCCGGGGACGGCTTGACCGCTATCAGCGAGTTCGACCGCACGCATCCTG
Organism: Binatus sp. (SeqCode); assembly: GCA_035482825.1. GTDB lineage: Bacteria > Acidobacteriota > Terriglobia > Terriglobales > Acidobacteriaceae > Sulfotelmatobacter. The sequence goes on along the minus strand of DATHQJ010000114.1, from coordinate 2,925 downwards.
ACGTCGTGCTCATGGATATCACCATGCCGCAGATGGAAGGAATCGAAGCTGCCGAACGGATTGTCCAACAGCATCCGGAAGCGCGCATCGTGATGGTTTCCTCGGTGGGTTACCAGGAAAACATTGTCGCGGCGCTGCAACGCGGAGCGCGCCATTTCGTGCAGAAACCGGTGAAGCCGGAAGTTCTGTACGAGGTCATCAAGTACGTGCTGGGCGACGACGGCGCCGTGGCGAACGCGGCCGGAGCGGGAGTCTAACTCAAATGAAGATGGAACTGATCCAGCCTTTCATCAATGCGGCGGACGCCGTGTTGTCGCAAGGGTTGCAGTGCACCACCAAGGTGGGCAACCTCACCATGGAGGAGGACGCCTATCGCCGCAAAGGAGTGGCGGGCATGATCGCGCTGACGGGTGACATTGAGGGCCGGATCGTGCTCGACCTCGAACCCGCGACCGCCGTCAAGGTGGCCAGCCACTATGCGGGCGCCGAACTGCCCGAGTCGGACGCGCTGATCAAGGAGACCATCTTCGAGTTGGCGAACCAGGTTGTGGGCAACGCCATCTCCGCGCTCAACGACCAGGGCTTCCATTTCCGCGTACATCCCCCGCTCCTTCTTACTGCTCAGGAAGGCGACAAGACCAGTGAAGACACGGAAGCTTTGATGATCAGCTTTGAAACCTCCCTCGGCTATGTCTTCATGAACGTTGCCCTGCGCTACAACAAGCGCCGCCTGGCCGACCACGCGGCCATGGGTGCATAGCGCCGCTGCGGTTCTTAATCGCGGGATTGCGGGATTGATGGAGAGCTTGTGCGCTATCGGACCGCCGCCATTCTGACCGCTGTACTGATCGGCGGAATCTTTGTGCTGCCGAACGTGGTGCTCACTGCCTTAATTAATCCGTCACTAAAACAGGGCTTTCCCGATCCGGTCCCGGGATATGAACTGCTTCTTCTGCAATTCGGATCCTTCTGCTTCACTTGGCGGCTTCCTTTCGCGCTCCCGATCATCGCGGCGCCCCTCAGCATCGCGGCTTTGAGCGGCAAACCGCGGTCGTCGACGGTCTTCAGCGAGTGCAAAAACTCGAGGTCGGCGTCGGCCCATAGATCATTCGCCCCGGATGGCCGCCTGAATCTCCCGCTTCACCGCGTCGTAATTCTTCGCAGCATCATCTCCCGCGGCGAGTGCCTTCTTCAGGATGGCGGGGACTAACTGGATCAGTCTGTCGAGCGCGATGAAGTCCGGAATCATCGGCAGGACGCCGGCCATGAGCTCTTCGTAACCCTTCCTGACCTCTTCGAGCTCCTTTTTGACCTCCTCGACCCGTTCCTTGCCTTCGTAGATGTCCTTGACATCCAGCACGGCGGTGATGGCAGCCGCAGCCACGCCGATGCTCTTGGAACCGCCCTTCAGGTTCTCGATCGCCTCTTTCCCGTGCTTACTGAGTTCAACGAACTCCCCGCCGTCGCCCGCGACGAAGACGACGGTCCCTGTGACCGACCCCTCGCCAAGGCTTCGGTCGATCACGATGTGAACCACCATCCCGCCGCCGGCGAGCAACAGCTTGGCCAGCGTGGCTTCAGGTACAACGATCGTCGTGATCGCCGAGACCGCGATATTGAGCGCCGTTTTCACCTCGGCTTTGGTCACCCCGGATTCCGCCGCCTCGAGGTCTTCCAATAATTGCTTAAGCTGACGCTGGAAACTCAGTGCGAGCTGAAACTTCTTCACCCGCATCACCCACTGCAGGAACGGTCCGAGCAGCTTCATGAAATCGACGGCGACCAGCGCGTCTATCCGCTCGTTGGCCCGCTGGAGCGCGCCAATCCGGAGTGAATACATGTCGTAGGCGGCGAGCAACCTCCTCGGATCACCGCGACCGAGCTCGACCTTATTCCACTCTAAGTTGAACGTTCCCCTGGCTTCGTCGCAATCGGTTCCCTCGGCCTTGTAGTCGGCGAGCACCTTCGCGTCCAGAAGTGTGAACAGAACATTGCTCAGGTTCGCCTTCCATTCGCGGTCGGCCTCGTCGGCGTCCGCCTCCATCAACTCAATCAGCCTTTCGAAATCCTGGTTGTTGACCAAGGATGCACCGTCGGACGTGGCTGCCGGAACGAAATTGCGTCCCACAGGCGAGAAGGGGTGAGGAAGATTGGAAGTCGAGTCGAGGTCTGTCCCCATAGGCGCGGCACTTCTGAAAAACCCTGTCCCGCCGCCACCACTCGGCGCGTTTGGATGCACAACGTCGCCATCGGCATTTGTCCACAGATCTCCGTCTCCCATTGGGCTACCTCATGCTTTCGTCAACCAGGGGATCACGTCTATCGATTCCTAAATATCTCTTCCAAACTTTTCAACGACTTTGACTGAACCGCAAGTCAACCCCTCCCGGATCTGCGAGGCTCGCATTCGCCACAGCGCTCTAATGTAACCCTACTCTTAGGATGACGGCAATTCGGAAATAACACTATTGTGAACGGGCCATCGCACTCAAAACCCCGATAGAGCAAATCAGAGGCAGCCTTCGAGCCAGCGATATATGCTTATCGACTTCAAGGTGTCACTGCCCAAAGCGTCCCAACCATTTGCGCCTCGTCGAACGCCTGTGAATTGGAAAGCAATGTAAACGTTCTTTTGGCTACAAAACCACGGCGGGTCCTCTTCGCCAATCTTCGTCAACTCGTCGTACACACCCTCTGAAAAATGTTTCACGTCGACGCAACACATCTGACGGACCTCAAAATTTCGAGTTTGGAGATATTCCTCAACCTCCAGTCGCGTCATTCCGGGCCTAAGAGCCTCGGAATAAAGACGGAGGACCGATTGATAGCTCGCTTCTCGTTTCTGCTGCGCTCGTTTTCCCAACGTGTAACGGACAACAAATACCGACAGAATAACGATTATTAATATTAACGTGGGCAGGCGCC
>DATHQJ010000113.1:0-5832 GCA_035482825.1 Binatus sp. (SeqCode) | reverse complement strand
CAGCGCATTCTCGTCGAGCACTCCGTCTACGGAAAATTCACCGACCTATTCGTCGAAGGCGCAAAAAAGCTCAAGACCGGCGACCCGCTCGAGGACTCCACCGACGTAGGCCCGCTCATCCGCGAGTCCGATGCCGTCCGTTGCATCAACTGGATCGAGGAAGCCGTTCATCACGGCGCTCGTCTGCTCACCGGGGGCCATCGCAAGGGGCCGATCGTCGAACCGACCGTGCTTACTGGCACGCGTCCGGACATGAAAGTGAACTGCCAGGAGGTTTTCGGCCCCGTCGTAACCGTCGAGCCCTACCAGGATTTCGAGCGAGCCCTGCGCGAGGTGAACCGCTCTGCCTATGGCCTGCAGGCCGGCATTTTCACCCGCGACGCCAAGCTTTTGTTTCAGGCGTATGAAGAGCTCGAAGTCGGCGGCCTCATCGCCGGAGACGTTCCGTCGTTCCGCATCGATCACATGCCCTACGGCGGCGTCAAAGATTCAGGCCTCGGCCGCGAAGGCCTGCGCTACGCCATCGAAGAAATGACCGAGCCCAAACTGATGGTCATGAACCTGCGCTAGCTCGCTTTCGTGCGCTCACGTACATCAGCGACAGTTTTCCAGAAGCTATCTTCTAAATCGACTTAGGAGGGGTTCGGATTCACCTGCCGTTCATAAATGGATTTGGGAAGGGCACGGCTGCCGTGCCGTCCATTGCCAACAAAGACGTGGGCTTCAGCCCCTGAGGTTCGCCCTCCGCGCGGCCTGATTTCATGCGATGAGTTCTACACTCGAATCGAAGATTTTTTATTTTTCGAAACCCAAAATCGCGCGACAAACTCCAGCGAAGTATTTATAATCTCTGGTTTCACAAACAGCTCAGAATGCCGCTGGGGAAGTTTTTCATTTTGAGCGTACCCTTTTTCTTTTTCTCAATATCTAACGTAGCGGTCGTAAAATCGCGGACGACCGAACGAGAAACGATCGAACGAGCAACGATCCGCCGGGTCTCTTAAGCACGATCTCATAAGGGAATGTCGCAGATCTTTCATCGCAGTACGAACACCCTGTCCCGCGCCACCATTTTTGGCGCGGTGTTCGTCCTTACTGCGCTCGGCTGGATGGCCATGGAAGTCCAGCGTTCCCCCTACGTCACCTACGCCGGAGTCCGCAAGCCGCAGCCCGTCCCCTTCAGCCACCAGCACCACGTTAGCGGACTCGGCATCGACTGCCGCTACTGCCACACCTCGGTCGAGACCTCAAGCTTCGCCGGAATTCCACCGACCAAGACGTGCATGAACTGCCACTCCCAGATCTGGACCAACGCCAAGCTCCTCGAGCCGGTCCGCGCCAGCTACAAATCCGGCGAGTCGCTGCAGTGGACGCGCGTGAACCAACTCCCCGACTTCGTTTATTTCAACCACAGCATACATATCAATAAAGGAGTCGGCTGCAACACCTGCCACGGCCCCGTCGACCAGATGCCCCTGATGTATCAGCAGGAATCCCTGCAGATGGAGTGGTGCCTGAACTGCCACCGCGCCCCCGAAAAAAATCTGCGCCCGCGCAGCGAAGTTTTCAACATGCGCTACCAGCAACCAACCAGCGCCACCCCGGTAGTATTGGACAACCAACCTTTCACCAACCAACTCGACCTGGGCGCAGCCCTGTTAAAGAAATACAACGTCCGCAACGTGAAAGACATTACAAATTGCAGCACCTGTCACAGGTGAGAACTATGAAAGTCTGTCATCCTGAGCGGAGAGTTTGCTTCGCGAAGCGAAGCAAACTCGGAGTCGAAGGACCCCGGGAATGCCGGCGGTGCCGCTGCCGTGTCAGGGAGTTCTCGCGCCGATGTACGCAGCATCGTAAGAACGCCTGGCGGAGTCATCGACGCTCTCAGGGTTACGGGGGTCCTTCGACTGCGGTTTCGCTCCGGCAAGCCGGAGAAAAATCCTCGCTCAGGATGACACGGTGTTAAGAAACTAGTTTATGACGACGGAACGACAAGACGGCCTGATTCAAATCAAGAGGCGCGAAGACGTTTGCCCGAGCCACGGCAAACTGGATCTGAATTCCATCCGCGCCCGCATCGATCACGCCACCGCCCACGACGCCGCCGAAAAGACGGGTCCGGAATACTGGCGCAGCCTAGAAGAACTCGCCGCCACCGACGCCTTCAAAGAAGCCCTGCACCGTGAATTCCCCAAACACGCCTCCGAATGGCTCGACACCGTCTCCCGCCGCGGATTCCTCAAGGTCATGGGCGCATCCCTCGGCCTGGCCGGCATGACCGGATGCGTCCGCCTCCCGCTCGAGCCCATCGTCCCCTACGTCCGCCAGCCCGAAAACGTAATCCCCGGCAAGCCCCAGTACTACGCCACCGCCGTCACGCTCGGCGGATACGCCAGCCCCGTCCTGGTCGAAAGCCATCTCGGCCGCCCCACCAAAATCGAAGGCAACGACCTGCACCCCGCATCCCTCGGCGGCACCGACATTTTCACCCAAGCCTCCATCCTCGGCCTCTACGATCCCGACCGCTCGCAAACCGTCATGTCGATGGGCGACGTCCGCTCCTGGCAATCCTTCATGAGCGCGATCCGCGGCCCGTTAAGCGCGCAGAAACCCGTGCAAGGCGCAGGCATCCGCATCCTCACGCCGACAATTTCTTCGCCCACACTCGCCGACCAGCTGCGCAACTTCCTGAAGATTTATCCCCAGGCCAAGTGGCACGTCTACGAGCCAGTCAATCGCGACAACGTCCTTGAAGGCGCGAAGCTGGCCTTCGGACAGCCCGTCGAGACCCGCTACGACTTCTCGAAAGCCGACGTAATCGTCTCCCTCGATGCCGACTTCCTCTACGCCGGTTTCCCCGGCAACACCAAATACATCCGCGACTTCGCCAGCCGCCGCAATCCGGATGCCCCGATGAACCGCCTGTACATGTTTGAGAGCACGCCAACCTCGACGGGTGCAAAGGCCGATCATCGGTGGCCGACTTCGGCTATGGCGTTTGTATGGTCCGCTGAGGACCTCCTCTTTACGGGCGCGACGAAGTCTGGCTCGACGGGCCGTACCTCGAATGATTTTGATCTGATTGTGCGCGACCTTGCTGACCATCAGGGAGCGAGTGTGGTCGTGGCTGGCGATCATCAACCAGCCGCTGTGCATGCTCTCGCCCATTTCATCAACCACAAGTTGGGTAACGTCGGCAAAACCGTCCTTTATTCGGATCCGGTGGACGCGAATCCGATCAACCAAGTCGAATCGATCAAAGATCTAGCCGCCGACATCGGAGCCGGCAAAGTGGATCTTCTGCTCATCCTCGGCGGCAATCCAGCCTACGACACGCCCACCGATCTGAACTTTGCCGAACTCTTGAAGAGCAATAAAGTTCCCTTGCGCGTGCATCACGGCCTCTATCAGAACGAAACAGCGGAGCTCTGCCAGTGGCACGTCAACGCCACGCACGAACTCGAAGCTTGGGGCGACGCCCGCGCTTACGATGGCACGGTCAGTGTCATTCAACCGCTGATCGCTCCTCTTTATAACGGCAAAAGCGCGATCGAATTCGTTGCGCTCCTCTCCGGCCAGGCCGACACCACTGGATACGATTTGACCCGCGCCTACTGGCAGAAGCAGCATTCGGGGGGCGACTTCGAAGCGTTCTGGCGGAAGTCTCTGCACGATGGCTGGGTTGGGAGCACCGCATCCGCGCCAAAGTCACTACAGCTGACACGCGGAGAAAACCTACCCGGACCGGGAGCGGTTCGGGAGGGTAACCCCGCCTCCATCGAGATCAACATCCGCCGCGACCCCACCATCTACGACGGACAATTCTCCAACAACGGCTGGCTCCAGGAACTCCCCAAGCCGATGACCAAGCTCACCTGGGACAACGCCATCCTCATCGGCCCCAAAATGGCGCAGCGTCTCAACATCACGACCGAAGACGTAGTCGAGCTCGAACTCAACGGCAAAAAAGTCACCGGCCCCGTCTGGATTCAAGCCGGACATCCCGACAACTCCGTCACCATCACACTCGGCTACGGACGCACCCGCGCCGGCCGCGTCGGCACCGGCCAAGGTTTCAACGCCTACGCCCTGCGCACCACCGCAGCCCCCTATACCGCGTCAGGGGTCAAAATAACCAAGACCGGAGCCACCTACAAACTCGCCTCCACGCAAGGCTACCAGTCCATGGACACGCCCGATGGCGCCCATCGCCCCCTGGTCCGCGAAACCACACTCGAGGAATACAAGAAAGACCCCGACTTCGCCAAAGAAGACGAGCCGCCCAAAGATCTCACGCTCTACGAGCCCTATCCCTACGACAAAGAAGACTACGCCTGGGGCATGACCATCGACCTCAACTCCTGCGTAGGCTGCAACAACTGCATGCTGGCCTGCCAGTCGGAGAACAACATTGCCGTCGTCGGCAAAGAGCAGGTCGTCATCGGCCGCCACATGCACTGGATTCGCGTCGACGCGTATTACCAGGGCGACCGCGACAATCCCAAAGCATTTTTCCAGCCCGTCCCCTGCATGCAGTGCGAGAACGCGCCCTGCGAAGTCGTCTGCCCCGTCGGCGCCACCAACCACACCACGGAAGGCCTGAACGACATGGTCTACAACCGCTGCGTGGGCACCCGCTACTGCTCGAACAACTGTCCCTACAAAGTCCGCCGTTTCAACTTCCTGCTCTTTCAGGACTGGGACACGCCGCAATATAAGATGATGCGCAACCCCGACGTCAGCGTGCGCAGCCGCGGCGTCATGGAAAAATGTACGTACTGCATCCAGCGCATCAACGAACGCCGCATCGACGCCGAAACCGCGTCCGTGCGTGAAGAAAAGAAAATCCTGATCGGCGACGAGCTGCAAACCGCCTGCCAGCAATCCTGTCCCGCAGGCGCCATCGTCTTCGGCAACATCAACGACCCCAACAGCAAAGTTTCAAAACTAAAAGCGCAGTCTAGAAATTACAGTCTCCTGGGCGAACTGAACACGCGTCCCAGAACAACGTACCTGGCAGAAGTCAGAAACCCGAACCCGGAACTGGAGAGTTGAGAGTTTTTTGTTGTCATCCTGAGACCCGCGTTTCTTGCGGGTCGAAGGATCTATGCAATTGGCCGGCTGCCGATGTGCAGCCGGGAGTTGCAGAGATCCTTCGGACCGCAAAATGCGCGGCCCTCAGGATGACAAAACAGAAATAAAGATGCCTGACGAATACAAATCGACGATAGCCGCCGACCGCGCTCCCGTCATCGAGCCCGGCCACACCTTCGGCACGGTCACGGAAAAAATCAGCGCCATCGTGCTGACCCGTCCCGCCTCCAACGGATGGTTCGTCGGCTTCGGCATCGCCTTCATGCTCACCATGATGATGCTGTTCGCCATCGGCTACCTCTTCGTCAAAGGCACCGGCATCTGGGGCGTCACCATCCCCATCGGATGGGGCTTCGCCATCGTCAACTTCGTCTGGTGGATCGGCATCGGCCACGCCGGCACCCTCATCTCCGCCGTCCTCTTATTACTCCGCCAAAGCTGGCGCAACTCCATCAACCGCTTCGCCGAGGCCATGACCCTCTTCGCGGTCGCCTCCGCCGGAATTTTCCCCGCCATCCACGTCGGCCGCCCCTGGCTCGCCTACTGGCTCTTCCCCATCCCTAACACCATGGGCGTATGGCCCCAATTCCGCAGCCCGCTCATGTGGGACGTGTTCGCCGTCTCCACCTACGCCACCATCTCCGCAATGTTCTGGTTCGTCGGCCTCATCCCCGATCTCGCCACGCTGCGCGACCGCACCGACAACAAGGCGCTGAAAATTGCCTACGGCATGCT
>DATHQJ010000112.1:0-9946 GCA_035482825.1 Binatus sp. (SeqCode) | reverse complement strand
TCAAGGGGGACGCCGATCACGCGGATTTTTCGGGGAGAGATGCTGGAGGAACTGGCGGTTGTGGTCATAGGGTCAATCGATCACGATCATCGGGCGATTTCGCGATTGTGTCGTTGGGTGATTGGAATGAACTGTCGGTTTTTAATCGCACAATGACTCAATCACGCAATGGCTCAATTCCCTTCACGGATAAAGTCTATACAGCATTCTGGGGAACGGAATGGTTTCGCGCACGTGCTCGAGGCCGCAGATCCAGGCTACGGCGCGTTCGATGCCCATGCCGAAGCCGCCGTGCGGGACGCTGCCGAATTTGCGCAGGTCGAGATACCACTGGAACGCCTCTTCCGGCAAATTGTGCTCATGGATGCGCTGCAGGAGCAATTCGTACGAAGCCATGCGCTGCGAGCCGCCGATGATTTCTCCGTAGCCTTCGGGCGCGAGCACGTCGACGCACAACGCAAGCTCCGGGCGCTGCGGATCGGGCTCCATATAAAACGCTTTTACCTTCGCGGGATAACGATGCACCATCACCGGTTTGTCGAATTGTGCTGACAGGTAGGTTTCGTCGGGCGAGCCCAGGTCGCCGCCCCATTCGAATTTCGATTCGAGAGCACCCTTGGCGTGGCCTTCTTGCAGATTCTTGACCGCATCGTCATAGCTGATGCGCGGGAATGGGGCTTCGATTTTTTCGAGCTTGGAGAGATCGCGACCGATGGTCTGCAAATCGGCGCGACGCTTTTCGAGACAGCGCTTCACAATGAAACTGATGAGGCTTTCGGCCAAGTCCATGATGTCGTCGAGTTCGGCGTAGGCGACTTCGGGTTCGACCATCCAGAACTCGGTGAGATGGCGGCGGGTCTTTGATTTTTCTGCGCGAAATGTTGGGCCGAAGGAATATACCTTGCCCAGGGCCATGGCGGTAGCTTCCACATAAAGCTGGCCGGACTGCGTGAGGAATGCTTCTTCGTCGAAGTAATCGACGGGGAACAGCGTGCTGGTGCCTTCGCACGCGGCGGGAGTAATGATGGGCGGATCGGTCAGAGTGAATCCGCGTTCGTCGAAGAAGTCGCGCGCGGCTTTGATGATCTCGGCGCGCACGCGTAGAATCGACGCCTGGCGCTGCGATCTTACCCAGAGATGGCGGTGCTCCATGAGGAAGTCGGTGCCATGTTCTTTGGGCGTGATCGGGTAGGGGGTTGACTCGGGCACGCGCTGCACGACCTGCACGTTGGCTACGTCGAGTTCGTATCCGCCGTGGGCACGCTTGTCGGCGCGGACTTTGCCTTCGACGATCACGCTCGACTCCTGGGTCAGCGTCTTGATGGCGTCGAACACTTCCGGCGGGACCGCATTCTTGGGTACAACCCCTTGAATGATTCCGGAGCCGTCGCGAAATTGCGGGAACAGAAGTTTCCCGCTCTCGCGCAGGTTGTAGAGCCAGCCGCGGATGGTGACCGACTGGCCCTCGTGTTTGCCGATTTCGGCGATGGTGGTGACGGGTGAAGACATAATTTTTCTATTCGCGACAACGTGCGTTCGACTCGCGCGCGCGGGCGAGACGCCCCCGCGACAGCCGCCGGGACGGCGGCGCTACGACGATCCTTCCAGCTTTTCGAATAACTCCGGCAACTTTTCCAGCGGGTTTACTTTTTCGTCTTCCGCGAGTTCCAGCAGCAGAGGCGGGGTTTGCGGGGCGGAACGCAGCAACTCGATGGCTTCTTTCCAGTCGATGGTTCCCTGCCCCGGCCACAGGTGCGAATCTTTCATTTTGTCGTTGTCGTGAACGTGGGTCGAGCAAATGTGTTTGCGCAAAATTTCAAAACCTTCCCGAACCGAGCCTGCCATGTGCGCGTGGCCAAAGTCGAAACAGACGCCGACGTCGTCGAAGTGCGCGCTGCGGATCATTTCCACCAGGCGGTCGGGCGTGGACAGTTCGTTGGGAATATTTTCCAGCAGAATGCGCACGCCGAGCGGCTTGGCGAAGGCGCGCAGGTGTTCGATGGAGGTCATTGCCGCCTCGAACTTCTTTTCGCTGAAATCTTCGTTGGGCGCGCCTAAATGTTGCACCAGGAAACGGAATGGAATCTGCTCGGCGATTTCGAGGGCGCGCTTAATCTCGTCCATGGCGTCGATGCGGGCAGCGCGGTCGGTCGAGGCCACGTTAACCGGTGGCGCCCCGGCCCGGCCCCATTCGTAGTCGGAGTACAGGGGGGAGTGGACGGAATTCAGTGGAATGCCGCTGCCGTGAAACCACTCGGCGATTTCTTTGACGTGGGCTTTGCGGTTGGCATAATCGATATGCTGGCGCGCGGCGAAAATCTCGACGGACTGCACTCCGCTGCGAGCCAGACCATCCAGGATTCCGGGATGCAGCCGCTCTTTCACGAACAGATAGGTGGAAACCGCTTTCAGCATGTGCGTCCCTTAGGCCTTGATCATCATTGCGCTTCTAGTAGCCTACTGCCTTCCCGTTATTCCGGCCATCGCTGGCTCCCAGGCGTTCGCCGGTTTTCGGGTCGACCATGATGCACTCGCCGTCGCCCCAAAAGTGATGAGTCCGGATCGCGTGGCCCCGGTTCTTCAACAAACCAACGGTGTCGGGTGAGATGCGATCTTCCAGCATGATCGCATCGGGGATCCACTGATGATGATATCGGGGAGCGTTCACCGCTTCCTGAATGTCGAGCCCGTAATCCACCACCCCCATCAGTATATTAGCCACGGTCGTAATAATGGTCGGACCGCCGGGCGATCCCAGAATCAGAAAAACTTTGCCGTCCTTCGAGACGATGGTTGGGGTCATGGCCGAGAGCGGCCGCTTGCCGGGCCCGATGGCATTCGCCGGACCCTGGATCAGCCCGTACATATTGGGTGCGCCCGGTTTGGAAGAAAAATCGTCCATCTCGTTGTTGAGCAGGAATCCCAGACCTTCGGCCGTTACGTGCGCCCCGAAGCCGCCATTCAGCGTGGTGGTCACCGCCACCGCCTCGCCGGCGGCGTCCATCACCGAATAGTGAGTAGTATTTTCCGGCTCGCGCCCGCTCCAGGGATGAACTGCGGCGACCTGCTCCAACTCAGTGAAGATCGCGGGCCGCTTCAAATCCTTGCTCGCGCTAGCGTGCTCTAGGTCAATCGTCTCGCGCCAAGCTGCGCCGTATTTCTTATCGATGAGCTGGGCCACGGGAATCTTCGCGAAGTCGGGATCGCCCATAAATTCCGCCCGGTCGTAGAAAGCGCGCCGAAAGGCTTCGGCCGTCAAATGCATAGACGCCGCCGAACGATTGCCGAGTCTCGCCAGATCGTAGCCTTCCAGAATATTCAAGATCTCGACCAGCGCAGCCCCGCCCGAGGAAGGCGGCGGCGCGCTGATTATGTCGTAGCCGCGATAAGTGCCTCGAATGGCCTCGCGTTCTTTCACTTCATAGTGCGCGAGGTCGTCCGCCGTAATCAATCCGCCGCCGCGCTGTACGGCACCGGCCAATTCCTTCGCCATTTCGCCGCGATAAAAGTCTTCGGGATTTTTCGCAATCCGTTCCAGCGTCCGCGCCAGTTCGGGCTGCCGCAACACTTCCCCGGGACGGTAGTAATCGCCATTGCGTTGGAAGATGCGCTTCGAGTCGGCAAACTTGCTCAAGTCTTCATCGCGCAAATCATTCGCATCTTCATAGGCCAGCGCGTAGCCGTCGCGAGCCAGGCGGATTGCCGGGGCGATCACTTGCTGAAGCGTGAGCTTGCCATATTTCTTCTCGGCATACACCATGCCTGCAACCGATCCCGGAACGCCAATCGCCCGATATCCCAGCGTGCTTGCGCCGGGAATCACATTTCCCTGCGCATCCAGGTACATGTTCGCCGTCGCAGCTGCGGGAGCTTTCTCGCGATAATCAATAAAGTGGTTCGTGCCGTCCGCGGTTCGAATCAGCATGAAGCCGCCGCCGCCGAGATTTCCCGCCTGAGGATGTACCACCGCCAGCGCAAATCCCACGGCCACCGCGGCGTCGACCGCATTCCCGCCCGCTTGCATGATCTCGACCCCGGCTTGCGAAGCCAATTCATGCACGCTCGCGACCATGGCGTGCGGCGCATGAACCGGCCGCAGGGGCGCAGCCCCAGCCTTCGCCCCACAGAGCACGACACCCGCCATCAGCAGCAAAATCAATGATTTATATGGAGATCGCATGCCGGCTCACGAGGCTCGCAGCCTCAGGAACGAACTCTGAGGCTAGCCGACGGCGGCAAGCGGAGTCAAATCAAACTGCAGCAGCACGTTCAGGGTTTTCACCAAAGGGGCGGAGAGCCCGCGCCACTTCGCGCCGATGCGCGTCATCGTTTCTTGGGGCGAGTCTTAGAACCTTGCGACCGTTTCTTTCCCTGCTTTTTATTTTGCTTCGAGTTTCGAGCGCCTGATTTCGGCGCCTTCGACGCGACCACCGCATACGACTGGCGGATCAAGTCTTTCAGTTCGTCGCTGCGGAGCGCGTTCAGATGATCGAGGATCACCCATTTGTATCGTCCGACATAGGGCGCGGGATGAATGCCCTCGCGCTCGACCAGCTCCGCGAAGGATTCGGGAGTGCATTTGAAGCACATCTTCTGCGGAACCGCCGTCAGGGCGAGCGTGGCGAAAATTTTGCCGCGAATCTTGAAACAGAGGTCATCGCCCCACTGCAGGTTCTCGGTGGCGTCGGGAAAGGAAAGACAATATTTGCGAAGATCATCCACGCTCATTGTGGGTCGCCCACTGCTGGTTTGCCCCCCGGAATCGGAGGTTCCTTCTCGAACATTGAAGCCGTCGTCACGCTCTCACGATTCTGCTATATTTTCGCTAAAAGGGGGATGGTACGCCAATGGACATTCATGGGATTTGTCCGCTGCTGCAGGTATTCGACATGCCGACGGCGATCCGTTTCTATCGTGACATCCTGGGATTCACGGTTCACGCCACGTCTCAGCCCGGGGACGATTGCAATTGGGCGTGGCTGAAGTTGAATGGCGCGGAGGTGATGCTCAATACCGCCTATGAAGCGGACCAGCGCCCTGCAGCGCCGGATGCGGCGCGGGTTACGGCCCATGACGATACCTGTCTGTTCTTCGGTTGCGAGGATCTGTACGGCGCTTACCAGCACCTGCGCGCGCATGGCCTCAATTTGGAAGAGCCAAAAGTCGCGCCGTATGGCATGAAGCAATTGTGGTTCAAAGATCCCGATGGCTACGGCTTGTGCTTGCAGTGGCCTGCGTCGCAGCAGACTCACGACCACTGGGTCGAGGATTATGGGATCGAACCGAAGACAATTCAGTAGATACATGTGGTGCGGGCGCCCGCGTCACATGTATCGTCATTGTCGATCCCGCGACTGAATCAGCCTCTGCTTGACCGCCGGCCACTCAGCCGCCAGGATCGAGTAGCGCACCGAATCGCGCGGAATGAAGTCGGCGGCCATGCGGTGAGCGCGGAGAATTCCTTCAAACTTTCCGCCGATGCGTTCGAGTGCGGCGCGCGAACGTTCGTTCCGCGCGTCGGTGTGAAAGCATACGCGGAGCACCCGCCAGACTTCGAAGGCATGCCTCAGCATCAACAACTTGGCCTCAGTGTTGGCGGCAGTGCGGAGCGCCGAACGAGTCAGCCAGGTGTAGCCAATTTCGCAGGCGTCAGGAACCCCGCGGCCGTGCGAGGGATGGCCTTGCGGCCACGACCAGCGCTCCAGATTCCAAAAACGCGTGGAGCCGAGGACGACGCCGTCTGCGTTGCGAACAATCGCAAACGGGAGCGCGGTGCCCGCGTCTCTCCAAGTCAGCGCCGTGTCGACATAGGCGATGGCAGAGGCCTTGCCCTGGGGGACGGGACTCCATCGATAGAGTTGCGCATCCTCGCCAGCGGCACCGGCGAGGCCGTCGACGTGGCGCTGGTCGAGGGGTTCGAGGCGGATGTGTTTGCCTTGCAGGACTTCGCTCTGCAGGATAGTGTCGTCAGGCGGCATCTCTTCCACTATGCAATGGACGTAAGCGCAACTGCAAATGCGTAAGAGGATTTGTCGGCGGGACGCGGGCACTACTTTGTTTTCGACTCTCACGCCTCCAACTTCTTGATCACCGTGACCTTGCTGTAAGCCACGCGAAAGCCCAGACGCTCGGCGTTGCTCTGCGAGGTCGTCCCGCCTTGGGTAACGACTACCGCATATTCGCATCCGGCCGCGACTGCGGCTTGCATGCGGGCTCGCAACAGCGCCGTCTGCAGGCCGCGACCGCGGAACTCGGCAAGAGTGCCGGCGCCGCACAGCGCAAAAACTCGGTGCTCGGGGATGACCAACCCCGTGCCGCAGGCCACCATCTTGCCCGCGACGGTCGCCACGAACGCGAGCGCCCGCTCCATCTGGTAGAAGGGAGCGATGAGTCCACGGAACGCTTCGGGCGCGCCGTCCGGGAAGAAGGCAGTCTCGACGATGTTGCCAGCAGCGTCAGCTTCCTCAGGACGACTGCGGCGAATCTCGCATCCCGGCGGCGGCGGAGGAAAGTTTTCTTCCGTATCCAGCTTCCGGTACAGCACATTGTTGAGTTCGGCGATCGCGTAGCCACGCTCTTTGAACAGCTCGAATACTGCGGGTTCGTGCATGGAGCACAAATCCACTTGCGCGGGGGCGTGATGGGCGCGATAGAAGGTTTCCACGCGATCGAGATCCTCAGAAGTGAACGAACGTTCCAGCCCCACGCCGGTTGCTCGCCCGATGGGCGAACCAAGTCCGGCGAACACCATGTGGCCGCCGCAAATTTCTTCCTCCGCGGCCCCCATTTCCGGGCGCGTCTTCTGAAACACCCGTGCGTACATGACCTGCGGCATTTCCTCGCACGACTCCAGACGGCGAGCGAATGCCTTATCGACGAATTGCATGGGAAAAATCCTTTCAGGTTTTGAGACGGCTTGATGCAGACAACCCGGCAGGAGCGGCGCGCGCACACCACCGCGCATTCTTCGCTCTTGCCCAATATTGCAACTCGCGGATTAAAGGACGGCAGTCATAGGCAGGAACCTAGAATAACGATTCGGCTCGGCGGATTCAAGCCGGCGCTGATCGAAGCGGCGGCCAGGCTGCAAATAAATGTTCCCCACACCTATCCGCCGGTGGGACAATACCCCTCCATGTTCAGCTTCCGGATCGGTTTACTTTCTCTGCTGGTGTGCGCCTGGCAACCCTCCGCGTGGGCTGCAGGGCCGCAGACCCTTCGCTACACGATTTCCTCCAACGGCAAAGTCGTGGGAAATGAAATCGACACCTTTCTTCCCGACGGTCACGTCGTCAGCACGTTCGAATTCAATGACCGAGGGCGCGGGCCCAAGGTTTCGGTCAATTATTTGCTCGACGCCAACGGATTCCCGCTTCGCGTGGATGAAACTGGCAACGACTATCTGAAAGCTCCCGTCGACGAACATTTCGAGATCAAAGACGGCGTCGCCCACTGGAAGAGCACTTCGGAAGATGGACACGGCCCCGCCGGAAGTTTTTACATCAGCAACGCCGGCGCGGTTGCTGAGACCGCGTTCCTGGTCCAGGCTCTGCAGAAGGCGCACGGCGCGCCGGTGGATTTGTTTCCCGCGGGCGAGGCGCGGCTCGAGCGTCTGACCGACGTCACGGTCGAGGATCACGGACAGAAGATGCACGTGACCGACTTCGCGATCACTGGGCTCTCGTTCGAACCGCAGACGATCTGGCTTGACGATGAGCAGCAGGTGTTCGGAGTTCCCGGAACATGGTTCGCCCTGCTCCGAGAAGGCTGGGAAAAGACGAACGACCAGCTGTATGCGCTCGATCTCAAACTGCGCGACGAACGTTTCGCGCGCCTGGCGAAAGACCTGGCGAAACATCCCGCGCATCCCGTCGCCATTGAGCATGTGCGCCTGTTCGATTCCGAGCAGGCCACCATGCTGGAAGACCAGACCGTGATTGTGTCCGGCGATCGCTTCACCGCGGTCGGGCCCGCGAGTTCCGTGCACCTTCCAGCCGACGCCGAACGCATCGACGGAACCGGCAAGACGATCCTTCCCGGCCTGTTCGACATGCATGTACACGTCCAGGCGCTGGACGGCATCCTGAACATCGCCAGCGGCGTGACCAGCGCGCGCGACATGGGCAACGATATCGATCAGATCCAGCACCTGCAGGATCAGTGGCAGAACGGCACGGCCATCGGCCCACGCCTCTGGAAAGCGGGGTTCATCGACGGCCACGGCCCCTTTCAGGCGCCAACTGGCTTGTATGCCGATACCCAGGCTGAAGCCGAGGCCGCCGTCAATCGCTACGCCGACCTGGGCTACGTTCAAATCAAGCTCTACAGCTCGCTCAATCCTGCGTTCGTGCCCGGCATCGCCAAACTTGCGCACGCCCGCGGGCTGCGTGTCAGCGGTCACGTGCCCAACGGCATTACTGCCTCCCAATTTGTGGAGGATGGCGCCGATGAAATTCAGCACATAAACTTTATCTTCCTGAATTTTCTGGCGTCGCAGGTGAAAGACACGCGCACGCCGGAACGCTTCACCGCGGTCGGCGCGAACGCCGCGAAACTCGATTTGCAATCCAAGCCGGTGAACGACTTCATCCAGCTTCTGCTCGACCATCACACCACCGTCGATGTAACTCTGGGCACGTTCGAGTCAATGTTCGTCGGACGTCCCGGGCAGGCTTCTCCGGACCTGGCGCCGGTGCTGAACCGGCTTCCCGCGCAGGTTCAGCGCGGCGCCTACTCCGGCGGCCTTCCCGTCACGGCCGAAAACGACCAGCTTTATAAGGATTCCTATCGCGCCATGCTGGCCATGACCAAGCGCATGTACGACGCCGGCGTTCCCATCCTGGCCGGAACCGACGGCACTGCTGGAATCATGCTGCATCGCGAGTTGGAACTGGAGGTTCAGGCCGGGATTCCGCCGGCGAGGTCGCTGCAGATTGCGACATTGAACGCCGCGCGGTTGTTGAAGCAGGATAAAGAACTCGGATCAATCGCGTCAGGCAAGCGGGCAGATTTTGTTCTGGTCGAGGGAAATCCAGCGCAGCGTAT
This sequence comes from Binatus sp. (SeqCode), assembly GCA_035482825.1. GTDB lineage: Bacteria > Acidobacteriota > Terriglobia > Terriglobales > Acidobacteriaceae > Sulfotelmatobacter. The sequence goes on along the minus strand of DATHQJ010000112.1, from coordinate 901 downwards.
CAGCGACATCCGCCGCTGCCGCTTGGTGATGAAGAATGGCACGCTCTACAGCAGCGCAGATTTGTACTCCGCTGTGGGCATTCAACCGGCGGAATAACGAACGAATGCATAGCGTCGAGATCTTTCTCTCAGCTGATGGCTGACCGCTAAGAGCTGACAGCTGCCATTCTCACACCTGCTGGCGCGCTTCACCCAACGCCACGCTGACTTCCATCTTTTTCTTGTTGCGGTAGATGGTGACCTTCACCGTGTCTCCAGCGCGATGATTGTTCATCATCTGGGCGAGATCGTCTTCGTCCTGCACTTTTTGATTGTCGATGGCGACGATCAAATCGCCGCCCAGCATGATGGGAGTATTGCCCAGGTAGGCCTGTTCCGTACCGGCGCGAAGTCCTGCTGAATCGGCCGAGCCGCCGGGAGTTACCTGGATGATGAGCAATCCGTAGTCGACGGGCAGGCCCATTTCGTCCGCGAGTTCGGAGCTGATGGCAATCGAGCGCACTCCCAGCGCCGGACGCCGCACCCGGCCGAGTGTCATCAAATCGTTCAGAACCGCCTTCGCCGTATTGATAGGAATGGCGAAGCCGATGCCGGCACTCTGGTTAGCGTTTGAAAGAATCATCGTATTAATGCCGATGACTTCGCCGTGCCAGTTCATCAGCGGGCCGCCGGAGTTTCCGGGATTGATGGCCGCGTCGGTCTGAATAGCCTCGTCGATCATCGCCCCGTTGGGCTCGCGCACCGGGCGGATCGAACTCACAATGCCGCGCGTCATGGTGCCGGCCAAGCCAAAGGGATTGCCGATCGCATAGACTTTCTGCCCGACTTGCAAGTTGCGCGAATCCCCCAGAACGGCGGGAATCAACTCGGGGGCTTTAATCTGGATCACTGCCAGATCGTG
>DATHQJ010000111.1:0-12924 GCA_035482825.1 Binatus sp. (SeqCode) | reverse complement strand
GACTCCAGATGGGGCACCTTCGGAGAAGACGGTTCGGCGCTGGCAGCGCTTCGGCCGTAGTGGCGGAAAGTTGATTTGGGGTGGAGAAGCGGTTGCGGTTTCTCACGAAGGGCGGGCGAACCCAAATCAGCTTCTCGCCGCTCCGCGCACGCAAGAGAGTATCGCGAACTTGCGAGCTGTTCTGAGGCGCGAGCATATCCTGACGACCGGCAGCGATGATGGGTTAGTCATTGGTTTGCAATTGACGCACTCTGGCCGGTACTGCCGCCCGAATGAACATGCCCGCCCGGAACCCCGCATTCTCTATCATCATCCACTTTTGGACCGGCGCCTGAAACTGCCCGCCGATTACCCTCTGCTCACCGACGGAGAAATCGAGTCGATCATCGAGGACTTCCATCGGGCGGCACTGATGGCCTGGCGGTTGGGTTTTGATTTCGTGGACATCAAGCATTGTCACGGCTACCTGGGTCATGAATTTCTCAGCGCTCATACCCGGGACGGACCTTACGGCGGCAGCTTCGAAGGCCGCACCCGCTTTCTGCGGGAGGTCGTACAAGGCATTCGCTCGCTCTGTCCGCGATTGCACATCGGGGTGCGGCTGTCAGCGATCGACACAGTGCCATTCCACTCTGACCCAACTCAGAGTGCCCACGGAAAATCCTCCGTGGGAGTTGCGGAAACGCGCCCGGACTTACTTCCTTATCGTTGGGGTTTCGGCGTAAATCGCCTCGATCCGACACAGAGCGATTTGAATGAACCGGAGCGTTTTCTATCTTTATTAGAGGAGCTTGGAATTCAGCTGGTGAACATCACCGTCGGCAGTCCTTACTACAATCCGCATATCCAACGTCCGGCGCTCTATCCACCTTCCGACGGATATCTGCCGCCAGAAGATCCGGTGGTTGGCGTCGCGCGGCAGATGGCCGTTACCCGTCACTTCAAGCGTCGGTTCCCCAACTTGCTCGTGGTTGGATCGGGGTATACCTACTTGCAAGACTTCCTGCCTCATGTGGCGCAGGCCGCGGTGCGCGAAGGATGGGTCGACTTCGTGGGCCTCGGCCGGATGGTCTTGGCCTATCCCGAGTTGCTCTGGGACGCGTCAGAGGGAAGCGAGATTCAACGCAAACGCCTCTGCAGGACCTTCAGTGATTGCACCACCGCGCCACGAAACGGACTGCCCTCCGGTTGCTATCCGCTGGACGAATACTACAAGGAATCCGATTTCGCCGATAAGCTGAAGGAGGCGAAGAAACGCTGATGTCAATTTCAGGTGGGCAATGCCCGAAGTCATGGTGAATCCGAGCATGACAATTGACGAGTTGATCAGCCGCCAACGACTGCGACGCAAGGTACAGGGCATTGCCGCAGCCTTGTTGCCGTACCAGGCGGACGGCCGGGTCGCCGTCGAAGCGTTTTCGCAACAGCTGACTTCCACACATCGAGCCGGGCTCATGAATGCCGTCAACATGGACACCGGCTACGTGAATTACTTGAGCGATACAGAAAAACGAGAAGTGCTGAACTGGACGCGCCAGGCTCTCGGGAAAGGGATTCCGTTTGTGGCCGGCGCGTACATTGAACATCTCGCCGGCGACGACATCCTCGCGCTGTATCGACAGCAGATCGATACGATTGTTCGTTTTGACGGCATTCCGATCCTGTTCCAGACCGCTCGTCTGCACGGTAAGTCTCCGGCAGAGCTCGCTGCAGCTTATCGAAGCATATGCAGTGACTATCCGCAGGTTTTGGCCTTCGAGTTGGGTTCGATGTTTGCGCCCAACGGCGAAATATGGAACTCGGAGACGGTCCGCCGCTTGATGGACATCCCAGAGATCAAAGGGATGAAACATTCTTCCCTCGACCGTCTTCTGGAACTGGAACGACTCGCCATTCGCGATGCGCAACGGCCAGACTTTCGCATTTACACGGGGAACGATCTGGGTATCAACATGATCGAATATGGGTCGGAGTATTTGCTGGGGCTTGCCGGTTTTGCGCCGGAGAAATTCGCCGCCCGAGACCGGCTCTGGGAGTCCGGGGACCCAGAGTACTACGCCCTTTCCGACGCCCTGCAGTACCTGGGAAATGTTGCGTTTCGTGATCCCGTTCCTGCGTACAAACATTCTGCCGCAGTGTTCCTGAACCTGATTGGACGGATTCCCAGCGATCGGACCCACCCCAGGAATCCACAGCGTTCTGCCTGGGAGGCAGAAATCATGGCGGACTGCGCTCGCCGATTGTCTCTACTCTGAGCGAGCGGGGCGCATTGTCCGTCATCGGTATAGTATTGCCCTCTGACAAAAAGGAATTGCCGTAAAAAATTGCCGAGAAGCGAGGCCGACGCCGTGTCGAAAAGAACATGCGGACTGTTGTGCAAGGTGGGAACTGCGATTATCGCTGGCGCGCTCACTGTCGCCCTGCCCTGTGCGGCCCAGCAATTGACAAATGACAAACTGTCCGTGACCGTCGACCCTCAAGTGGGGTCATATCAGCTGGGAGTGCGGGGCGGCCAGCCCATCTTCACCAGCCGTGTGGCGGCACAGCTCAATCACCGGTGGCTGCGCTCGAACGAATATCCGCATCACCAAGCTTCGGAATCTCCATTCACCGATGAACTCGGCTCGGGCCGGGCGGTAACCGTCGCTTGCACCGGACTCGAAGGCAAACCAGATTTGCTTTATGTCGTGCAGCTTTATGAGCAGCGCCCCTTCGCTACTGTCCAAGTAAAAGTGCGGAACACGACTGCTAAGGCAGTGACGGTGCAGGCCATTCGTGGCCTGGAGGCAATCGGGGAGCCAGTACTCAATCTGGGTGGCAGCGCATTCGCCGATCGCATTCTGTCTGACAGTTTCAGTGAAGACTGGCCTCAGTTACAAATCTACGACCTGGGCAAGGCGCCCGGCAGGATGCATCGCGGGGCCGGAAGTCAACTCATCTACAACCAGGAGAGTCAGCAAAGTCTTTTCGTAGGCGCGCTGACCTCCGACCGATTTCTGACCTTGCTCCATTTGCAAGCTTCGGGTTCTGGAGACAATACGAAGATTGCATCGTTCAGCCTTGACTCCACGGGGACGACCGAAGTTCAAAAGGAGTTCGATCTCAGGAGTGCTCCTGCGCAGGATCAGATCGAATTGAGTCTCCCGGTCGAACCCGGAGCAGACATGGTTTCCGAGCGCCTGCTGCTCCAGGCCGGGCCGGGCTACCACAATCAGTTGCTGACTTACGGTGATGCGATTCGACGTCTGCACCACGCGCGTGTCTCCACTGAGACTCCGATCGGTTGGTGGAGTTGGACCGCGTTTTACGGCACGATCAACGAGGGCGAGATCCTGGCCAATGCGGACTGGCAGGCCGAACATCTGAAGTCACTCGGCTACACGTATCTCCAGGTTGATGAGGGGTATCAGTACGCCCGAGGAGAGTACACCACAACCGATGCCACACTGTTTCCAGATGGCATGCGGTTCGTCGGACACCGCATCATCGGAGATGGTCTGACCTTCGGCCTATGGACCGCGCCCTTCGAGGTGACAAGCCGGGCGTGGGTCTATGAGCACCACAAGGATTGGCTGGTCCACAACGCACAGGGCGAGCCGATTTCCAGTCGCGAGGTCTGGGATCAGAAAACTGATGTGATCTACACTCTGGACACGACGCATCCTGCAGCGCAGGAGTATCTGCGTCAGACTTACAAGACCCTTGTCCGCGAATGGGGAGTGCGGTTCTTCAAATTCGATTTTATGGACACCACCGCTATCGAGGGCTACCGTTACCGGCCCAACACGACCGCCCTCGAAGCGCAACGCATCGGCCTGCAAATCATTCGCGACACTGTGGGGGATGATGTGGTGGTCGACAAAGACGGAAGCCCGATGCTCAACCCGGTGGGCCTGGTCGACACCGGTCGGATCTCCACCGACACCGGGCACAGTTTTCAGAGAACAAAAGACGCTGCGCCAGGCATCGCCGCCCGCTTCTATATGAACCGCAATTTTTTCGTGAATGATCCGGACGCCTTCAACACGACCGGGCAGTTTTTCAGCGATCGTCCAAAACGGCCGGCCCCCCTTGCACTGCCAGCAGCGGAGGCCTCGATCGCTCTCTCTGCAGTCTCTGGCGGCATGTATGAGATTGGCGACGACATGCCTGTCCTCGGCTCTGAGTCTGAAAAAGATCGGCTAGCGCTGGTCGAGAACCCGGACTTGCTCAACATGGCCAAGATTGGACGGGCTTCCACGCCGCTCGATCTGCTGACATACAAACCCGAGGATGAACAACCCAGCATCTTCTTTCTGCAGGAAAGTCCACGCCAGGCCATCCTGACTGTCTTCAACTGGACAGAGACCCCGCGATCGCACACCTTGAACCTTGCTGACCTCGGTCTGCCGGCGGGACACACGTTCACAGCGCTGGACGTGTTGAACCAAAATGTGTTGAACCAGAACACTCCGGTCGCGATCGAGAACGGCGCCCTGCGGATCGAGAATCAACTCCCCGAGTCCGTGAGAGTGATCAAGCTCGTCGATCATAACCTTTCCCCGACCGCGCCTGACGTTAAGGCGCAAGTGCCCTCGGCGGCCAACGCCGGCGATACAATTCATCTCTCAGCGCAAACCGAAAGCGCTGGCGTGCCCGCCGTCGGGTACAAGTGGGATTTCGGCGACGGCACCAGCGCAAGCGGTCCGAAGGTGTCTCACGCCTACACCAGAGCAGCGCCTTTCACCATCCGCCTGACCGTGGACGGCGTGGACGGCTTACCAGCCGTTCAGAGCTTCTCTGTCAACGTGACCGGCGACTTGAGGGCGCTGCACAACCTTACTGATAATCGACGCTTCCAGGAACCCACCGACCATTGAAGGGCTCCCTACACGGTTGAGCGGGAACTACTTCCTTACTGTATGCATCGGACGGGGTGACACACAATTCGCTGCGGGTTCGCTTTGCTGGTGCTCTTGTCGCACCTCCCGAAAATCGGTGATCGCCTCTCACCGTAGTTGGCGACGGACAGGTCCGCGCAGCCGGGCGCATCGCTCTATCGCTCATTTGGTGATCGTGATGGATACCAGCGCCGAGTGACTATTCGAGCCGCTGATTGATGCCGCGGCCGTGACGGAATATTGTCCCGGCGGAGTCCCTCCTCCACCTCCCGGCGAACTGACCCCGCTGCAGGCGGTCAATCCGGCGGTCAATCCAGCGATCAATCCAATTGCGGTGAAGGTTGCCAGCAGCGTGAGAAGCGAGACCGCGATATAGCGCGGATGCTTCTTCCCAGTCGTGATCCATGCCGGGATTGCCAACATGAGGAATCCAGCCGGCAACACGAACCACGCGGGCGAAGCCGTCGTGGTCGGAGCAGTTGCAGTCGGCGGGAACCCCAACCGAACTTGTGAAACAGCGCCGTTGGGTCCCGTGGTATTGACCGTCAGAGTGACGGTCTGCACTGCATCGTTGCCACTCATCACTACCTGAGTGGGCGCGAAGGCGCAACTGGATTTTGCGGGTAGGCCGGTGCAGGTGAAAGCGACGGTACCGGTCATGCCTCCGACTGGTGTGAGGGTTAGAACCGTGCTCCCCGACTGCCCTTGCACGATGGTCAAGGATGTGGGAGTGGCAGTAATTGAGTAATCCGGCGGAATGACGTTCGTGAGAGCAAACGTTACCGATGTGAGCTCCTGCACCGCAGCCGACACCGAGTATTGCCCCGCCGTGCTGTTGGCAGTGAAGGCTGGACTCGTGGCTACCCCGTTGGTGTCGGTGGCCACTGAAGCGCTGCTGCTACCGCCGGCAAACGTGCCGCTGGCGCCGCTGGAGGATGCGGGTGCGGTGAAGACTACGGTCGTACCCGGCACGGTGTTTCCGAACGCATCACTGACTTTGGCCGATAGGGCGGTTGCGAAAGCTGATCCTTCGATCGCGGTTTGTCCGGATCCGCCGTTGACGCTGACCGTGGCCGCCGCCGCCGCAGACACGGCGATGGTTTGCGTAGCCTGCAGAGCGGCGTTTCCTGTGTCTACTGCGATCAGCGTTTGGGCTCCGCTGCTCTCGAGCGTGACGCTGAAAATGTGCGTGCCGCTGTCGGCCGGCACAAACGTATAGTCGGCCGGCAAAACGGCATGCGCATCGCTGCTGGTGAAGTGGATCGTGCCCGAGTACGCCGCGTCAGGATTTTCGCCTGCCGTCAGCGCCTGCAGCGTGGCGCTGAGCGCATTGCCAGCCATGGACGAACCGGTGACCGTCAATACGATGGAGCTCGGAGGTCCGGAGTTATCTTGAACGGAACCGAGGTCAACGCTATTGTTGACGATCCGGCTATAGCCAGTACCACGCTGGTCGTTCACCAGGGACTGGGGTAATCCCGAATCGGTGGTCAGGCCGACACTGCCGCTGCCCATCGCCGGGCTGCCGGCGAGCGGAAGCAGGGTTTCGGTTGGGCCGCCGTTGTTAGCGAGCGCTCCGAGCTTTAAGGTCGCCGCCGCAACGTCGAATAAATTGAAACTGATCTGGGATCCGCAGCCTACGCAATCCCCGCCCGGAGCAGTGTTGCCAGCCACAATGCTGTTCAGAATGGTCACGGCCGATGGTGCCGAATTCTGGTTGATGAGCGTCCCACTCGCATCACCGCTCGCGATGTTTCCCGACACAGTGCTCTGCGCCAGCACCGCCGTGCCGGAGGCTTCATTCTCGACGCCCGCGCCGTCGAGCGCGCTGTTGCCGTAGAGCGTGCTTTGCGGAATCGAGAGCGCGCCGCTGTTGTCGATGCCGCCCCCATTTCCCGTCGCGCTGTTGCCCGAGAGGGTGCTGTCATACAAGACGAAGGTTCCCGTGGTAGCCACGCCGCCGCCATTCCCGGTCGACGTGTTGCCCGAAATCGTAGTGGAGTTCGCGGTCAGACTGCCCGAGCTGTAAATGCCGCCGCCGTCTTGTGTCGCCATACTGTTGCTTACGGCAACATTCGACAACGTGAGCGTGCCCGCGTTGGTAATGCCGCCGCCGTTCCCCGCGGAGCTACCCGCAGTCACTGAGAGGCCACCGATGGCGACGATCGCGCCGGTGGACACCTGGAAAATGCTGGACAAGTTGTTTCCAGAAAGGATGAGCTGCGCCTGTCCCGGACCCGTGATGCTGAGATTCGAACTCAGTCCGAGGACGCCATTGGTCAGCGTCGAAGTCCACGGCGCGCTGCCGCCAAACTGCGAAGTATCGACGGTGATATCGCCCGCACCCAGCGTGTTGGCCTGGTTGAGCGCGCTGCGCAGAGAGCAGGGGACGCTGCCGTCGCAAGCAGAGCCGGAGCCGGCATCATCCGCCAACAAGTTGACTACCAGTTGAGGACGTGGGTTGACCACGATTCCGGACTGGCTGCCGCTCAGGACTCCGGCGGTAACCGTAATCGTTTGCGTGCCCACGGTGAGGAAGGTTGCGCTAAAGGTGTGCGTGCCCATATCCGCGCCCACAAAGGTGTAGGGCGTCGGCGCAACCACCGCGTTGGCATCGGAACTGATCAGCGTTATCGTCCCGGTATAGGAGGTCACCGCGTTGCCGAACGAATCCGTCACGCTGACGGTGAACGGGTGCGGCAGGCTGGCATAAGTGGGCGAGGGATATCCCGCCACCACCATGAGCTCGGAGGTGAGCAGCGGCGTAATCGCGGTCGTGCTGACCGCGGAACTAATCGTCGAGCTCGATGCTGTCTCGGTATATAGCCCCGCCAAATCCAGCGGGACGCCGCTGAAATCGAACGTGGCAATTCCCGCCGAGGCGGCCACCGTCTGGCTCTGCGAAAAAGAGTTCGGGCCCGTGATGGCCACGGTGACGTTCGCGGAGGAGGTGGTGACCAGCTGGGAAGTCGCGTCATACACGCCTACGCTGATGGTTCCTATCGCCGAGCCCGCCAGCAAAGAAGCCGGGGGCGCCTGCACGTAGTTCAGCTTCGAGGGCACGTCCAGTCCAGTGCCGGAGAGCGCCACGGCTTGCGGGCTGTTGCCGGCGTTGTCGGAGAATTGCAATGACGCGCTTTCTAAGCCCACCGCCCCCGGTGTAAACGTCAGGCTCACGGTGCACAGGGAACTGACGGTCAGGGTGGCGGGGCAGTTGTTGGTCTGAGCAAAGTCGCTGGTTCCGGTGACGGTGATCGTAATGCCGGTCAGGGACGCGCTTCCGGTGTTGGTGAGGGTTACGGGCTGCGCCGCGGAAGTTACGTGCAGAGTCTGGTTGCCAAAGGCGAGCGCGGTGGCGGAGAGGGTGGCGACGGGCGCCGCTGTGCCAGTCCCCGTGAGACTCGCGGTTTGTGGACTGGCCGGCCCATCGTCGGTCACGGTGAGGGTCGCGGCGCGGGCTCCAGCAGCTGCCGGCGTAAAAGTCACGGTCACGGCGCAGGTTCCCGCTGGAGCCAGAGGCGAGCTGCAGGTATTGATTTGCGCAAAGTCGCCCGGGTTTGCGCCGGTGAAGGAAACCGTGCTGATCGCAACCGTGGCCGAACTATCGTTAGTTACGGTAAAGGTCTGTGCGGTCGGCGAGCCCACCGCAACGGAACCAAAATTCTTGCTCGAGGGAGAGATTACGACGGTGGGCAGGAAAATGTCGGCCTGGTTCGAAGTGTAGTTCGCCACCGCCACATCGAGACCGCCGCCGGTGGCGAAATTGCCCAGCGCGATGCCATAGGAAAAAGCGTTGCCCAGGGTCTTGGCGGGCTGAAACGTTCCGCCGCCGGCCGCAAACCACGCCTGCACCAGATCGCTGCTGCTGACTGCAACGATGTCCAGATTGCCGTCACCATTCAGGTCCCCGGTAGCCAAAGCGTAATAGCTGCCGGATGCGACCAGCACCGCCGGCTTGAAAGTGCCGTCGCCATTTCCATAGAGCAGGTAGATGCCGCTGCCTTCGCTGGCCGCGATCAGATCGACTTTCCCGTCGCCGTCCATATCGGCGGCGGCCAGTTGAAGTATCGACGGGATGGCGATGTGGCTCACACTGCCGAAGGTTCCGTCTCCCACTCCGAGATAGATGTCGAGCACATTGGTGCCATAGTTCGCGGCGGCGATATCGAGAATTCCATCGCCATTGAAGTCGGCGACGAGCAGGCCGAAAAGCGCACTGGAACCGCTGACCAGCATGGGCGCTGCAAAAGTTCCATCGCCATTGCCCAGATACAGCTCAATCCCCGTTGTACAGTCATTCCCCACTACGATATCGAGTTTGCCATCGCGATTCACGTCCGCCAGCACGGGTTCAAGCAGACAACGCCCGCCGCCCAGCGTGACCCCCGAGGTAAAGCCGCCGCTTCCGTCTCCCAGGAAAATGTTCAGACCGCCGTTGGGCGAGTCATTGCCCACCACCAGATCCGGGATGCCATCGCCATTCAGATCACCCACGGCGATTCCGAAGGGTGAAGCGATGGTGCTCAGAGTCGTCTGGGTTTGAAAGGTTCCATCTCCGTTGCCCAGCAGAATCGACACCGTGGTGCCTTCGAAGTTCGAGACTGCCAGGTCGAGGTTGCCATCGCCATTGAAATCGCCGCGAGTTAGTTGTAAAGGCCCACTGCCCACGGGCGCCGTCAACTCGGCGGCGGTATAGGTCGCGGTGGATCCGACGACGGGAAAGAAAACCACGTTTGAGGTCAGAGTGCATTCGCCGCCACAGCTTGGATTCACCACCGTAATCCAGCCCGTTCCAGCGCTCGCGGTCTGCGCCGCCGGAACCGTTGCCGTCAACTTCGTGGAATTGACGAAGGTCGTGGCCAGAGCATTTCCCTTCCAATTCACCACGGAAACTCCGTTGACGAAATTCGCTCCATTCACAGTAAGAGTGAGGTCGTCGCCTCCCGGATTCGTCGATACCGGCGACAGGAAGGTGATGATCGGAACCGGGATGGCAGGGCTGGCGAAAGCCGAGACAGTTAGAATTGTAAGCATCGCCAGTAAAAAGGCGGGTCGCAAGATAAAACCGGCGAAAGAATATCTGACAGAACGCATTCGAATCTCCTGAATTGTTTTGCAGTCGCTTGGCTCGAGCCCCGGCGCGAAACAAGTCCCCATTTCGCGTCGCGACACACCTCAACCCGAGCTTCCGCGATGAAACCGCCCCAGTTCGACCAGCCTGAACGCATCACGTCGCGTCAACGGCGGACGAACACGGCTTCGTTAGCAATCGAGAAACCAACGTTGCCCGCAAATTGATAAGAGATTTCTTAGGCGCGGCTCTGCGCCGGAGGCTTTCGCGCCGAGGTTCTGGCTTAGGCAACGCACGCAACCCCGCTGATTTACTGGCCGTTTCACCCATACTGGCGGGGCTGAGAGCGTCTCGCGGTCGAGCCACGATCACTCCGCACCTGCGTCCTTAAGTGCGAGCGGGGCTGTTGGGACTGGAAGGAAGAGAGCCTGGAATTCAGCCGAAGGAGGCCACAGCCCGGTCCTGGTCATCGAACACTTCAAACAGCTTGAGCAGTCCGGTCATCCTCAGGGTCTGGACCGCGAACTTGGAAGGGTTCAGGAGTTTGACGGCCCCGGCATTTTGCTTGGCAGCGGTGAGGCAGCGGACCAGCAGTCCGATGCCGCTGGAGTCGAGCATGGTGACTTCTCCCAGATCCATCACAAATCGGTTGTCGCCGGCGGCCAGCGCATCGTCGAAGGTTTGCCGCAGGTTGTCCACCGCGTCGCCCAGATTCAGGCGGCCGCGGAGTTTGATCACCTTTACGCCGGCTTGACTGCGAAGCTCGATGTCCAACGGTTCTCCCCTTGCGACGGATGCAGGTCCGGCTCAGTTTCGCTGCGTCGCGACTGGCGCAGATTGACACTCGCCGGATCGTCTGCTAAAGTGCGGTTCCAACTTAGAAGAAGCTCCGCGAATTTGCAAATAGCAAACGCTCCCCCCGCGCGGCCGGCAGCACGAGACTTTAGACCACTTCATGGCAATCCAGAGTTCAGGGATTTCGCTGAGTATAGCTGCGCTGTCCGCTCGATTGTTGGAGGAACGCGAAGTCTCTCCTCGCGCCCGCATCACGGCCCAGATCCTGGCGGAAGCCTTGCCCGGAAGCGCAGTCAATGTGTATGCGGTTGCGCCTCTGCCGGAGGGCGATGTCTGGACGGTGATGGCCACCGCCGGCGAGCCGGCCGCACCCGAGGCGACCATCCCGCTGCAGAGTGGGACGCTTGGCATTCTGGCCCGCGACCCGAAGCCATTACTGTTCGAGGGCAGAAGCCTGAGCCGGGAAGAATATTCGCACGTCAACGTCCGCCGGACGTTGCACTCCCTGTCTTATCTCCCTCTAACCCGGAACGAAGCGCTGATCGGCGCCATTGAGATCCTCAGTTTCGAGAACACGTTGAGCCAGGCGCACCTGAACGAACTGGGCGGGGTGGCGGACGTGTTCGGGGCCGCGCTGTATGGGGCACAGATTTACGAGGACGAGCACCACAACACTCTCGAATCGATAACCCGGCTCACCCAACTTTACGACATCGAGAAAGTCTTCAGCTCGACGCTGGAAATGGATCAGCTGTTTCCCATCATCGGTTCCAAGGTGCGCGAGATGCTGGAGTGCGAGGCAGTCAATCTATGGCTGCTGGAGGCGGATGAAAGTCTGCGCCTGATGCACCAGGCGGGCAACGATTTCACGGCCCGCGTGGGAGATTTGCAGAGGCCGGGGGAAGGTGTGCCCGGCGATGTATCGGACAACGGCGAAGCAGTGCTGATCGAGCGCTCGGACGACGACCGGCTGCTGCGGCGCAATCAAGACATCGAAGAAAGCGGCGTCGTGTCGCTCATCGTCGCGCCGATCATGGACCAGGAATCGCTGGTAGGAGTGATCGAGGCAGCCAATAAGCTCGATGGAAGCGCCTTCGACGACGACGACTTATTCACCCTCAGCCGGCTGGCGGAGTCGGCGGCCATCGCGCTGCACAACGCCAGTCTGCTGGCGGCGGAACGCAAAGTTGAAGTCCTCGAAACTCTGGTCACGGTCAGCCACGAGATCACCTCAACCCTGAATCTGGAGCGCATGCTGCAGACCATCGTCAACGCGCCGCAGGCGGTTATCCCGTACGAACGCGCCGCCGTCGCTCTGGAACATCATGGCAAATACAAACTGAGCGCGGTCACGGGAGTAGCCCAACTCGATTCCGAAGCCCCGGAGATTGCGCCGCTCAACAACATCCTGCGCTGGGCTCTGCTGGCCGAGGAAGTGATTCACGTAAAACAACACGGCGAAGAAATTTCCGATCCCCGGCCGGAAACCCAGGCCAAGTTCCGCGCCTATTTTGAAGAGACCGGGATGCGCGGTTTCTACGCCACCCCGCTCAGTGACGACACCGGCAGGGTCGGGATTCTGGGACTCGAAAGCAGCGATCCGGATTTTCTCTCAACCGCGCATCTGGAAATTCTACAGGTGTTGGCGGGCCAGGCCACCGTTGCCTTGCGCAACGCGCAAATGTACAAGGAAGTGCCGTTCATCTCGGTCCTGGAGCCGGTGCTCGAGCGCAAACGCAAGTTCATGGCGCTGGAAAAGCGCCGCCGCACTCTGATTATGATTCTGGCGGCTGCGGCGGTCATCTTTCTGGCTGCGTTTCCGCTGCCGCTGCGCGTGGACGGCGACGCTGTGGTCTCTCCCGCTCATTCGAGCAAGGTGCAACCCGAGGTCGAAGGAGTCATCTCCCGCGTGCTGGTGCATGAAGGAGAAAAAGTCACAAGGGGACAGGTCATCGCTGAGCTGCAGGACTGGGAATATCGTTCTGCCCTAGGCCAGGCGCAAGCGAAATATCAGACGGCGATGTTGCACATGAACCATGCGCTCGCCGGCAACGACGGCAGCGAGGCTGGGATTCAGCGGGTACAGGCCGATTACTGGAAGTCGGAAGTGGACCGGGCCAGCGCGCGGCTCGACCAGACCAAGCTGCGTTCGCCGATCGACGGCACCATCGCGACTCC
>DATHQJ010000110.1:0-2869 GCA_035482825.1 Binatus sp. (SeqCode) | reverse complement strand
AGACTCGCCAGAGGGTTACCCCCAGACTCCGCCGTACAAGTGGTGGAACTGGCATGACAACTACGACGCAGGGGCCTCGCCTGACCCGAAGTGGGTCAAGGTGTCCGACGCGGGAGAAGCCGCCTTCCGAAAGCCCGACGCAGAGGCGAAAGCGAGCTAAGGAATTACTCTTACATGGGAAGGTCATCCAGAGGTGCCATGTCGGCGGCCGCAGGCGAATCGCGGATTGTCGACCATGCGGAAGTAGTTCTACTAACCGCCGAAGAGCAGGCGGTTTGCTCAGGCCGCCTTAAGCGAAAGCGCGACACCTTCCTCCCATTGCTGGAGCATGCGATTGCCGATCTCCATGAATTCCGCGTGCGCTTTAATGTAGGCTTGCAGATCCTGTTACCGCGGAGAGGGGGCCGGACTGAGCCAGAGGCAGGTGAGGCAACTACATTTATTTTCTACATCTTTCCGGCTGGTGTCGTAACCGGAGGCGGCTCCAGAGTTGCCATTTCAGACTCACCGAAATTTGTGTGGTCAGGGATCGCCAGTCTTCCCAAGGACTTAAGCCTCAAAAATCCGCGGCGTCTGCCAGTTCCCGGCTCGCCGCTGTCTTACCGGATGCCAGCTGCCTAAATTCAACTGATCTCTGACGCTGATCGCACGTTCGAACCACCCTGCCGGCCTGCTCGTGGGAGAATGAAACCGGAGGGCTTTCTAGCAACACTCTTCTATGAAAACTCCTTGCAGATCCTGTTACCGCGGAGAGGGGGCCGGACTGAGCCCGAGGCAGGTAAGGCAACTACATTTATTTTCTACATCTTTCCGGCTGGTGTCGTAACCGGAGGCGGCTCCAGAGTTGTCCCAAGGACTTAAGCCTCAAAAATCCGCGGCGTCTGCCGGTTCCCGGCTCGCTGCTATCTTCCCGGATGCCAGCTGCCTAAATCCGACTGATCTCTGACGCTGATCGCACGTTCGAACCACCCTGCCGGCCTGCTCGTGGGAGAATGAAACCGGAGGGCTTTCTAGCAACACTCTTCTATGAAAACTTTTTGCAGATCCTTCGCCCGCACTTGGTTGCTTGCGAGCCTTGTGGCAACCCTGTTCACCACAAGTTGCACGAAGAAGTCGATCGGACAAACCTCCACCACCGATTTGCAGCTCACGGTGAGCGCCCCGTTTCGCTTCGTCGCCTATGGCGATAGCCGCTTCCACGATCCTAAGGATACCGACGCCGCGAACCCTCCCGTGCGCATCGCGCTCGTCCACGCCATCGCCGCAGCCAATCCCGCGTTTATCTGCTTCACCGGTGACCTCGTCTATCGGGGCAACGACGCGGACGACTGGAAGGTCTGGGACAGCGAGACCACCGTCTGGCGCGAGAAAAACATTCCCGTCTACCCGACCCTCGGCAATCATGATCTGCATGGAGAGGAAAGTGTCGCTCTCGGAAGTTATTTTCAACGCTTTCCCGACCTGAAGAACAGCCGCTATTACTCCTTACGTGCCGCCAACATCCTGCTGCTGGTGCTCGACAGCTCTTTGGAGGAAACAACCGGCCCGCAAGGCGAATGGCTGGCCAAAAAACTCGACAACATTCCGTCCGACGTAGATTTTGTTCTCCTGATGCTGCATCATCCGCCCTACACCAGTTCTTCCGACTCGAAAATGCTTGGTGGCGGCCACTCCGCCCGCTCACAGGAAAAGCAGCTGGCGAAGATGCTCGAGACTCGCCAGGAAAAAGCTCGTCAGGCAAAAGCCCGCGTGCGTTTCATCGTCTTCTCTGGCCACGTGCACAACTACGAGCGTCACGAGCACGGCGGCGTCACCTACTTCGTTTCCGGAGGCGGCGCGGCGCACGCCTACCCCATCGACCGCGCCCCGGATGACCCCTTCCAGAGCAAAGAAATCAACTACCACTACCTTCTGGTGGAAGTGGACCACGGGCAGCTGAAGGTCACCATGAATCGCCTGGAGCTAAGCGACGGAAAGGAAGTTTGGACGCAGCCCGATTCGATGAAGATAACAATTCCGGAAGCGGCCGCCGCCAAAGCCGCCGCGCAGTAGGTGCTCAAATTTACCTTCCTACGCGGCCGCCCAGCGCCTCGTAACGAAAGCACCGCACAAGATGGTCGTTGACCACGCCGACAGCCTGCATAAACGCGTAGCAGATCGTCGACCCGACAAAATTAAATCCCCGGGCTTTGAGGTCTTTGCTCATCGCGTCCGATTCCGCGGTCTTCGCCGGTACCTGTCTCGGCGACTTCCGTGAATTTACCCGCGGCTTGCCGTCCACAAAGCGCCAAATGTAGCGGTCAAAACTGCCAAACTCCTCGGCCACGCGAAGAAAGGCCTTCGCATTCCCGACCGCCGAAGCGATTTTCAACCGGTTGCGAACGATGCCCGGATCTTTCAGCAGCCTCTGCATTTTGCGGCGATCGTAAGCCGCGACCCGCCGAACATCAAACTGATCGAAGGCAATGCGATAGTTCTGCCGCTTGTTGAGAATCGTGTTCCAACTCAGCCCCGCCTGCGCGCCTTCCAGAATAAGAAACTCGAAGAGCGTGCGGTCGTCATGCACCGGCACGCCCCATTCTTCATCGTGATAGCGAATCGTGAGTTCATCGCCGCTCGCCCACTGGCAGCGGACAATATCAACCGCATTTTTCTTGTCTGCGTCCACAGGATTCACGCGGCGTACGACTCCACTTATTCCAGCGACTTCGGGTCCGACTTGTTGGTCGGAGATTTAGCATCCAGCAGAGAAACCAGTTCCTGAGCGCACGCCGGAATTCCGACCTTCCCACCGCGAATGATTTCCTTGGCGGTCAACTTTTTCCCGTAGAGTTTTTCGTTCGCTCCTCCATCGGAACGCAAAGTGGAT
>DATHQJ010000109.1:0-9285 GCA_035482825.1 Binatus sp. (SeqCode) | reverse complement strand
CGGCTGCCCGGCACCGCGGACCTTCGGAGCAAACATCCTTTTATGCCAACTGACGGCGCGGGGAAACTTGCGAGCAAGAAAAAGGCCTCCTTCACAGGAAGGAGGCCGGGACTCTGAAGAGTCTGCGGTTTCGGCTGAGGTTATTTCGGAGCGTCCACGGTAATTCCGCCGGCCTGGTTCTGTTCGGCTTTTTCGGCTTTCACTTTTTTCACGCGCAGAGTTTCGTCGACCCAGTGGTCGGCAGTCTTCAGGTCTTCCGCGCGGGCGGCAAGATCGTCGCACTCTACGTCACCCTTCTCGCGATACATCAGATTCAGGTAAGCCATGGCGTCGTCGTAGTCAGGACGGATCGTGATCGCTTTAGTCAGGCTGTCGATGCCTTCCTGAATGGAGCCCGCGTTCTTCACTTTCAGCTCGCTGCAAACCTTCATCTGTTCTTTGTTCTTGGGATTCAGATTCTCTTCTGGCTTCATTCCCAAAGTGTTGCGCGCTTCAATGCGGGGCTGGTAGCAGGCCGTCCAGTCGATGACGCCAACCGAGTAATAGGGTTCAGGATCGTTGGGATCAAGGTCGGAGGCCATACGATAGTACTTCTTGGCCTCGTCCCATTTTTTCTCGTTCAAGTAGAGGTAGGCGATGCCCTTGGCGGCGTTGACCTTCTGGTCGCGCGGGGGATTGCCGTCGATCACCCTCTGATATTCGTCGATGGCCTGCTGGGCGATGCGCAGGTTATCGGGCGAATCCACCTGAGGGACGTATTGCGAGACGAAAGCGGTGGCCAGATACATGCGGGCAGTGATCAAGCCGGGGTCGAGTTGAACCGCCTTCTGGAAGTGATCGATGGCCTGCTCGAAATGGTTGCTCTTGAAGGATTCCACGCCCTTATTGAGTTGGTCGCGTGCCCGCAGCTTGTCGCATCCGACGGAAGAGAAGAGCGCCAGCGCTGCGGCCGCCAACGTGATGAGTTTTAGAGTTCTATTCATTGCGGTATAAGTCTCCCTCGACACAGCATCCTAGGCCCAGAGACGGCGATTTGACAAGCGCAGTCTGACAGCGCTCAACAACGACGCTCGACGCAGCGCGACAAGCGCGGGCCGCAGTATCACGGACGCGGCGGGTCAAGCGCGGCGGGCCCCTACGAAAAACTCACTCCGGGCCTGCCGGACGGGCAGATCATTTTCAGTTTCAGTTGCCCGCTTCGATCTTTGCGGTAATCAGACCGACCTTGTCCACACCGGCGGCGTGGGCGATATCGATCACGTTGGCCACGTTGGCGAAGGCAACCGAATCGTCGCCCTTCACGAACATGACCTTCTCCGCGCGTTGCTTGTAGATGTCGGTTAAACGACCCTGCAGGTTGTCCCAAGTCGCGTCTTCGGTGTTGATCTTGACACCCGGATCCTGACCGGGGCCACGGTCGATCAACTGCACCACAATGGTGCGGTCGGGATTGACGTTCTTGGGCGCGTTGGGCGGAGGCGGCTGAGGCACCAGCGCATCCAGTCCTTTGGGGGTGACGGGCGAGATCACCATGAAGATGATCAACAGCACCAGTAGAACGTCAATCAGCGGGGTGACGTTCATGTTTGCGTTTTGGCCTCCGCTGGGGCCGACTGCCATTCCCATGGTCGTTCTCCTATTGCCCCGGCGCCGGAGGTGGCGGGGCGCTGGTCGCACTTTTCTTCTGTTCAGTCAGCAAGCCAAGATCATCCACGCCAGCGGCCCGGACCGCGTCCACGACCTGCACCACGCCGCCGAAGCGGGTGCGCATGTCAGCTTTCAGATAGACGCGCTTGTCCGCTTTGCTAGCGAGGCGATCCTTCACCTTGGACGTCAAGTTGTCGGTCGTGATCTTATCGGTACCGAAATATACCGTACCATCGCGGGTGATGGAGACCAGCAGGGCGTCTTCCTTATCCGCATCCGGCATCTGCGCCGGACTGTTGACCGGAGCCATGTCGACGCTGACGCCTTTCTGCAACATGGGCGTGACCACCATGAAGATGATCAGCAGAACCAGCATCACGTCCACCATGGGCGTAACGTTGATGTCGGAATTGACCTTTGCGCCTTCGTTCCGCTTTGCTAATGCCATAGATCTCCTGTACTTCTGTCACGATACTTTCAGCCGTAAATCTGGGGCTGAGAAGCATTCCGCCTCAAGTTGGGAAAGCCCGGCGCTGGAACCTTACCAGCGCCGGACGAGCAACTCACTGCGGACGACCCGCCTTACCGGCGCGCGCTTATCGTCGAATATCGCCGCGCTTCTTCAGGAAGTAGTCGATCAGTTCGCTGGACGAGTTGTCCATTTCGACGTCGAAGGCTTCCACGCGACCGGTCAGATAGTTGAACATCATGACGGCCGGGATCGCGACCACCAGCCCGATGGCGGTCGTAACCAGCGCTTCCGCGATACCGCCGGCCACTGCCGCCAGACCGGTGGCATGGGAGTTGGCGATGCCGATGAACGCGTTCAGAATGCCCAACACAGTTCCGAACAGTCCCACGAAGGGGGCGGTCGAACCGATGGTGGCGAGGCCGCCCAATCCGCGCTTCAGTTCGGCGTGGACGATGGCTTCGGTGCGCTCCAGAGCGCGCTTGGAGGCTTCAATGGTCTCGCCAGGGATGGCGCCGGGGCTATCCTGGTGGGCCTTGAATTCCATGAGGCCGGCGGTGACCACTTTGGCCAGATGACTTTTCTTGTTGCGCTCGGCGACCTTAATGGCTTCGTCGATGCGGCCGTCACGCAGAGCTCCCGCAACGGCGGGGGCAAAGGCGCGCGACTGTTTGCGGGCGGCGCTGTAGGCCATCCAGCGGTCGATCATCACGCCGATAGACCAACCCGACATGATGAACAGGATAATGACTACGATTCGGGCGGGCCATTTCATTGCGTTCCACAGGCCCAACGGATCGGTCGCTATGCCGCCGTTGCCTTCCTGGATGATCCAGGTGGCTGCGGCGGAAACGTGGCTGAGAACAGCTGCTGCTACGTGAGTTGCGAACATGAGTTGCTTTTCCCTCCTCGGAACTTTCTAACGGAAACTTCTTCTACGGAAACTCTCTACTTTACTTGGACACTTGGATGCGCTCCGCGGTGCCAGCGCCGACCCGGAAATTCGATTTCCGGGAACGGATCGATTTTCGTCGCGCTACGATCTTCGGCTACAAGCTTCGGGCTTCCGGAAAGCCCCTCCCGGTTCCACCGGGATTCAGGTGGGAAGGGGAGGGCCAAGCACACTTGTACGAACCATTCGAACCGCGCCCCGCCGGGGGAGTTTAGCCCCCTGCGAGGGTGAAGTTCACCTGCACCTGGGTGTCGACCTCAACCGGTTCGCCGTTCAGCAGGTATGGCTTGTACTTCCACTGCTTCACGGCTTCGATCGCGGCCGGAGCCAGCATGGGGTGCCCGCTGATCAACTGCAGGTTCTCGATACTGCCGTCTTTACTGATCTGCGCCTGCAGCAGCACGGTACCCGAAATGCGCGCCTGACGTGCCAGCGGCGGGTAGACCGGATTCACTTTGCGGATCAGCAGGCCGTTCGATACGCCCGAGGAAACCCGCACCCGCGTGGGAGTGGCCATCTTCGGCGGTGCCACAGAAACCGAGCTGAGCACGCTGCCGATTACGCCGCCCATGGATCCGCCCGGAACCCCGCCCGGTACGCCGCCCACTACGCCTGTCGTCGCCATGGCCGGAGGAGCTTCGTCCTCCTGAATCATTTTGACTTTTTGAGGAATCTTGGTGGGCGTGCGCAGTTCACCGTTGACGATATCGGTCTGAATAACCCTCACGTGCTGCACCATTGCGGCTGCTGGCGGTGGAGGCGGCGGTGGCGGGGGGGCCACCAACATGAACAAGGTTGTACCTTTGGGCAAGGCTTCCGTGAAAATCAACGGGATCAAGACCAGGACGCCGATGATTCCTATCTGAATTAGGAACGAGACGGCGGACGTCCATCCACGCTTCGTTTTCAGCCTGCCACCGGATTCGATAAGACTGTCTTCAAACATAGTGATTCTCCCCTAACTTCATCAGACCCCTACGGACACTTAGACACCGGCTGCTTCCCGTTTGCTCCCGCTTTCTACAGCGCGCCCCGTAGGCTACCCGAGCTGACGCGGCGCTTCTTTCTACATCCGGCCAAACCCTTCTAACCGCTTGCAACAAGAAGGCTTACCGCAATCGTGGCCTCCGGGCTATAGGGTAACTTACCTAGCTCGGCCTGCGCCGCTAAACCTTTACTTCTACTTGGCTTTCATCGCCATGCCGACGGGACGCTTGCCTTTTTCAATCCGCCAATCCTGATACGCCACCAGGATGGGAGCGGCAATCGCAATCGACGAATACGTCCCGATCAAGATACCGATGACCAGCGCGAGGCTGAAACCACGCAGCACCTCGCCGCCGAATAAAAATAGTGCGAGTACGGTAAGGAAGGTAAGGCCCGCTGTCAAGATCGTTCTGCTAAGAGTTTGATTAATGCTGCGGTTAACGATCTCGGACAGTTTCTCCCGCCGCATGAGTTTAATGTTTTCCCGGATGCGGTCAAATACCACGATCGTGTCGTTATTAGAGTAACCAATCAGGGTCAGGATCGCGGCAATCACGGTCAGGGTAATGGGGGTATTGGTGAGCGAAAAGAACCCTACCGTGATGAGGGTGTCATGGAAGACGGTGACCACCGCGGCCACGCCGTAAATCCATTCAAAGCGGAACCCGAGGTAGACCAGCATCCCGAGAAGCGAATAAAGAGTGGCTAATCCAGCCTGCGTGCGCAGCTGGCTGCCCACCTGGGGGCCGATGATCTGGACATCGCGCACACCGAAGTCGGAAACGAAGAAGCTGTCCGGGAGCGACGCCGCAACGGCGCGATCCACGCCGGGGGCGCTCTGCAACTGATCGGCAGAATTCAACACCCCACCCTGAACCTTGTCGCGATAATCCACGATGGCCTGGGCCTGCGCAGCGTACTTCTGATCGGCGTCGGTCCCCGGGTGGAGCGGGTCTTTATCGAGCAGGGCCTGCTTTATCTTCAAAAAGCTGGCATTATTCAGGTCTTCTTTGCCTGCCGGAGCATGGGTTTCAAGCGCCTTGATAATCTTCTCCTTGCCCTGACTCAGATCCTGTTCGCTGGTCTCACGCACGTCGAGGTCGACCAGAACCTCGTTGTTCGCAACCGATCCGTAACGCTGAATCTTCGGACTTTTCAGGCCCGCCCGATCCATCTCCGAGGTGATCGCGGCATAATCTGGCGCATGCGAGAAGCGCACATACACCAGCGTGCCGCCGCGGAAGTCAATTCCCCACGGAATGTGGTTATAGAACAGCATGGAAAATATGCCGGCGACGCTAAACACAAGCGAAAAGGCGAGAAAATACCACTTTTTGCCCAGAAAATCTATGTTGCTATTGCGAAAGAACTCCACGGGTTGTCTAGCCCCTTATCTATCTATGACTTAGCGAAGATTTAGAAATTGGGTGATTTGGCGATTTAGTCATTAAAAATCCAACGGCTGCAGCTTTCTCTAATCACTCAATGACCCGATGACCCAATCACTCAATGACTCAATCTCTCAATGATTCAATTCCCCTAAATGCTGAGCGCTTCGCCGCGCTGCTTACGGCTGAGCAACCAATCAAAGATGAAGCGCGACACGAACACAGCGGTAAACAGGTTCGCCATTAACCCAACGATCAGAGTTACGGAAAAGCCGAAAACTGGCGTTCCTTTCCCGGCGAGCATCAGGATTATTGCGGTAACAACTGTAGTGACGTGCGTGTCTACGATAGTCACCCACGCATGGCTAAAGCCCTGATCAACTGCCGACGGCGGCGTCTTGCCATTGCGCAACTCTTCGCGAATTCGCTCGAAGATCAGCACATTGGAATCCACTCCCATGCCGACGGTCAGAATCACACCTGCAATTCCGGGCAAGGTCAGG
The DNA here is from genome assembly GCA_035482825.1 of Binatus sp. (SeqCode). GTDB lineage: Bacteria > Acidobacteriota > Terriglobia > Terriglobales > Acidobacteriaceae > Sulfotelmatobacter. The sequence continues at coordinate 3,339 of DATHQJ010000109.1, read as the reverse complement.
GCGACGTTCACTCCCGCCACGGTGGACCACCCCAGGAACCCGAGCAAAATAATCAGGTTCATGATTAGCGCCAGGTCCGCATTGATGCCGGCGCCGCGATAGTAGACCAGCATGAAAATAAGTACAGCGGCCATGCCGATGATGGTCGCCATCACGCCGGAGCGAATGGAATCCGCGCCCAGCGACGGTCCCACGGTCTCCTCTTGCAGATAGTTGATGCTGGCGGGCAAAGCGCCGGAACGCAGGATCATGGAAAGATCTTTCGCCGCCTGCTCACTCATGTGGCCGCCGCTGATCGAACCCTGGTCGCGAATCGGTTCTTTAATGTTGGCGACTTCCTGCACCTTTTTGTCGAGCACCACCGCCAAGCTGTCACCGACGTGATTCGAGGTGAAGTTGTAAAACCTCTGTCCGCCATCGCCGGTTAACGAGAAGCTGACGCTGGGCTGGCCGTTCTGATCGTTGCTGGGCGAGGCGTCCCGCAAATCTTTGCCGCTGACCGCGGAAATCCGCGAAACATAGCACCAGGTCTGCTCGGTCCCGTTGGCGCATTGGCCGGGCAGCAGCAATGAATCCGCGGGCACGATCCCGCCCTTTGCCTGCAGAGCGGCTTGTTCGCTGGGGTAGGGTCCATCCGTCATCTGCTTAATCTCGAGCATGGCGGTGGACTGGATGAGGCCCTTCACGCGGCCGGAATCGTCGATACCCGGAAGCTGAACCAGGATCTGGTATTGCCCCAGCCCGTGCGGCTCGATGGTGGGCTCGCTGACGCCGAGCGCATCAATGCGATTGCGGATGGTATCGATGGCCTGAGTGACGGCCTTGGTCTTGAGCTCGCCGAGGCTCGTGGGTCTCATCGCCAGATTCCAGGAATTGTCCGGCCCGCCGGTCACGTCATAGTCGGGCAAGCGATCATGCACGATCGTGAGCAAGTCTCCGCGCGCGCTCGGCGGCATGCCCTTCACCAGGATGTGGTCGGGATTGTTCTGCTGGTCGGGCTGGCTGATATCCGAGTAGTCGATTTTCCGGGTGCGTAACTGGTCTTTCAGGACTTCGATGTTGTTCTGCGCCACCACGTTCACCGCGTCATTCACCTGCACCTGCAGAATCAGGTGGGTTCCGCCCTTCAGATCGAGGCCGAGGTGGATGTGATCGCTCACCGCATCGAGCATCGCCTGGCGGGAAAATCCTTTCGGAACGCCGAAGATGCCGAACAGGAAAAACAGCAGCGTGCCTACGATGAGTCCGAGCTTGATGAGAAAATTCTTGTTCATAATGAGGACAATTTCTGTGCCAATGTGATGCGAATCGTTATGTTGTGCTCTTCGATGTCTCTATTTTGTTTTAGCGGTTTCTTCCTCGGGAGTTGTCACGATTGAAACCGAAGCCTTGGTCACTTCCAGCACCAGATTGTTGGGAGGAACGCGCAGATGCAGGGAATCGTCCTTAAGAGCCATTACGGTGCCGCGCAGGCCTCCGGTAGTGGTGACCCTGTCCCCGGCTTTCAATTGATCGAGCATGGCCTGCCATTTTTTTTGGCGGCGCTGCTGCGGCAAAACCAGCAAAAAATAAAAAATGGCGATCATGGGCACGAACATGATCAGTAGCGAGAGACCGCCACCACCCGGTGCTTGCAATATGAGCAGAGCTAGCATGTTTTAAAGTCGTGCGCGAATAACCTGTGCGCGAAAAAATGTGTCCGCGAAAAACCGCCCGCACCCTCAAAGTGCCGCGGGAGCTCTTATTTCACCACGGGGTTTGGATCGACTTCGGCCGGGTTCCTTCAGCTTTCAGGCTTGCATCCGGGAAGGCCATCGGTGGAGGTCATGGTTTCGGTCCAGACCATACACCAGAAAGAAAACGCGACTCTTCCCCAAGTGAAATAGAATGCCGCACCCGCCGCATAGTGTCAAGGTAGAAACTAAGGTTGTGGATCGTATTCAGGACTTGCGCCAGCACTTCGTTGGATGCATAAAGATGACGTAAGTAGGCCCGCGAGTAGCGAAAACACACCCGGCAGGGGCAATTCGGGTCGAGCGGCCCCGAATCCTGGGCATAGCGCGCCTGTTTGATGGAAATTTTTCCTTCCGAGGTGAACAGCAGGCCGTGACGCGCGGCCCGCGTGGGCAGGACGCAATCCATCATGTCGACGCCCAGGCTGGCGTACTCGACGATTTCCTCGGGCGTGCCCACGCCCATCAAGTAACGCGGCTTGTCGGTGGGGAGATGCTCCAGCGTGGATTCGACGATCTCGCGGGTGAGTTCGCGGGGCTCGCCCACGCTCAACCCTCCGATGGCGTAGCCGGGAAAACCGATTTCGATGGTGCGCTCGGCGGATTCTTTTCTGAGCTGGCGATCCATGCCGCCCTGGATGATGCCGAAGAGGGATTGAGTCTGCCCGGCGAAGGTCTGTGAGGGGACAGCCGCCCCCACATGGCTTGTTCCGATAGCGTCGACATCGCCCGCCCACGGGACGTCATGTTTATGCTCTTCAAAATATTTCTTGCTGCGGGCGGCCCAGCGCAACGTTAATTCCATTGACGCGCGGGTGCGGGCCTGATCCGCGGGATGCTCGGTGCATTCGTCGAACGCCATGATAATGTCGGCGCCCAGACCGATCTGCGCCTCCATTGTGCTCTCGGGACTGAAAAAATGGGACGAGCCGTCCAGATGCGAGCGGAAGGTCACACCTTCCTCACTGACTTTGCGCAGTGCGTTCAGGCTGAAGACCTGGAATCCGCCGGAGTCGGTGAGGATGGCGCGCGGCCAGGCCATGAAGCGATGCAGGCCACCCAGCTTGCGCACGGTGCTGACGCCAGGCCGCAGATAGAGGTGATAGGTGTTACCGAGAATGATCTGCGCGGTCAGCTCTTCAAGAGTCTCCTGCGGCACGCCTTTCACCGACGCCACCGTGCCTACCGGCATGAACACCGGGGTCGCGATTTCGGCATGAGGCGTGAGCAGGCGGCCGAGGCGGGCTTTGCCGCCGATGGCTTCGACGTGGAACGAGATGGGCATTCTTTTTGCTTTTGGGATTGTAGCAACGGAAATGATTGCCCCGCGCGGCGCCCACTTAGCGGCGGACGAATGCGTCCGGGGGCTACGTGATTGGTTACGAACCCAAGCTGACGATCTCGCTCTCGATCTTTCCTTGGTTAATCGTGACCCGCGCCACACTCACCGGCAACTTGAAGCGGCGCGGGCCAGCGCTGCCGGGATTGAGATAGAGCACGCCATTCTTGGTCTCCTGCCTGGGGACGTGGCTGTGGCCGGAGATCACGCCTTTGAATCCGGCAGCTTCGGGCTTCAGGTCGAGCTGCGCCAGATCGTGCAGCACGT
>DATHQJ010000108.1:0-5338 GCA_035482825.1 Binatus sp. (SeqCode) | reverse complement strand
GCTCATGTCGTTGCCAATCGTGTAGCCGGAAATCTTCCCACCGGGAGTGATGAACAGAGTCAGTTCCGGCTCGGGCACCGACCACGAAGCATCGTCGCGAATCGCTACCTTCGCATCTGGTCCCACGACTCGATGTGGCGCGGATTTGAAGAACAACTCCGGCCGCGTGGCGTGATACACGCGGTCGTAGAAGTCTCCGCCGCCGGCGCCCTTCGATTCCTCCATGCGCGCATCGCGGCTGCGGTAGTACGTCACCCCTGCCGCCCACACCTCCTGGCTGCCGATGGGCGGAAGAAGTTCTCGCGGCGCCAACACATCCGCCGGCTTCATCTCGCGAATAAGATTTCGCAGATGATCCAGCAGGTCTTCGCGCGTGATCAAGCCGTCCCACAAGAAGGAATTCAACTCGTAAAAGCGATCAGCGTGCTCGGCAACGATGCCGCGAAGAGTGCGGTAAAGTTTCATGTGGAAGGGTATCGCCTTCGTTCCCAATCACACAACTCAAACTCAAATCCAAATATTCTTGCACCCACTGGCGATCAGCAAATTTCCGAGGGTTTCGAACTTGCCCGCCGGCGATCCCTCCTTCAAATGGTGAAGGCACAATAGGCCCAGTTCGCAATCGGACCGAAAGACTTGAAGATAGGCCATCAGCCGCTTGCTTCCTTTCCACTCGAACATCCCTACAAACGCCAGCACCAATTCTGTAACCGGTTTTTCGCTCTGGGTGATCTTCTCTTTGATCATCCGGTCATTACTGGCGGAATCCGCGGTCAGAAATTCCCAGCCGCGGACATCGCCGCCTGTGGACAGCCGCATGAACCACTGATCGCGTTTCAATTCCTTGAATTGCAGCAAGTCAGCAAGGCTCGCCGCGGCGGGCTTGACCAGTTCTCCGAGCTTCTTTTTCGCCTCATCGTTTTTCGGATCATCGCCGGGCATGGGAATCGACTAAAATATCCGGCTTTTTGCCGCAGCCGTCAAACGTCGCCGTCGTCACTCGCGGCACATAGCTCAATTTGCGGCGCAGGCGCGGGCAACGGTAGACTTAAACGAACCGGATTGACGCGCGGCTTCCTGCGGCCGCTCTTAAAAATGAGAGAAGTCGAGCTGCGCTCGATGGACAACCGGGGGCGGCTGTCCCCACATAAATCTTTTTCCAGGGTGAAATTATGCTCGTAGTCATGAAGGCGCATGCCACCGAAGAGCAGGTTCGCGCCGTTTGCCAGAAAATCGAGAAGCTGGGTTTCCGTCCGCATTCCATGCCGGGAGCCACGCGCACCGCCATCGGCATCACCGGCAACCAGGGCGAGTTCGAACACGGATCGCTCGAAGAAATGCCGGGCGTGCAGGAAGTCATCAAGGTTTCCAAGCCCTACAAGCTGGTCAGCCGCGACGTCAAACAAGATAATACCGTCATCACTTTTCCTGGCACCGCCGCGACTATAGGCGGCCAGGGGTTGGCGATCGTCGCCGGTCCCTGCGGCATCGAGAGCCGCGAACAGGCCTTCGCCGCGGCTGAGCGCGTGCATCGCGCCGGAGCGCAGTTCTTTCGAGGCGGCGCCTACAAGCCGCGCACTTCGCCCTACGCCTTTCAGGGACTCGGCGAGGAAGGCCTGCGCATCATGGCGGAAATCCGCCAGCAGTTTGGCATGAAGATCATCACCGAGGCGGTCGATCACGAGTCCCTCGACCTCGTCGAAGAATATGCCGACATGATCCAGATCGGCGCGCGCAACATGCAGAATTTTTCCCTACTGAAGCGCGCCGGACGCTCCCGCAAGCCCGTCCTGCTGAAGCGCGGCATGTCGGCCACGCTGGAAGAATTCCTTATGGCCGCCGAATACATCCTGAGCGAGGGCAACTACAACGTCGCCCTCTGCGAACGCGGCGTCCGCACCTTCGCCGACCACACCCGCAACACCCTCGACCTGAGCGTGGTCCCGGCCGTGCAGCGCTTGAGCCATCTTCCGATCCTGGTCGACCCCAGCCACGGGACAGGGAAACGAAACAAGGTGACGCCACTATCGCGCGCGGCAGTCGCAGTCGGCGCTGACGGACTGATGGTCGAAGTGCATCACGCCCCCGATCAGGCCCTTTCCGACGGCCCCCAGTCGCTCTACCCCGACCAGTTCGACGAACTGATGACACAAGTGCGCCAGATCGCCGCCGTGGTAGGACGCACTGTGCCAGCGATTGGGGCGCGAGAGCCGGTCGCGGTCAGCAAGTAGTCTCGGGCTCGGTTCATAATCCAGTTTCTGGAGATGAAAGTGATCCAGTCTTGGGCCTCAATTTGCCGACTCTCTGCACTCCTGATCTTCAGCGTAGTTCTCGCCGCTCAGGACACGAAACCGCTCCCCGACTCCGCTAGCACGGGAAAGGCGATTCAGAATTCCCTCCCGCCCTCTCCTCGCGATGTGCCGAAGTTCGGCAACATCGAAGTTCTCACCGATACTCAGGGCGTGGACTTCGGTCCTTATCTTCTAGCTGCCCTGTCCAAAGTGCGAAGAAACTGGTATGCGAGCATTCCTGAGGATGCCGAACAGAAGAAAGGCGCGGTGGCGATCGAGTTTGCCATCCAAAAAGACGGCAGCCTCACTGGCATGAAGGTACGCTTCAGCTCTGGAGATGAGGCTCTCGACCATGCGGCATGGACAGGCATCACCGTGTCGAGTCCTTTTCCGCCGTTGCCCGAGGCGTTCAACGGAGCAAGCCTTGCGTTACGTTTTCGCTTTTATTACAACCCCGACAAATCGGCCGGGAATGCGGAGCGATCGAGCCCGGCCAGCGATCCCGCTCCCGCACCTCCACTGATGCACTTACAAGCTGCACCGGCCAACAGCGCTCAGTCGGATGCTGAGCGCCAGCCTGCGGCGCCACTACTATGCTCTTCGCCCAAACCGACCACGACGCATGTTGAGGGCAAGATTACCTGCGAAGCATCGGCCTCCGTCCTTCAGCAGTATCTCGACACAAATGTTCTCCCCCTGATCCGGGCGAACTGGTACCGACTGACTTCGCGCTCTGGCGAGAAGGTTGCCGGGGACGCCACCGTCGAGTTTGATGTCCTCAAGGACGGCACCATCCCTTCGGTGAAGCTCATCGACGGCGCCGGTCACGCTGCCTTGGGTGATCTGGCGATCAATGCAGTCAAGAATTCCTCTCCGTTGCCGCCAGTCCCGTCGGAGTTTTCCGGAAGCTCCTTCGGCGTGCGCAGTCATTTTTTCTACCAACCTGACCCCAACGGCGTAGCGTCCTCACGCGGAAAAGTGGCTGCCGCAAATGGGGACACTCCCTCCTTCGCCCGCTATTGCACGCCCGATGAACTTTCGAAGGGCGCGGTGGACTGCATGGTAGCGCCCAAGCCCACTTACCAGACTGAACCCCAATTCAGCCCGGAAGCTACGCAGCAGAAAAAGGAGGGCGTCGTAACCGTAAGGATCGTGGTGGCGCACGACGGCACCGTCCAATCCGCCTGCGTGGATCGAGCTCTCGGTTATGGTTTGGACGAAGAGGCCGTGAATTCCATACGCGCCTGGAAGTTCACCCCAGCCACCTTCAACGGCCGACCCATGGCCGTGGCACTTCTGATCGAAGTCGATTTCCACCACGGGGATAGTCCAGGAGGGTCGGCCCCTGCCGGCACCAACCCTCCAGTCACAAGCCCGCCACGGTAGGCCCATTTTGTGTATAATCGGATAATCTGATTTTATGAAGACCAAATCCCTCTCGGTCACCGACGCGGCCCGCAATTTTGCCGATTGTGTGAACCGCGTCCGCTATCAGAACATGAGCTTCGTTCTGCTCAAGAACGGCACCCCGGTCGCCCGCCTGGTTCCAGCGGAAAAGAAGGTTTGCACCGGTCGCGAACTCGCCCGAGCCCTCCGACGAGTTGATTTATCGACGGAGGAGGCTGTCGCCTGGAGCCGCGGCATGAAGAAAACGCGCAAGGGCCTGAAACCCCAACGCGACAAACGGCGATAATGCTGTAATCTTCTCCTTCCGCTACGGCGGCATCCATCTTGCGAAAACTCCTCTTCATCGCTGTTATGCTCCCCATCCTGGCCGGCCTGGGCTGGTGGTATCTTCGCGAGCAGGGGCTGCCCAACTACGGGCCCGCTTTCCGCGAGTATGCCTACGTCAGCAACGGCAGGAGCAACACGGTCAGCGTGATTGACCTGCGCACCATGGCGCTGGCTAAAACCATCGCCGTCGGCAGCGAGCCGAGCGGGCTCGCCACTAACAGCAAGAAGAATGAAATCTACGTCGTCAACTCCAACTCCAACAACGTCAGCGTCATCGACGCCGAGTCGAACACCGTGGTGGCAACCATCGGCGTGCACGGGCGTCCATATTTTATTGATGTCGCCGAGGACGGCCGGCGCGCCTACGTGGCCAACTCCGGCTCGAACAACGTCAGCGTCATCGATCTTGAGAAGCGCCTGGTGATCGGCAACTTGCGCGTAGGCTCCGCGCCGGGCCTGGCGCGGGTTTCACCGGACGGCGCAACGCTCGTGGTCAGCAATCGCGGCGACAACACTGTAACCGTGATCGACGCCAAAGCGCTGCGCGTGCGCGCCACGCTGCCCGTCTGCCAGCAACCGGAAGATATCGCGATCCTGCCCGATTCGAGTAAGGCCTTTGTCTCCTGCTCCGGCTCTTCGCAGGTCGCTTCGATTGCGCTAAAAAGCGACGCCGAGAAAGGCGGCGACAAGGGAGGAGACAAAAAGGATGACCGCGTACTCGCCCTGCTCGACGTCGGCCGCACTCCCGTCAGCCTGACCCTGAAGCCCGACGGCGGCGAGATGATGGTGTGCGACTTTGACTCCGACAGCATTTCCATCATCGAAACCGGAAACGATGAAGTCGGCAGCAGTCAGGAAATCGGCCAACACCCATCCCGCGCCACGGTCACACTCGACAACTCCCGCCTCTACGTAACCAACTTCGGCTCCAACAGCGTCGCGGTCTATGACATTGATATGGGCCGCCGCATCGCCACGCTGACAGTCGGAAGCCGTCCCGACGCGCTCGCGCTCACGCCGGACCAGAATTATCTTCTGGTGCTCGACACCCAGTCCGGGGACGTAACCGTAATCCAGAAGCGGACGCCCCACCGCACCTTGGAGACATCGGAATATTCCCTGCTGACCTTGATTCCAGTAGGCATGCAGCCCAACGCGATCGTGGTCAAGGCGTTCATGGCGACCGCAAAGAAGTAGCCCGCGGCATCACCTCAGCGTCCCTACGCTTGCGCCGGAACCGGCTTGGGACAGAACTTATCCAGCGCCGCCTTCAAATCCGCCGCAATGGCCGGAGCCTCGCGCCGCTCAATGTC
>DATHQJ010000107.1:0-11969 GCA_035482825.1 Binatus sp. (SeqCode) | reverse complement strand
TCGACGACTTCAATCTCAGCCTTGCGCTTGACGGGCTTCGCCGTCTTCTTTTCGCTCTTTTCCCCGTCGCCCGCCGCCTCACCCTCGGTTGCTTCCTCACCAGCGGGCGCAGCCTTGGCCAGCGTCTCCACCACAAACGGGGGTTCCATATAAGGCTCGATCTGCTTGTACTTCGAAATCAACTGGCGGCATTCCGCGCTCGAAGCCAGCACCCAGTTGATGGTGTGTTCGGCGCCGTGCTTGTTGACGAACTTCACTTCCCACAAGTTGTGCTCTTCATCAAAACGCGACTCGACACTCTTGAAGCCCTCGTCCTTCTGCAACTTCTTCAGTTCTTTTTCCAGACGCTCGATCTTTTTAGGCGGAGCCTTTTTGTCACCTTCAAAATCCGCGCGCTTCGCCAAATCGAGTTTCGGAATCAACTCGGTCACGCGCTCGCTGCGCACCCGCTTGTCGAGCTTCTCAAAGAAGCCAAGATATTCGTCAAGCACAGTCATAAAGCGCGCCAGATCTTTGCCTTCGATCTTGGCCGCACCCTCGCCGTAACGCACGCTCAGCCCATCGGCCGCACGCTTCACCATCACCTTCACAAACTCGCGCTCGTCCTTGATGTACTGCTGCGACTTGCCTTTCTTCAGCGAGAACAGCGGCGGCTGCGCGATGAACACGTTGCCGCGCTTGATTAGTTCCTGCATGTGCCGGAAGAAAAACGTCAGCAGCAACGTGCGGATGTGGCTGCCGTCCACGTCGGCATCGGTCATCAGAATAATCTTGCCGTAGCGCACTTTCGTGGGATCGAAATCTTCCTTCGAAATGCCCGTGCCCAGCGCCGTGATCATGGCGCGAATTTCCTCGTGCGCCAGCATCTTGTCGTAGCGAGCTTTCTCTACGTTGAGAATTTTGCCCTTGAGCGGCAGGATCGCCTGAAAGCGCCGGTCGCGCCCCTGCTTGGCGGTTCCACCTGCGGACTCGCCCTCCACCAGAAACAATTCGCAGCGGTTGGGATCGCGCTCCGAACAATCCGCCAACTTGCCCGGCAGCCCGCCGGAATCCAGCGCGCCCTTGCGCCGCGTCAAATCGCGTGCCTTGCGCGCCGCCTCACGAGCCCGCGCCGCGTCCACCGCCTTGTTGATGATCTTCCGCGCCACCGTCGAGTTCTGCTCGAAGAACGCGCCCAGCCGTTCGTTCACAAACGCAGTCACGACTCCGGCAATATCGGAATTGAGTTTCCCTTTGGTCTGCCCTTCGAACTGCGGCTGCGATAGTTTCACGCTGATCACCGCGACCAGACCTTCGCGCACGTCGTCGCCCGTCAGATTTTCTTTCACATCCTTGAACAACCCCATCTGCTGTCCCGCGTAATTGATCGTCCGGGTCAGGGCCGTGCGGAAGCCGGAAAGATGCGTGCCGCCGTCAACGGTGTTGATATTGTTGGCGAAGCTGAACACCGATTCCGAGTAAGCGTCGTTATACTGCAGCCCAATCTCCATGGCCACGCCACTGCGCTCGGCCTCCATGTAAATCGGCTTGTCGTGCAGCACCTGCTTGCCCCGATTGAGATGCTTGATGAACTCCGCGATCCCGCCGTTGTACTTGAACTCAGTGTGCTTAGGCTCGCCGGTTTTCGAATCCGTGTTCCGCTCATCGGTCAGCGTGATCTGCAATCCCTTGTTGAGAAATGCAAGTTCGCGCAAGCGCTGCGCCAGGGTGTCGTAGTTGTATTCGACGGAACCGGTGAAGATGGTGCGGTCGGGTAGGAAATGAACTTTCGTCCCACGCTTCTTGGTCGCGCCGGTTTTCGTCAGCTTGTTGGTGGGCTCGCCCTTGGAATAATTCTGCTGCCACGTCGAACCGTCGCGCCAGATCTCCAGATCCAGATCTTCGCTCAGCGCGTTGACGCAGGAAACGCCCACACCGTGCAGTCCACCGGAAACTTTGTAAGTGGACGAATCAAATTTCCCGCCGGCGTGCAGCGTGGTCATCACCACTTGCGCCGCGGAAACTTTCTGGCCGTCGATCACCATGTCGTCGACCGGAATGCCGCGTCCGTCGTCGATCACCGTGATCGAGTTGTCCAGGTGAATCGTGACTTCAATCTTGGTTGCGTATTGGGCAAGCGCTTCGTCAACCGAATTGTCCACGACTTCATACACCAGGTGATGCAAGCCGAGTTCGCCCGTCGACCCGATGTACATTGCAGGCCGCTTGCGCACCGCCTCCATGCCGCCCAGCACTTTGATGGAATCGGCATTGTAGTTCCCATCGCCGTTGCCACCCGCGCCTGCACCATTCGGTGCGTCGATCGGAGTCACTTTGCCGTTTTTTGTCTTGGTTTCAACGATGGGAGTATTAATCTCTTTGGTGGCCATTCCGCTCCGCGAAAATGTCCCGATTTTTGTCTAAACCTGGTCTTGCGAATCTTGGAATTCGGCCGGAATTCTTCGCCCCGAAATCGACCGCACTGAAGCCGCTCAAAGCGACTTCAAGTTATTGAAATTCCTAATACTTAGGGTCGTATTGCGACTGTTAAAATTATACCACAAATTAGCCTCTTTTTGGCCCCCCCGACAAGCGCCGAATCGACTCAGTAACAGCTAAAACATTCGCGCCAAAATTAAAGGGCGGCCACTAAGGCCGCCCCAAAAACTGACAACTGGCAACTGATCCCTGACAACTGCTCTTAAGGCCCTTACGCCGTAGCCGGCCGTTCCCCGCCCTTAGCCCGTCCCGGCTGCAGGTCCGGCTTGATCACATGCTGCACACCGTCGTCCTTGGACGATGGCGGCGGCTGCACCGGCGGCAGTTCCTGATTCTCAACCAGCATCTTGATTTCGACTGCGTCGAGAACTTCACGCTCAATCAGAGCCTTTGCAATCCGCTCCAGCGTGTCGCGATTCTCCGACAGGATCTGCTTGGCTTGTGTGTATCCCTTGTTGACCAGTTTGCGCACTTCCTGGTCAATCTTGATCGCCGTGTCCTCGCTGTAATCGCGATGCTGGGCAATTTCGCGGCCCAGAAATATCTGCTCTTCCTTCTTGCCGAAAGTCATCGGTCCCAGGTCGCTCATGCCCCACTCGCAGACCATCTTGCGCGCCATCTCCGTGGCCCGCTCTATGTCATTGCCCGCGCCGGTGCTCATCACATTGAGGAATAGCTCCTCCGCGATGCGCCCGCCCATCAGAATCGCGATTTCAGTCTCCAGATAATTCTTGTAGTAGTTGTGCCGGTCATCCGTGGGCAACTGCATGGTCACGCCCAGCGCCATGCCCCGCGGAATGATCGTGACCTTGTGCAATGGATCAGAATGCGGCATCTTCGCCGCCACCAGCGCGTGTCCCGCCTCGTGATACGCCGTATTCTTCTTCTCTTCGTCAGTGAGCAGCAGCGACTTGCGCTCCACCCCCATCAGAACTTTATCCTTGGCCAGTTCGAAGTCGTACTGCAGAACTGCTTTGCGATTCTGCCGCGCCGCAGCCAGCGCCGCCTCGTTGACCATGTTGGCCAGATCCGCGCCGGAAAATCCCGGTGTCCCACGAGCCAGAACTGAGAGATCAACATCCTCAGCCAGCGGAATCTTGCGCGTGTGCACGCGCAAAATCTCCTCGCGCCCACGCACATCCGGGCGGCTCACCACCACGCGCCGGTCAAAACGCCCCGGCCGCAACAGTGCCGGATCCAGTACATCTGGCCGATTCGTCGCCGCCATCAGAATGACGCCTTCGTTGGATTCGAAGCCGTCCATTTCCACCAGCAGTTGGTTCAAAGTCTGCTCGCGCTCGTCGTGTCCCCCGCCCAGTCCAGCGCCGCGATGCCGTCCAACCGCGTCAATCTCATCGATGAAAATAATGCACGGCGCATTCTTCTTGCCCTGCTCAAACAGATCGCGCACCCGGCTGGCGCCGACGCCAACAAACATTTCGACGAAGTCCGAGCCCGAAATCGAAAAGAAGGGAACGTTGGCCTCACCCGCCACCGCCCGAGCCAGCAGCGTCTTGCCGGTTCCCGGAGGCCCCACCAGCAGCACGCCCTTCGGAATGCGTCCACCCAGTTTCTGGAACTTCTGCGCCTCGCGCAGGAACTCGATAATCTCCCGCAGCTCTTCCTTGGCCTCTTCCACCCCGGCCACATCTTTGAACGTGACTTTCTTCTGCTGCATTGAGAGCAGCCGCGCCCGGCTCTTGCCGAAGGACAGCGCCTTGTTCCCGCCGGTCTGCATCTGCCGCAGCATGAAGAACCACAGGGCGCCAATCAATATCAACGGAGCATAGGTGCCGATCAGTTGCCAGGTTAAATTTCCGCCGTTGACGTCGGTGAACTTGAAGTCCACTCCCTTGGCTTTCAGATCCTTCAGTACTTCGGGAGTAAAGTAGTTTGCCGGCACGGTGCCGTGAAACAGCGACCCATTGCGGAACTTGCCGCGCACTTCCATCCCGTTGACGGTAAATTCTTGAAGGGTGTTCTGGTCGATTTCACTCATGAACTGGGGGACATGCAGTTCGGTGTCCTTCTGGCTGTCGCGGGCGCTCTTGACCACGGTCCATAGCAACAGGGCCGACACCCCGATCAGCAACCAGAACAGTACGGTTTTAACAGTTGAGTTCACCTAGACAACTCCTAAGTTGGACACGGGAAGCTCCCTGGTGCTGCCCCCGAGGCTCCTATAACGATTAGATGCCCTAGCCCGAATTTCGATTGGCAAATATCCGTATTAAACCCTATTCTACCTTTTCCCCGGCAAAAAGGCGCGTTTGTACGAGGATAACTTAAGTCACGGGGGCTCTTACATTTGCCGCCGCCAGATAGGGTAAATTCCGGCTCGTCTGCTCGACCGCTCCCAAGCCGTAGCCGACCAGAAACGTTTCATCCACCAGAAAACCGAAATAATCCGGCTGCAAAGGCACGCGCCGCGCCGCCTGCCGGTCGAGCAGCGTCACCAGTTTCACCGACGCCGCGCCCCGCGAGCGCAGGTCGCCCATCAAAAACTCGCTGGTCACGCCGGAATGCACCAGCCCTTCCACCAGCAAAATGTGCTGCCCTCGAATATCCGGCTCGTGGCTGAAAAATATCTCCATCACCTCAACCTCGTGCGCCGCACCACTCGGCGGCCGCGTGTACTTAGGCTTGATGAACTGGCACACCACCGGTACCTCGATCGCCCGCACCAGGTCGGCCTGAAACATGAACGCGTTCTCCAGCACCGCCAGCATCTGGATGGTCTGCCCCTTGTAGTCGTCGGAGATTTGCCGCCCCAGTTCCTTCACTCGCTTCTGGATCTGATCGGTGCTGATCACCGGACGAAGCGGCTCGACTCGCGGACCATTCATGAAATTAGCGCGCCTCCAGAATTCATCTCGCCTTTACGATGCCTTGTCATCCTGAGCGAAGTTGTCGTCCACGAAGTGGACGACAACGCAGTCGAAGGATCCCTACCCCGAGAAATCATTCCCCCGCGTCCAACCCCGTCTCCAAAATCACCATCGCCGCCCGCCCCACCTTCGCCCGAAACTTCGCCGGCAACGGAAACCCGCGCACCCACACAATCTCGTCGCCGCTTACCATCACCGGCCACAACCTGCGCTCCGGCTGCGCCACATGACGCTCCTGCAGCAATTCCTTAATCTTCTTGGGGGACTTCGTATGGGCCGGCCAGTATCGGTCTCCCGGACGCCAGTTCCGCACCCTTAACGATCCGGGAATAGATTCCGCATCGAGGAGTTGATCAGGATTATACGCCGCCTCCGCGCCCGCCGGAATGGCCCGGACTTCGATCGCGCTCCCCGCCTCGTAAACCACAACCTTGCCTGGAACGTGAAGTTCGTACTCGTACTCGTGCGGAACCTCAGGCCCCCGCAAGTCGGGAGTCACAAACCTCACCTCCCCCGGCTCCACCACTACCTTCCACCCCAGCGGCAGCGACAACTCCCTGCCCGCCGCGCCATCTTCAGCCGCGATCCGCAGAATTTCCTCCACATGCTTGAACTCCAACGAAATCCCGGCATTCTCCCCAATCGCCTTGACCAGCCGCCGCTGAACCGCGACCGATTCCCCCAGAAACCACATCCGGTTCACGGACGCATTCATCACCAGCCAGGGGGCGTCGGCGATCCGCAACCGCAAATCGTCCGCGCCAAGGCGCGCCGGGTGCCCCATTTCTCGCGCGTCCTCGGCGCGAGAAAGCCTGCCCTGAGCTTGTCGAAGGGTGGGGATTTCGACGGCCCCGCCTAGTAAATCCCCCAGCCCCGCAATCTGAACCAACCCCTCCCCTGCAGACACCGCTGGCGCCCACTCCGGCTCCGACCACTGCACAACGGTCCCCAACCATCCGGAGACTTCGTTCTCCCAGTAGTCCTCCTCCCCGCGCGCAATCTCCGCCAGTTCCGCCAGATTCTCGGCGACCGAGGGATTGAATTCTTTTTCCAGCAGCGGCACCACCAGACTGCGAATCCGGTTGCGCGTAAACCGCCCGTCGGCATTCGTCGAGTCCTCGCGCCAGGGTTGCCCGATGTCCTCGAGATACCCCTCCAGCTCGCGATGACGAACGTTCAGCAGAGGCCGCACAATCTCTCCTGAAATCTCCCCATCGTCATCCTCCACCAAAATCCGTGGATGAATCCCCCCCACCCCCCGCACCCCAGAGCCGCGAATCATCCGCATGAGCACAGTCTCCGCCTGATCATCCAGCGTGTGACCCGTGGCAATCCTGCGCAGATAGGCACCGTGGAAGAGCGGCCCTTCAGGGCCGCGTAAAGCCGGACTTACTAAATCGGGCTTTAGCCCCTGCGGGCCGTCGCCCGCGAGCAGGCTTTGAAAGAACCCATACCGCAAATCCCGCGCCGCCGCCTCCACGCTAACCCGTTCCTCCGCCGCACGCCCCGCCACATCATCCCCGTCGACGAAAAATTCCAGATCATACTCACGCGCCAGCCCCGCAACAAACTCCTGATCCCCATCCGACTCCGCCCCGCGCAACCGATGATTGAAATGAACCACCGACAGAACAATCCCCAACTCCCCCCGCAACTCCAACAGCACCCGCAACAGCGCCACCGAATCAATCCCCCCAGAAACAGCAACGCCCACGCGGTCTCCCGCCCGCAGCAATTCCTGCCGCCGAACATGAAAAAGCACGCGCTCCGCCAGGGAATCCACGGCAACATGTTAGCGCAAGGATTGTGGGAAGACAGCCGCCTCGGTTCCGGCGGGGGGAGCCACCGGATATCGGCAGTCTAGCTTGCCGCGAAGTGCATCTCTCAGGATCGAATCCGAAGCTGCGTTATCATGCTCACCGTGGTGCCCCCACTCCAAACTTCGCGCCTCTTGCTGCGGCCTCTGGAGCTGGCAGATGCGCCGCAGACGCAACTTCTGTTTCCGCATTGGGGGATCGTCCGCTATCTAGCGAAGACGGTGCCTTGGCCCTATCCGCCGGATGGCGCGCATTCCTACTACCGCGACGTCGCTCTCCCGGCGATGGAACGCGAAGAACAATGGCACTGGACGCTGCGTCTGAAGACCAAGCCCGAGCGGCTGATTGGCAGCATTTCGCTGATCAAAAACGGGCCCATCAATCGCGGATTCTGGTTGGGACTACCCTGGCACGGCCAAGGCCTGATGACGGAGGCCTGCGAAGCCGTCACCGACTTCTGGTTCAATACGCTGAAGTTTCCGGTACTGCGCGCTCCCAAGGCGGTGGCCAACACCGCATCGCGCCGCATCTCAGAACGAAGCGGCATGCGCCTGGTGGTAACCGAAGAGCACGAGTTCGTGTCCGGCCGACTCCCCGCCGAAATCTGGGAGATCACCGCGGAAGAATGGAACACCCGCAGACAGCGCAAGGAGAAGTCGGTGTGACGAGCTGGGCAGAACTCTTACACTCCCGCGCTCTTCTCCGCAATCACCTTCCCAATCTTCTCCACAAACTCCGCCGCCAGCATGTCCTCCGTCTTCTCTTTCCCGCGCGTGCGCACGTTCACCTTCCCCGCCTCCGCCTCTTTATCTCCGACCACGAGCAGGAACGGCACCTTCTGCATGGCATGCTCGCGGATCTTCGCATTCATCTTTTCGTTGCGCGCATCCACTTCCACCCGCACGCCGATCGCCTTGAGTTGTGCCGCGACTTTGTTCGCATACTCCGCATGCCGCTCGCTGATGGGGATCATCGCCGCCTGCACCGGCGACAGCCACACCGGGAACGCGCCCGCATAATGCTCAATCAGCACACCGAAGAATCGTTCGATCGATCCGAACAGCGCGCGATGCACCATCACCGGCTGCTTCCGTGAACCATCCTCCGCCACGTATTCCAGGCCGAAGCGTTGCGGCAGGTTGAAGTCAACCTGCACCGTCGAAAGTTGCCACAGCCTTCCAATTGCGTCGACGAGTTTGATATCAATCTTCGGCCCATAAAACGCCGCTTCGCCAGGGATGGTCTTGTACTCGACATTCTTGCGCTTCAGCACATTTTCAAGCGATTGAGTGGCATGGACCCATTGCTCTTCGCTGCCCACAAAATTCTTGCGGTCGCTCGGATCCCAGGTAGAAAGCTCGGTCTGAAATTGGTCGAAGCCAAAATCCTTCAGCACATCCAGGGCAAACTCGAGACAACCGGTAATCTCGCCTTCCACCTGCTCCGGCGTGCAGAAGATGTGCGAGTCATCCTGGGTGAACCCGCGCACCCGCAACAGCCCGTGCATCACGCCCGAACGTTCATACCGATACACCGTCCCCAGCTCGCCCAGCCGCACTGGCAAATCGCGATACGACTTCAGCGAGTCTTTGTAAATCAGAATGTGCCCCGGACAATTCATCGGCTTCAGCCGGTATTCCGCGTCGTCGAGCTCCATCGCGTCGAACATATTCTGCGAGTAGTAGCCTTCATGCCCCGAGGTGAAAAACAACTGCCGCCGCGCCACGTGCGGCGTGTACACCAGCGAATAGCCGCGCTTCAGGTACTGCTCCCGCATCCAGTCTTCCATCTCTTTGCGGATGATCCCGCCCTTGGGATGCCAGAAAATCAGCCCCGGCCCGGCCAGCTCCTGAATCGAAAACAGATCCAGCTGCTGCCCCAGCACGCGATGATCGCGCTTCTTGGTTTCTTCAATCTGCTTGAGATGATCATCGAGGTCCTTCTTCGAGAAGAACGACGTCCCGTAAATGCGCTGCAGCTGCGGATTCTTCTCGTCCCCCAGCCAGTACGCTCCCGCAATGTTCGACAGCTTGAACGCCTTGATTTTCCCGGTCGACGGAATATGCGGGCCGCGGCAGAAATCCGTAAACTTCCCCGTGCGGTAGATGGAAATCTTTTCATCAGGCTTAGTGAATTGCTCGATGAAGTGGCACTTCATGAAATCGCCTTCTTTTTTAAATTCCGCCAACCCCTGGTCGCGGGGCAGAAACTCGCGCGCGTATGGCAGATTCTGCTGCACCAGTTCCTGCATCTTCTTTTCGATCTTCTCCAGATCCTCCGGCGTAAACGGCGTCGGCCGGTAGAAGTCATAAAAAAATCCGTTCTCCGTCGCCGGCCCATGCCCCAGCTTGGTCTCCGGAAACAACTCGAGCACCGCCGCCGCCAGCAAATGCGCCGACGAATGCCGGAAGACTTCCAGCGCCTCAGGATCTTTTTCGGTGATAAGACGCAGCTCGGTATCTTTCTCCAGCGGCCGCGTCAGATCGATGAGGTCGCCATTAGCCTTCGCCACCAGCGCCGCATCGGCCAGCCGCTGCCCAATCGACTTCGCAATCTCGAGCGCAGTCGTACCCTTAGGAACTTCCTTCACACTCCCATCCGGGAGTTTCACATGAATGCTTTCAGCCATAGTTTGAGACCCGCAGAAATCCTGAAACCTTCAGTCTAAAGAAGGGAGTAGGGAGGGTCAAACGGAGTAGGCGAGGTCTTTGTCATCCTGAGCGAAGCGAAGGACCTATGCAATTTGCCAGCGCTATCTCACCGCCCGCAAGTTGCATAGGTCCTTCGTCGGGCAAAGAACGTCCTCCTCAGGATGACAGAGGGGCGGTGACGCATTGTCCCGCGCCCTATCGTTGAATTGTTACATCGCCACATCCTTGACATGCGTCGCGATGTACCATTTGTTCCCAAACGCGTCCTTCACGCCGGCATTGCGATCGCCGTAAGGCTGATCCGTCGGCTCCTGGAACGAGGTCGCGCCCGCCGCCAGTGCCTGCCGGTACACCGCCTCCATGTTCGGCACATAGAGATAGAACATGGCCTCCATCGGCTCGTACTTGCCATGAGCCTCACCCATCTCCAGTACGGAATCGCCGACGCGAATCACGGCATGGTGCACAACGCCATCGGGCGAGGCATACTTCGACACTTCCTCCGCCTCGAACGCGCGCTTCAGGAAGCTGATCAAAGGCTCAGCGCGCCGCGGATGCAAATAAGGATTCACGCTGAACAGCCCTTCCGGGACATGCTTGTCTCCCTTGGCCGTGGCAATGTACCAGTAGTTGCCCGCCAGATCGCGCACCGTGCTGGAGCGCTCGCCATACTCCTGATCGCGCACCGGATCGATCAGCGTCGCCCCCGCCGCCACGGCTTTCGCGGTCACCGCGTCCGCATCCTCGACATAGATGTGCAGCGCATTCGGCTGCAGCGTGCCGGGGAATTTCTTTCCGGCGAGGCCGCCGCCCATCATTAGCGTGGTATCCCCGATGCGCACTTCAGTGTGCACGCCCGTAGGCATCACCGCCCGCATGAGTTCTTCCGCGCCCAGACCCTGTTTGGTGAACTCCAGCAGCCCCAGCCCATCCGCTGCCACCAGATACGGCGTGACCATGCGGAATCCCGCAGGCACGGGACTGACGCCCTTTTTCTTTTCCGGCATCTTCCCGCCCTCGGGCCCGGTCGTCATCATCCCCTGCATTCGCCGGTGCATTTCTTCCCCTGACATCTCTTCCTTAACCGTGTACACGCCCCACGAATAGCCAAACGGATCCTCGAGCGTCGCATCGCGATGCCCGTAGAACTGGTCTTTGGGCGGACGCACCAGCTTCATACCGGCGGCCACGGCGTGCTCCGCAAACGAATCTACATCCGGGACCTGGATGGAAATCGAAATCGGCGAACCACCCAGCGTTTCGGCGCTGAAACGCCCTCCCTCCGGCCATTCGCCGGTTATATCAATGGCCGAATCGCCGATCATCAGTTCGGCGTGCGGGATTGTCCCTCCAACCTCAAAACGGAACGTCTCTTTCGCACCTAAAGCGCGCTTGTAGAACTCAATCGCTTTCGCAGGATCGCGGAACGCTATCCTGGGTGACGCACTCATGTGAACGGCGGCAACAGGCTCGGCAACGGTGGGCTCAAGTATGGTAGACATACGCTTTCTTCCTCCTAATTCGGATTTCAATCGTGCCTTGAAACTCGCACTCGGCAGATTGCGCAAGTCCGCCGCGATGCGCACCAGTGGCTCGATCTCCTTGTCCGCCCTGCTAACCCGCCCGTCATTCCGGGCAAGCATCGCCTCGACGGCCTTGTTCAACTGCTCAACCTTCTTCGTATCGTTGTTTCCGCCATTCCCCGGATTCAGAGAGCGCTTAGGCATCGGCACCCTCCATGCGCGTTCGCAGGCTCGTGAGTGCGCGAAACTGCAACTGCTTCACCGCGCCCTCGGTCTTGCGAATCTCCCGCGCCACTTCCTTAATACTCTTCTCTTCCACAAACCGCAGCACCACCACCCGCCGCTGCTCCACCGGCAGCGTATCGACCAGCCGAAACAAGGTCGCCCGCCGCTCCACATCCTCAATCTCGGACGGACTCGCCTGCGCCGACTCAACCGCGATGTCATCCGCCACTTCCCGCCCCGAGCGCTGCCAGCGGTCGGAAATCAGATTCGCCGCAATCCTGAATAACCACGCCGCAAACGGAATCCCCCGCCACTCAAACCGTTTCAAATTGGCCAGCGCCTGATGAAACACTTCCGCAGTCAGGTCTTCCGTCTCCGTCCGGTTCT
>DATHQJ010000106.1:0-3824 GCA_035482825.1 Binatus sp. (SeqCode) | reverse complement strand
GGCAAGAGCGATTCAGCTGGGCCAACCGGTCCCGGATCCTTTTGGGCTGGCGCAAACTTTCGGCGCGGGTGAGAGGGTCGACGCCACTAAGGTTCCGATTGGCGCGGTGGTTCTGATTGGTCTTGGTGTGCTGTTCCTGCTGCATACGGTGGGACTGTTTGAACTTGGCATTGGCCGCTTCTGGCCGCTGATCCTGGTCGGGGTGGGTGGGTGGAGTTTTGCCAAGAATTGGGGATTGATCGATTCCGACCATCGCATGTGTTACTGCGAGCGTTGCCGCACCCGCAAACTGATGGGGCCGGCAATGCTGGTGACCCTGGGCATGCTTTTCCTGTTCGACAGCATCGGTCGCATCGAATTCCATCGCACCTGGCCGGCGATTCTGCTGGTGATCGGCATCGTGAAGCTGATGCAGAGCAACGCTTCGTCGGAAGGGCACACGGGTCCGCTGCCCCCTGTGGCGGGCTTTCCACCGACGCCGCCGACGGGTTTTCCACCGACGCCTCCACCGGGAGCGCCACCGGACACGACTCCGTCCGGAGCTGCGCCGGATTCGGAACAACCGCCTTCTTCTGGCGAGGTGAATCATGTCTAACTTTGGAACGCCGAACCCAGCAACGCCTGGCCCGATGATGCCGAACGCGGAGCTTCCGCCGCGCCGCCGCCGGTCGTTTGCCGGTCCGGTCGTGCTGATTCTCGTCGGGGTGGTGTTTCTTCTGGGTAACATGCACTTGCTGTCGTGGTCGAGTCTGGGAATCTGGTTCGCGCACTACTGGCCGTTGCTGCTGATTCTTTGGGGAGTGATCAAGCTGGCGGAACATATGCAGGCGCAACGAACGGGGCAGCGCGCTCCGGGAATCGGCGCCGGCGGAGTCCTGCTGGTGGTGCTGATCGTGATCAGCGGGCTCACGGCGACGCAGGCGGTGCGCTTCCGCGAGCACTGGCCGAATATCCGGGACCAATTCAACATTGACGACGAAGACTTCAACAACATTTTCGGCGACAACTATAACTTCGACGACCATCTGGAACAGGACTTTCCAGCGGGTGCCAGCCTGAAGGTGATCGACACGGACGGCGCGGTAAGCGTGCACGCTTCTGATGACAACAAGATCACAGTGGTCGTCCGCAAGCGCGTGGGCGCTGACAGTCAGAGTGATGCCGAGAAGTACAACAGCGAAACCAAGCCCAAGATTACGGTAATCAGCGACCTGGTCACGTTGGACGCCAACCAAACATACGGCAATCACGCGGTTAAAACCGATCTCGACATTTCGTTGCCCCACACGGCGGCGGTTTCCGTGGTTTCGCGCCGCGGCGACGTTAACGTCATCAGCCGCCAGGGTAACCTGGACCTCAACGTGCAACACGGGGACGTTACGGTGGAAGAGGTCTCGGGTAATGTGAAAGTGAGTCTAGAAAAAGGCTCGGCGAAGATTGAGCAGATCACCGGCGACGTGCGGGTGGACGGGCGGTTGAACGAAACTTCGGTGTCGGATGTGAAAGGGACAGTGCAACTAGAGGGCGAGTTCGATGAGAGCGTGAAGCTGGCGCACCTCGGCAAGAGTGTGACGTTCAAATCTTCGCGCACGGATATGGAGTTCGCGAAGATTGAAGGCGACCTGAGCCTGGATTCCGACGATCTGCACGCCGACGAGATTACCGGACCGCTGCACTTGCTGACGCGCTCGAAGAATATTCGTCTGGAAGATGTTTCGGGCGACGTGCGGCTGCAGGACGACAACGGCGGCGTGGACGTGGAAATGCGTTCGCTGGGGAATGTGCAGATCGACAACCGCGAGGGTGATATTCATGTGGGGATACCGGAGAAATCCGGTTTCCGTCTGGAGGCCCGCACGCGCGACGGAGAGATTCAATCGGACTTTCCCGACTTAAAAGTCGACAATGGCGACGACAAGGGCAACGCCAGCGGTTCGGTAGGAAACGCCACGGCGCACGTGGTGCTCAACAACGAACATGGCGGGATCGAGATTCGCAAGGCTGCGGTGCGGGTTGGGCCGAAGGAAGGCGTGTCTGGCGGCGTTACCGGCGGAGTGCCGGGAGCAAAGCAGGGTAAGCCGGCGAAGACGCTGCCGGCGCCGAAGGATAAGGTTGAACCTACGGAGAATTGAAGAGCAGGGGTTAGGGGCCAGGGGTCAGACCTAATGCCGTCGGCGGTTGGGATGGGTTCCGCGGGGCTTTGCCTCCACGAGGCGTCCGTCGCCACATGGATTGGGGCACACGCTACGGGGTCAGTTTTTTTTCGGCCAGGGTTTCGATTCTTTCGAGGACTTCGTCTTCCGTTAATTTTGTGGAATCGATCACTACGGCGTCTCGGGCTGCGACTAGCGGGGATACGGAGCGGGTGCGATCGCGGTGATCGCGTTCGCGCAGGTCGGCGGCTGTGCTGGCGGCTACTTCACCTCTGATTTTTTGCTGCTCCATGCGGCGCTGCTCGCGGACGACGGGGTCGGCGTCGAGAAATATCTTCAAATCCGCATCGGGAAAAACATTCGTTCCGATATCGCGGCCTTCCATCACAATGCCGCCGCCGGCGCCCATCGCGCGCTGGTGAGCGACCATCCACGCGCGGACTTGCGGATGTACGGACACACGCGACGCGGCTTCGGTGACGTCGCGCTCGCGGATGCGCGAGGAAACATCGTGGCTGTCGAGCAGGGTGCGGTTGCCTCCGATGGTCGGCTCGAGCTGGATGCGGGATGACTCGGCCAGCTTGGTCAGCGCGGTTTCATCGTCAAAAGAAATATCGCGGTCGATCGCTTTGAGGGCGAGGGCGCGGTACATGGCTCCACTCTCGAGATTCACGTAGCCCAGTTTGCGAGCCAGGCGCGAGGCGATCGTACTTTTGCCAGCGCCTGCGGGGCCGTCGATGGCGATGATGAGCTTGCGTGGGGCGGGGCTAGCGGAGTGTTGGTTGGGATCGTCTGTCATTGCGGAGCTAACGATTGTACACGGGGCTTGGGGCCACGACTCGCATCATCGGCTGTTGGAGGCTGTTGGATAGGTTCCGCGGGGCTTCGCCTCCGCGGGACGGACGAGACGTCGGTCGCCACATGAGTTGGGGTGAGTCTCCCTTGAGTTGGGATGGTCTTCACATGAGTTGCGGTCACGGCATGAGACGCACTTGTTGGGGGGTCCATCCTGATTGGCGCAGGTGGCGGATGCTCAGGGCATCGTGGCGCTTTGCAAGGCGGACGCCGGCTGCGTCGCGGATTAAATCGCAGTGATAGTAGGCGGGGGTGGGAAGGCCGAGGGCGCGGAAGAGGAGGATTTGGCGGGCGGTGGATTTCAGCAGGTCGGCACCGCGGACCACTTCAGTGATTTGCATGGCGGCATCGTCGACGACTACGGCGAGTTGATAGGCGGGGACGTGGTCGCGGCGC
Organism: Binatus sp. (SeqCode); assembly: GCA_035482825.1. GTDB lineage: Bacteria > Acidobacteriota > Terriglobia > Terriglobales > Acidobacteriaceae > Sulfotelmatobacter. The sequence continues at coordinate 420 of DATHQJ010000106.1, read as the reverse complement.
CACACGATGAAGTCTCCGAAATCGCGGCCGGCGGTTAGGAGTTGGGGGCCGAGGTGGAGGTCGGTGAATTCGATGGCTTCGCCGTCCGCGACGCGGAAGCGCCAGTTCGCGGGGGCGGTGGCTGGGTTTAGATTTGGGGAGATAGGCTCCGATTCTTGGCGGTGGGGATGGGTTCCGCGGGGCTTCGCCTCCGCGGGGCGGACGATGCGTCCGTCGCCACCTGGGTTGAGGTTGTGTCCGCGCGAATCGGGGCGGCAGTGGCCAGGGTAGATGGGCTCGTCGTCGGAGTCATTTTCGTTGGGGGCGCTGGCGGATTGGGCTACGTCTTTGCGGGAGCAGGTGCAGGGGTAGATTCGGCCTGTCGCGCGCAGAGATTGCCAGGCGGCGAGATAATGCGCGCGGCGTTCGCTTTGCGAGTAG
>DATHQJ010000105.1:0-14365 GCA_035482825.1 Binatus sp. (SeqCode) | reverse complement strand
TGGCTGGCGACTGTTGCGTAGAGGTGGGAGCGGCGGCTGCCGATTGTTGAGCTGTGACGCGTGGGTGGGGAAAGACAATGAAGAGTGTCGAGAAAAGAAGGATTCGACGAAACATGAATGCCTCCAACGGTCGAGCGAAAGGAGCAGGGTCGCAGGAATAGACTCCTACGTTGAACTGGAAGTTCCCTGGGGTAACAGCGAGTGGTGAGATGGAGCGTGCTGCGGTGCGAGTTGCCCGCGCCACTGCAGCTTTCCTGATGAATCTCCCAACTAATCCAGGACGCGGACCCAGATGTTGCGGAAGCTGAGGGGCGGGCTGGGGTCGCCGTGGGCCTGGAGTTTGATGGGGGCGCCGTCGAAGGCTTTGTAGAAAGGCGCGCCGATGTAGCGGGTCTCGCCTTTGAGTTCGAAGTGGTTCTGCACCAGGACTCCGTTGAAAAAGACGGTGACGTAGGCGGGAGATTTCAGGGAGCCGTCGGGGTTGAAGGTGGGAGCGGTCCAGGCGATGTCGTAGGTCTGCCATTCGCCGGGCTTGCGATTCGGATTCGCGAGCGGGGCGGCCTGCTTGTAGATGCTGGCGGCCTGTCCGTTGACGTAGGTTTTGTTGTTGTAGCTGTCGAGGACCTGGAGTTCGTAGCCGGCGTCGCCGGGGCCGGTGGAGGCGAGAAAGACTCCGCTGTTGCCGCGGAGCTGGCCGGAGCCGTTGACGTTCTCGGGAACTTTCCATTCGATGTGCAGTTGATAGTTCTTGAAAGTGCGCTTGGTCTCGATGTTGCCGGAGGGCTTGTCGACGGTGAGGATGCCGGCGGCGACGGTCCACTTGGCGGGGGTGTTGCGGTCTTGGGCAGAGACCCATTCGTCGAGATTCTTGCCGTCGAAGAGGATGATGGCGTCGGAGGGCGCGGCGGCGCAGGTGGCGCCGGGCGTGACGACTTTGGGCTCGGGCTGCCAGACTTCGGTGTCTTCGGGCTTGGGGGCGGGCTTGGTCTCGGGCTGTTGCGCGAGTGCGGTGGCGGCGAGGGTTAGGAACAGGAGCAGGGTTGGGGTTAGGGTGCGCATGGTGGGAAAGGATACACCCGGGGGGGGGATTCGGGGAAAGGGAGATGTTGAAGAACGGGCATGATCATTTGACCAAAGAAATGAGTGGGATTGGCGCAGCGCTCCCAACTTTGGGAGCGGGACACGGTAAGGGAACATCAGTTCGAGACGCGATTTCTGTGGTCGAAGGGCAAGAATCGCAGCTGCCCAGAGAGCACGGTGACCGAAAAAACCACAATCAGAACGGCCTGACGCTACCGAACCTTGAAGATGCCCAGAACCGCTCTCACCGAAAAGCGGCCTGGTCAGTTTTACTTCATTGAGATATCCTTTCGCTGGAATCAGACAAGAAGCTCAAAATGAAACCGCACTTGTTGATACTAGCTTTTGTGCTTGCCATTGGTGTATGCGGTATATCGAAAATAGCTTGTGCGCAGACAAAAGCGGCGACGACCACGACCCTAACAGTGACATCGAGCGGCACTGTGGTGACCACAGTTGGCTCGGGCAGTGTGGTTACTCTGACCGCATCGGTGAGTTCGGGATCCACGGCATTGACTACCGGTCAGATCAATTTTTGCGACGCATCGGCGAAACACTGCACGGATGTCCATCTATTGGGAATGGCGCAGCTGACCAGTAAGGGAATCGCGGTACTGAAGTTTCGTCCTGGGATAGGAAGCGGCAGCTATAGAGCAGTATTTCTCGGAACGACAAAGTATGCGACAAGTTCCTCAGCGGCGTCATCACTGAGCGTCACCGGACTTCGCGCGTCGACGACCACAATTACACCGAGCGGGAATCCCGGGAACTATACTCTCACGGCGACCGTTGCCGGGATTGTCAATAATCCAAACGTGCCCACTCCCACGGGATTGGTTTCCTTTGTGGATATTACGACGAACAACGCGATCCTCGGTACTGCGGCGCTCGGGTCGAGTGGTGTAGTTGGGTTGACTTTCCCGAACTTCAGCAGCCCCAGCGTGACTCAACAGGGCAATGCGGTTGCGGCCGCGGATTTCAACGGAGACGGCATTCAGGACTTGGCAGTCTCGGATAGCAATGACGGCCAAGTACTGTTGGCCATTCTTCTAGGCAACGGCGACGGATCGTTCACGGCCACGACCGCCAGTCCAACAGTAGGCCTCTATCCTGACTCCATCGCAGTCGGTGACTTCAACAGCGACGGTATACCCGACCTGGCCGTAACGAGTGTTGACCAGAATATTGTGACCGTCCTCCTCGGGAATGGAGATGGCTCATTTTCCGCAAACGTTCCTAACCTGAACACAGGCGGTACACCTCAGTCTGTGGCGGTCGGGGACTTCAATGGAGATGGCATTCCAGACCTGGCGGTCGTGAATGCCAACTCGGTCCTAATTTTCCTTGGAAATGGGGACGGAACATTCAGTCAGACCCCTACTAGCCCTAGCACGGGCACAGGCCCGATTAACGTTGCCGTAGGGGACTTCAATTCTGATGGCAATGCTGACATGGCGGTCACAAACAGTGTGAGTGGGACCGTGACCATCCTCTTAGGCAAGGGGGACGGAACGTTCCAGGAAATGCCCCAGAGTCCGGTAATCGGTGGTTCCCCGGATGGATTGGCTATTGCTGACTTCAATGGGGATGGAATCCCCGACATCGCAGTGACGAACTATTCCGGCAACAATAATGCCGTGATGGTTCTCCTCGGAAACGGAGACGGAACGTTCCAAACGGCAACGGCGAACTCTGCTCCTGGTTTGAATTTTCATTCCGTCGTTGTCGCGGATTTCAACGGTGATGGAATTCCGGATCTGGCCGCCGGGGAATTCTGGCATGGTCTCTTGGCCGTCCTGCTCGGCAAAGGTGACGGAACGTTCGCTGCCGCGATGGCGGTGGATGCTCAGTCTCAGTTGGGTTCAGGCTACCTCGCGGCTGCTGACTTCAACGGGGATGGTATCTCAGATCTCGCCGTACCAAATCAAGGGGGCACGGTTCCGATTCTGTTGACACAGCCTACGCTGAGTGTCACAGCAAGTATAGGCGGGATTTCACCGACAGGCCCCAGCCCCCAGGAAGTCAATGCAAGCTATCCAGGAGACACCAATTACAAATCCAGCGTCTCTGGCACAACGACGCTCACTATCCTAGCAGCCACACCGAGTATCTCCCCAAGTTCTGGAACCTACGGGTCACCCCAGACAATAACCATTACCGATTCAACGACCAGCGCAACCATTTACTACTCGGAGAGTGGCTTGATTCAGACGAGCGGGTACCTTCAATATAGTGGCCCGATCACCCTGTCTGGCATCGGTAGTGAATCAATAATGGCCTATGCTGTAGCGCCACAGTACGCTCAGAGCTTGACGGCTTCTGCGATGTACACTCTTGCCCAGGATTTCACCTTCAACGCGCCTACTGGAACGTCTACTTCAGCAACGATTCAGCCCGGTGGGCAGGCTACTTACTCACTGGCTCTAACACCACCGACGGGTACCACGACGGCGGCCACGACTACATTTTCGGTGACAGGCCTTCCAAATGGAGCAACGGCAACATTTTCGCCCACCTCGGTGCCGGTGAACTCGGGCCCAACCACTGTAACTCTGACCATAAGCGTGCCGGGAGCCATGGGAGCGCTAAACGGGGCGAACTCCTTCGATGCGGGGATGATGCTGGGCGCGATGGGGCTGATTCTGTTGCCCTTTTCGGGACGCGCTAGGAGTATGGCGTTTCGAATGAAGCCGCTGCTATTGCTGGGACTTGCCGCGGTTGTCCTGGCGGAATTTGGCTGCAGCGGCAACAAGCAGGCCGCAGGACAAACCTATTCGCTGACAGTAACCGCTAAATCCGGGTCGCTGTCGCATTCAGCTAGTTTGATCCTCACCGTAGACTAAGACCGGGATTCGGAAGTGATCTGAAGCTGGAAGGCAAGAACCTAAAACCTGGGCGATTATTTACTAATCTACGTCCTAACCGCATTGTGCTTCCTGCTACGGCCTCGACGTAACTGTCGGGAACCGACAAAGCACGCGAGCTGCGCTCGCTAGACAGCCGAGGGAGTCTGTCCCCACGTAATCTCAGCGACTAGTTACTGTCTTCGCCGACCTTCAGGACGGCTAAGAACGCTTCCTGGGGGATGTCGACGCGGCCGATGCGCTTCATGCGCTTTTTGCCTTCTTTTTGTTTCTCGAGGAGTTTGCGTTTGCGGGAGATGTCGCCGCCGTAGCATTTGGCGATTACGTTTTTGCGGATTGCGGAGACGGTTTCGCGGGCGATGATTTTTGCGCCGATGGAGGCCTGGATCGCGACTTCGAACATTTGGCGCGGGATGAGTTCGCGCATTTTCGAGACCAGGGCTTTGCCGCGGTCGTAGGCGAAGTCGCGGTGGACGATGATGGAGAGGGCGTCGACGGGTTCGCCGGCGACGAGGATGTCCATTTTGACCATGGGCGATTCCCAGTAGTCGGCGAGGTGGTAGTCGAGGGAAGCGTAGCCGCGGGAAACGGATTTGAGGCGGTCGTAGAAGTCGAGGACAATTTCGTTGAGCGGCAATTCGTAGTGCAGCATGACGCGGGAGGAGCTGACGTATTCGAAAGTTTTCTGCTTGCCGCGTTTGTCTTCGACCAGTTTGAGAATTCCGCCGACGTATTCTTCGTTGGTGAGGATGGTGGCGAGGATGATGGGCTCTTCGATCTTGGCGATCTCGCTGGGGTCGAGCCAGCGCGAAGGGTTATCGACTTCGACCATGGTGCCGTCGGTTTTGTAAATCTTGTAGCGCACGCCGGGGGCGGTGGTGATGAGTTCGAGAGAGAACTCGCGTTCAAGACGCTCCTGAATGATTTCCATGTGGAGCAGGCCGAGGAAGCCGCAGCGGAATCCGAAGCCGAGGGCGACGGAACTTTCGGGCTCGAAGAAGAAGGAGGAATCGTTGAGGCGAAGTTTTTCCAGGGCTTCGCGCAGGCGGGTGTGCTCGTGGGAATCGACGGTGTAGAGTCCGGCGAAAACCATGGGCTTGATTTCTTCGAAGCCGGGCAGGGCTTCGAGGGCGGGGGCGCCGTCATGAGTGATGGTGTCGCCGATTTTGGTGTCGGCGACGTTCTTGATGTTGGCGATGATGAAGCCGACTTCGCCGGCTGCAAGTTCGTCGATTTCGACGGGCTTGGGAGTGAGCACGCCGAGAGTTTCGGCGTCGAAGGTGGTGCCGTTCCACCAGAGGCGGATGCGGTCACCTTTTTTCAGCGTGCCCTGGAAAACGCGGGTGAGCACGATGACGCCGCGGTAAGGATCGAACCAGGAGTCGAAAACCAGTGCCTGGAGCCGGTTGTCGGGCGATCCCTTGGGTGGAGGGACGCGCTTCACGATGGCTTCGAGAACATCGGGGACGCCTTGTCCGGTCTTGGCGCTGATGAGCACGGCGTCGGAGGCATCGAGGCCGACGGCGCTTTCGATCATTTCTTTGGTGCGGGGAATATCGGCGCTTTGCAGATCGATCTTGTTGATGACGGGAATAATTTCGAGGCCATGATTGATGGCGAGATAGGAATTCGCCAGCGTCTGGGCTTCAACTCCTTGAGACGCGTCGACGACTAGCAGCGCGCCTTCGCACGATGCTAAGGAGCGCGAGACTTCGTAGGAAAAATCCACGTGGCCTGGGGTGTCAATTAGATTGAGCTGGTAGGTCTGACCGTCTTGCGCGGTGTAGGCCATGCGGACGGCGTGGGCTTTGATTGTGATGCCGCGCTCGCGCTCTAGGTCCATGGAATCGAGGACTTGCGCTTGCATTTCGCGCGCGGTGAGCGATCCGGTCAACTCCAGCAAGCGGTCGGCCAGCGTGGATTTGCCGTGGTCGATATGCGCGATGATCGCGAAATTGCGGATGTGCTGGGAATCCATGATGAGAGCGGGTAAGGCTCAATTCTAACAGCAGTGGCCAGGGGTCAGTGGTTAGGGGCCAGGGGCGAGATCACGCGCGAGGCGGCGTTTTCTCGGGTAGAATCCTGCTCTGTTGATGGAGGAAAGAACATGCGCAAGCTGGTGGTTGTCGTTTTCAGTTTGATTCTCAGCCGAGGCGCTGCGGGGCAAACACTTTCGCCGGCAGTGCGGGCATTCGTCAAAGTGAATGCTCCTGTTGTTGCGCTCACGCATGTGCGCGTGATCGACGGCACGGGCGCAGCGGCGCGTGAGGATCAGACTGTCATCGTCAGCAAGGGGAAGATTGAGTCGGTGGGCGATGCTCCGACTGCGAGCGTGCCGAAAGATGCGCAGGTGCTTGATCTGCATGGCTACAGCGTGATCCCCGGGCTGGTGGGGATGCACGACCACATGTTTTATCCCATGGGGAATGGGATTTTTGGCGAGATGGGATTCAGTTTTCCGCGGCTGTATCTGGCGGGCGGCGTGACTACGATTCGCACCACCGGGGCGCTGGAACCGTATACGGATCTGGAACTGAAGAAGTCCATCGACGCGGGGCAGACGCCGGGGCCGAAGATGCATGTGACCGGGCCGTATCTGGAGGGCGCGGGTTCGTGGGCGCTTCAAATGCACCAGCTCACGGGCCCCGAGGACGCGACGCGCACCGTGAATTTCTGGCTCGATCAGGGAGTCGATAATTTCAAGGCGTACATGTTCATCACACGGGCGGAGCTGGGCGCGGCGATTCAGGCGGCGCACAAGCGGGGCGCGAAGGTGACGGGGCATTTGTGCGCGGTGAATTTTCGCGAGGCGGCCGACTTGGGGATTGATGATCTGGAGCACGGGCTGTTTGTCGATACGGAATTCATGGCGGGCAAGAAGCTGGACCAGTGTCCGGAGGATGGCGAGGATCCCGTCGGGATGGCGAAGCTGGAAGTGAATTCCGGGGCGCTGCATGACACGATCCAGTATTTGATTCAGCATCATGTTGCGATCACATCGACGTTGCCGGTGTTTGAGATGGGAAGTTTTCCGGGGCGGCCGACCATGCAGAAGCGGGTGCTCGACGCGCTATCGCCGGATGCGCGCAGCGCGGTGCTGGCGAATCGCGTGCGAGCGAGCGACACGACCCGCATCCGGCAGCGCTTTGGCAGTGACGTGTCTCCGTATGAGGCGGCGTTTAAGAAAGAAGAGGAATTCGAATATGCGTTCTCGAAGGCTGGCGGATTGCTGTTGGCGGGGCTCGACCCGACGGGGATGGGCGGAGTGATCGCAGGCTTTGGCGATCAGCGGGAAGTGGAACTGCTCGTCGAGTCGGGATTCACGCCGGTGGAGGCGATCCACATTGCGACCGCGAATGGTGCGCAGTTTTTGGGTGAGTTGGAGCGGGTGGGCACGATCGCGGCGGGGAAGCAGGCAGACCTGGTTCTCATCAAGGGCGATCCGTCGAAGAAGATTGACGACATCGAGAACGTGGAAACCGTTTTCAAAGATGGTGTGGGGTATGATTCGGCCAAGCTGATTGAATCGGTGCGCGGAGTGGTGGGGAGCCGTTAGATTCAGTGGTCAGTGGCCAGTCGTCAGTGGTCAGTAAAATCGAATTCCATGCTCGTTCTCGCTTCGGCTTCGCCGCGACGTCAGGAACTTCTGCGCAATGTGGGGATTTCATTTGTCGTGCAGCCGGCGGATATTGATGAGACGCCGCGCGCCGGAGAAGCGCCGCGCGATTATGCCGAGCGGCTGGCGGGCGAGAAGGCGATGGCAGTCTGGCGGTTGCGCCCGCAGGATGTCGTGCTGGGGGCGGACACGATCGTTGTGGTCGATGAGATGATCCTCGGCAAGCCCGCCGACGCGGTCGATGCCGCTCGCATGCTGCGCCTGCTCTCGGGCCGCGTGCATCGCGTGATTACGGGTGTGTGCGTGGTGGAGGCAGTGGCCAGCGGGCAGTTGCCAGTGGCCAGTGAGGAGCATACCGCTTCTGAAACTACGCTGGTCACGATGAGCGAGTTGTCCGATGAAGAAATTCGCGACTACATTGCGACCGGCGAGCCCATGGATAAGGCTGGAGCCTACGCGATCCAGGGGATCGCTTCGCGCTGGATTCCGCGCATTGAAGGCGATTACAGCAACGTGGTGGGGCTTCCGGTTGCGCTGGTGCATGCCATGCTGCGTGAGCGGGCCCGAAGGTGAATCGCAGGTTACGAACGTTGGGCTCATCTGAATTGCTCACCAGCAGGAGCTCCGCAAGTCTATTCTGGAAGACGACGTTTTCGTGGAGGCTGGCCGGATGTTCAGACGCTTGTTTATCGAGCTCGCGCTGCTGCTTTTCTTTTTTCAAATCCCATTCCGGAATGTGACGCCCGCCGCGGCGCAGAGTGCGGCCCAGAGTTCCGTTCCCACGCCGGCGGCTCCGCTGGGTGAACAGCGCAAGACCAGCGAGCCTTATACCGGGGACCTCTCGGTGTTCGATTCTCCCGGACGTGAGGATCGACTGCAGATCAATCGGGTGATGGATATTCTCGGTATCGCACCGGGGAAGTCTGTCGCCGACATTGGCGCGGGCTCGGGATGGTTTAGTGTTCGCGCGGCGCGGCGCGTGGGCGGAGGCGGGCTGGTGTTTGCGGTCGACATCAATCCTGAGGCGATCCGTTATGTCGACGAGCGGGCGCGGAAGGAGAAGCTGCAGAATATTAAAACAATTCTAGGCAAGGGCGACAATCCGCTGCTGCCCGCCAGTTCGGTGGATGCGGTTTTGTTGCTTAAGACTTATCACGAAGTAGCGCAACCGGTGGCGCTGCTGCAGAACCTGCGCGCGGCGCTGCGTGCGGGCGCAAAGGTGGGGATCATCGACCGTAATGGTAATGGAGAAGATCACGGAGTTGGCCGCGAGGTAGTGATTCGCGAGGCGAAAGAGGCGGGCTATCAACTGAAAGAGCACTACGAGTTCGTGAAGGGCGACAAGATGGATTATTTCCTGGTGTTTGTCGCCGTGGAATAGCGGAGCGTCCGACGATTCGATCAGGCGCTCTCGATCATTCCCGCCAAAAGCAGCGCCCGGCGCGGCAACTCGGAGATCACGATGTGTTCGTGGAGGGCATGTGCGCCCTGGCCCGCGCCTCCCATGCCATCGAGAGTAGGGATGCCCATGCCGGCGGTGAAGTTTCCGTCGGAGCCTCCGCCGACCGCGGCTTCTTCGAGTTTCCAGCCGATCTGCTGCGCGATGGCCTGCGCTTTTTTGTAGAGCGCGGCTACGCCGGCAGTGCGCTCCATGGGCATGCGGTTGATGCCGCCCTCGATGCTGAGCTTGCAGTGTTTGTCGAAAGGCTTCAGGGCGTGGAATTTGCGATCGAGCACGGCGGCTTGCTTGGCCTGCTTGATGCGGACGTCAATTTCGACGGTAGCTTCGGCGGCGATCACGTTGGTGCGGGTTCCGCCGCGAATCACGCCGGGGTTTACCGACAGGCCGTGCTGCAAGTCGTTCAGCTTTGAGACGGCGGTGATTTGGCGCGAGAGCTCAAGAATCGCGCTGTGTCCTTTGCCGGGGTCGAGCCCGGCGTGCGCGGCCACACCTTTCACATGCAGAATGTATTCGCCGACGCCTTTGCGCGCCGTCTTCACGGCGCCACGTGGGCCTGCCGGCTCAAGCACGAGTACGGCGGAGGATTCCTTGGCCAACGCCTCGGTGATGGAGCGCGAAGAATAGCTGCCGACTTCTTCGTCGGAGACAAGAAAAACTGTGACCGGGCGCGGCAGGGTTCCATGCCAGGTTTGCAGCGCCGCGATGGCGTAGAGCATGAGAGCGATTCCGGATTTCATGTCGAGCACGCCGGGGCCGTGCATGCGTTCGTCGTCGACCTGGCAGGGCATGGTGGCGAGCGTGCCCAGCGGGTAAACGGTGTCGAAGTGGCCGAGCAGAAGAACGGGCTTGATCTTTTCTCGCGCGGGATCGGGTCCGGGGAAATCGATTTGCACGCTGTCGGCGAAGTCTTCGGAGTGGTGCACGCGTGCGCGTCCGCCGACAGCTTCGAAACTTCCGGCGAGGAAGGCGCCCATGCGGTCGGCGGCGGGCTTGTTATCGCTGGGCGATTCGATTTCGACGAACTCGCGGATGGTTTGAACGATCTGTTCCTGGCGCGCTTCGAAGTAGCGCAGGCGTTCCGTCCACAGTGGGTCGGACGGCGCTGGTTTCTTGGCGGTCTTCTTGGTTGGCATCTTTAGCTCTGCACTCCCGGCACGCGGCTGAGGAAGCAAGCTGCGAGCACAAGTCGTACAGTATAATCTTCAAGCCGTTTTGAGACGAACCGCTTTACGACCAACATGAATGAGAGCAACCCTGTGCCGGACTCTTCGCCCGGGCCGACGAAGGTCGCGCTCGACATCCACGAGATTCTGAAGATTCTTCCGCACCGCTATCCTTTCTTGTTGATTGACCGGGTGCTGGAACTGAAGCGCAAAGAGCGCATCGTGGCGATCAAGAACGTAACCATCAACGAGCCATTTTTTGCGGGACACTTTCCCGGGCTGCCGATCATGCCCGGGGTGCTTATTGTGGAAGCCATTGCTCAGGCGGGCGGGGCTTTGTTGCTGACTGAGGTCGAGGATCGCAACGACAAGGTGATGGTTTTCACGGGAATTGAGCGCGCCAAGTTTCGGAGGCCGGTGAGTCCGGGCGATCAGTTGCGTCTGGAAGTTGAGGTCAAGGGCTGGCGCTCGGTGCCGGGCATGACTGCCGCGAAGATGCAGGGGTATGCGTACGTGGGCGAGAAGCGCGTGGCCGAGGCGGCGGTTTCGTGCCAGCTGATTGATAGTTCGCGGGGGCGGGCTTCGGACGCGGATTCGCAATCCTGATCGATTCGCAGACAAGTTCAAGAGCTTAACCACAGAGGACACAGAGGGAGCACAGAGGAAGGTCTCCGAATTTCTAACTCTCCATCGAACACTGGTTCATGAACGTTCATCCCACAGCCCTCATTGATCCGCGCGCTAAGGTTCCGGCTTCGTGCAAAATCGGGCCGTATTGTGTGATTGGCGCGGACGTGGAACTGGGCGAGGGATGCCGTCTTTCGACGCATGTGGCGATTGAGGGGCCGACGAAGATTGGCGCCGACAATGCTTTCTTTCCGTTTTGCGCGATTGGCATGGCGCCGCAGGATGTGACTTATCAGAGTGAGCCGACGCGGCTTGAGATTGGTGACCACAACGAGATTCGCGAGTGTGTGACCATCAATCGCGGGACGGTGAAAGGCGGCGGGCTGACCAAAGTTGGCAGCCACCTGCTGATCATGGCCTACACGCACATCGGGCACGATTGCGTGATTGAGGATCATGCCATGCTGGTGAACGGGGCGACGCTGGGCGGACACGTGACCGTGGAGGAGTGGGCCGTGGTGGGGGCGCTATGCCCGGTACACCAGTTCGTGCGCATTGGGGCGCATTCGTATATCGGGGGCGGGACGGTCATCACGCAGAATGTGCTGCCGTATTCCATGACGTCGGCGGCGCGCGACACGCACGCGTACGGGATGAATAAGGTTGGCCTCGAACGGCGCGGGTTTTCGAAGGAGCGGATTGCGAAGATTCATCACGCGTACAAGATTCTGCTGGCGTCGAAGATGAATACATCGCAGGCGCTCGAGAGGCTCAAGTCGGAACCGGATCGCGGCGAGGACGTGGAGATGCTGATCCGGTTTATTGAGGCCTCGGAGCGCGGGATTATTAAGTAGGCCTTCTTTCGCCGCTTCGTGGCTGGGCGTCAGTTCAAGTCATGAGGTGCTGGGGCAGGTCGCGAACCTAATTCTTTGCTGGCGCCGTTCCTTTTTTGTCCAGCAATTTCTCCATCTCATCCATTACGCGATTCATCTTTTTGACTGTGAGCTCCAGCGGTTCGTCGGTGGTCATGTCGACTCCGGCGTCTTTCAGGAGTTCGATTGGATATTTCGACTTGCCCGCCGATATGAATTTCAAATAGCGCTCGGTGGCTCCGGGCTCGCCCGACAGCACTTTTTCCGACAAGGCTGAAGATGCGGTGAACGAGGTGGCGTACTGGAAGACATAAAACGAATTGTAGAAATGGGGAATGTAGGCCCACTCGTTAGCGATGTAATCGTCCACGATGCAGATGCCGCGATCGTGGCCGTAGTACTTCTTTACGATCTCGTCGTAGAGCTTTGACAGAGAATCGCCGGTGAGCGGCTGGCCTTTTTCAGCCATTTCGTGCATGCGAAGTTCAAATTCCGCAAACTGAGTCTGCCGGAAAACCGTCCCCTTGATGCCTTCCAGATAGTTTCCCAGTAAGGCAAGCCGGGTGTCGTCATCTTTGATTTGCTTGAGCATGTAATCCATCAGAAGGGCCTCGTTGAAAGTCGAAGCGACTTCCGCCACAAAAATCGGATACGCGGACAAGGGATAGGGCTGATTTTTATTCGAGAAATAACTGTGCATGGTGTGCCCGAGTTCGTGGGCCAGCGTGCTCATATCGTCGTACTTCCCGTTGTAGTTCAGCAGCATGTAGGGATGAACGTCGTAGGCTCCGCCGTTGGAATAGGCTCCGGAAGTTTTGCCTTCGGTGGGATACATGTCGATCCAGCGTTCGGTGAAGGCACGCTTCGCGCCCACGGCATATTCCTGGCCAAGCGGGGCGAGAGCGGCGAGGATGTTGTGTTCGGCGACGTCGACCGTGTATTTCGTGTCGACCGAAGACACGAGCGGAGCGTACAGATCGTAATAGTGGAGTTCGGTAAGCCCCATCATTCGCTTGCGGAGTTTCAGGTAACGCTGAAACGTAGGCAGATTGCGATTGACTCCCTCGACTAGCCGCGAATACACGGAGACTGGAATATTGGGCTGGTCGAGTGAGGCTTGCAGGGAGGTATCGTAATTGCGCGAGCGCGCATAGAAGATGGAAGTCTCGACATTGGAATTCATCATGGAGCCGAAGGTGCTGCGATATTTTCCCAGGGCGGTGAAAAAAGCTTCCATGACTTTCTGGCGATCCTCGCGCGAGAGTGAAGCACGGTAGAGCGAAAAGGCCGCCTTGTCGAGCTTGACCGTTTTGCCGTCGCTGAGGGTGACGGAAGGATAGGGAAAATCCGCGTCGGCAAAGATGCCGAAGACGCTGGACGGTCCGCTCGCCATGACTGAAGAGGCCGCGAGGAGTTTCTCTTCGGCGTTGCTGAGCGTATGGGCGCGGCGACGCGCGATGTCCTCGAGGTAATGGCGGAAAACATGCAGCCGGGGCTCTTGCGTCAGAAATTTCTCGATCGTGGCGTTATCCATTTTGAGGATTTCGGGCTCGATGAAGGCTGATTCGGGGCCGAGAACGGATCCGAGCTGAATCATTTCCTGCTGCATGGCCTGATAGGCGCTGACGCGCGTGTCCTGGTCAGAACTCATGCCCGCGTATACAAACAGGCGGTTGAGTTCCTTGTCGAAGGAGCTTTGCATCTCCAGAGCGTCTGCCAAGCGTGACGCGGAGGAAGCCAGCGTGCCTTGAAACTTCCGCAGGCTCGGCAATTCGGACGCAAGCTTCTCCTTCGCCGCACGCCAGGCCTGGTCGGATGGATAGATGGCCGTGAGATCCCATTTGTACTCGTTGGGTATTTTGCTGCGATCGTGCTCCTGAGCTTGCGAAGGCTGGGCTTGCGAAGCTTGAGCTTGCGAAACCAGGGTCGAGAGCGCGAACAGCACGAGCGCGACGGGCAGGTGGCGCAGGACGATTGCAAGGTCAAGATGCATTGGCGAGGCTCCTTCGCAGTTAGACTGGTTCCGGAATAAAACAGAAGCTGAACTGGGGCCGAGGGACATGAATATCACAGACATTGTAGTGGCGGGAGTCTATCGAAGCAGGTTATTTCACACCAAATTTTTGTGTTCCCGGCGAATTTTTGTCCTGTGGAGGGCTACCCCACAAGCGTTCGAGGTGCCGAGCGGGAGTTCTTTTTGAGGTCAGGTGCTAGACTGACTCGACGTTGACGTAAATCAGCGACTACTTCATGCCCGTTCAGAACGAAAAACTTGGTCTCATCGCTGGCAACGGCAAGTTTCCCTTCCTCGTGCTGGACGCGGCGCGGGCGCAGGGATATGAAGTGGTCGTGGCGGCGATTCAGGAAGAGACTTTTCCTGAAATCGAGTCGCATGGGGCGGCGGCGGTTTACTGGCTTTCGCTGGGCGAACTGTCGAGGCTGATTGAGACTTTTCAGAAGGAAGGTGTACGGCGAGCCGTGATGGCGGGGCAGGTACGGCACAAGCAGATATTTTCCAGCATCCGGCCGGACTGGCGACTGGCTAAACTTTTGCTGTCGCTGACCACGCGCAACACTGACTCGCTGCTGGGGGCGATTGCGAAGGTGTTGGCGGATGAAGGCATCACGCTGGAGAATTCTACGTGGCTGTTGGAGCCTTTGCTGGTGAAACCGGGCGTGCT
>DATHQJ010000104.1:0-44316 GCA_035482825.1 Binatus sp. (SeqCode) | reverse complement strand
CCCATCTGTATGCCCTTGTCGCCGATGGCGTGAAAGCCAATCTGGAAGCCGGCCAGCACGCGCTCGGTGGTCATCTCGTTCAACTTGGCGGCATCGTAGCGCGGCAGGCCCGAATTTTTCGGATCGTCGGCGTAGGGTTCGAGCAGGGCGGCGGTGTGCGAGCCCAGCGAACCGTCCATGAAACCCTTGAGCATGCCGGTATGCAGCATTAAGTCCGACTGGGGATGGGCGTTGCGCTTGCGGTCCAACTCTTCCACTGAGTCGTCAAAGGGCAGCCACTCCGTGATGCGCGCGGTCAGCTTGCCTTCTTTTTCGAGTTCTTCGTAAATCTCGAAATTTTCCCAGGTCGGCGAATAATCCTGTGCTGACGTTACGCCATGCTCGGCCAAATCCGCGAGGGCCAGTTCGAGACCTTCGCGGCGCAGGCGATGGAGTGGCTTAGGGATGACTCCCAGAACCGCGGCCTGGGCGGTTTCCCGCAAGATTCCGGTGGGCTCGCCACTCTCGTTGCGATCGATCTTCCCGCCCTGGGGATCGCGGCTGGCCAGCGTGATGCTGCCCAGCTGAAGGGCGCGGGTGTTGGCGACCGCGATGTGGCCGTCAATTCGGCCTAGAAATACAGGATGGCCTCCGGACACTTCGTCGAGATCCCAGCGCGTGGGCGGCACTTTCACGGGCCAGAGAGTTTCGTCCCAGCCGGATCCGAGAATCCAATCGCCCGCCTTCGACTCTTCGATTTTCTTGGCGACTTGCGCGCGCAGGTCGTCGAGTGACTTCACGCCGGTGAGATCGACGCTCAGCTTCGTCGTCCCAGCATCGTCAAGGTGCAGGTGAGCGTCGTTGAAACCGGGCATGAGGAAATGTCCGCCGAGGTCGATGACCTGGGTCTGCGGGCCTTTGAGCTTCTGTATATCGAGAGTCTTGCCCACGGCCTGGATGCGGTCGCCGCGCACCGCGATTGCTTCTTCGCGCAGAATCGAACTGAAGGGCGTGTTGTCGGGGACGCCGGTGTACACGTTGGCGTGCATGAAGATGATGTCGGCCCTGGGCCTGGTGTCGGCAGGGGAAGCAACGGGCGGAGCCGCTTGCTGCGCGGAACTCTGCGCCGCGCCGAGCACGGAACCCAGCAGTGCACACCACAGACTCGCTTTCGAGATCAGACTCATTCTCCCACCCCCGCCAGCGCCAGCATCGTCAGCAAAATCCGCTTCAAGGCCAGTTCGCGGCCGTTGGAATCGAACCACTCCTGCAAAGTGTGCGCCCCGCCGCCGGAACCGCCGCCGCCGATGGCGATGGCTTCCTGTCCCAGCGAGAGCGGAATGTTGGCGTCGGTGGAGGCGCGCTGCACCTGCGCCGCGTTGGAAAGTTGGGCGTCGACCGCGCGGACCACCTGCAAAATCCGCGCTCCGGGGCGCAACTCGCCGGCGGGTCGGTTGCCGATCACCACCACTTCGCAACTGACTCCTGAAGGCCGTTTCTGCGCCGAGGATCGCATCTCGGCGGCCATGGTTTCATCTTCCACGGCGCGGTTGAGGGCCAGGCGCAAAGACTGCTCAAGGCGCTCCATCTCGGTCATCGAGGTCGAGCGGATGTCGACTTTCATGCTGGCCGACTCGGGGATCGAATTCACCGAGGTGCCGCCCCGAATCACGCCGATGTTGAACGTGGTTTTTGGCGTGGTCGGAACCGCGGTTGCGGTGAAAGTTTCAATCGCCTTGGCCAGAATCACGATAGGATTGGGCGCGCCGAAATCGCTCCACGAATGCCCGCCCGGGCCGCGCACGATCACTTCAAAGCGGCGGCTGCCCAGAGCCTCGGCCACGATTGTGTCGGCGCCCGCTCCGTCGAGCACCAGGCTGTAGGCGATGGAATCTTTCCAGCGCGGCGTGGAAAAAATGTGGCGCATGCCGCGCAGGTCGCCTTCGCCTTCTTCGCCGACATTTCCGATGAACACAAATGGCAGCGCATGCCGGATGCGGACGGTTCGCAGCAGGGACGCAATCCCCAGCAGAGCGGCCACACCTGCTCCATTGTCGGAAACTCCGGGGCCGTAAATGCGGCTTCCCTGCTGGCGGATATTCAGCGGCGTGTTCGCGGGAAAAACTGTGTCGATGTGAGCGCTGAGCGTTACGTAGCGCCGGCCAAATCCGGGATGCGTACCGAAGACGTTGCCCACGTCGTCGATGCGGACATCGTCGAGCCCGACTTCTTTGAAGCGTTCGGCCAGCCATGCTCCGCGCGCCGACTCGCCGAACGGAGGCGCCGGAATCCGCGCCATTTCCATCTGCCAGTGGGTCAGTTGCGCTTCCTGTGTTCGAAACCAGTTAAATGCCGACCGCACCTCAGGGGATGCGGCCAGACGCGCGACTTCCTGCTGCATAGCGGGAGCCAGCGAGAGGTCCGGCAAGTCCGGGCGCGGGGGATTCGGGCTCATGGTAAGAGTTCTCTAAGTTTACATCGCGCAGGGTGGGATTTGGATTGGCTTATGTGGAACGGGAGCGTTACGGGAGGGTGGTAATACAGTGTGTCGAAAAGCCCTCACCTTTGGGCACTTCTTGGGCATGCCTCTCGCGGCCTGTCTTCCTGAGCGTAGCATGCGGTTCGCAAAGCGAACCGCATGCGGAGTCGAAGGACCCCTGCAACTCAGGCACCCGCGGCTCCCGCCGGAATTCTCTCCAGGCACCGTCACGCCCACCGTCGGGCAAGAATTCCCTGAAAAGGCGCGAATAGCTTTGAGGGGAAAGAGATCCTTCGACTGCGCGGAGTCTTCGCATTCGCGAAGACGCCGCTCCGCTCAGGATGACAGGGCCGCTGATCTGCGCTCGACCGCGGAAACTAACTTTTTCGTTGTGGGCACCGCGATTCCGTGGCGGGCGCCTCCGCGCAGAATCGGTCCGGCGATGGCGTCGAGTTCGGGGGTGTTGCCGCGCTCGACGTCTTTCTGCATGGAGCTGCGCATGTTGGGCGGCATCTTCAGCATCGATGCGATGATGGCATCGGCATCGACTTTCGCGCCCTCGGCCACGGCGACCGCGCAGGCTTCGCGCACGCAGGATTCGAGTTGCTGCTTCCATTCTGGGTCGGCAATGACCGCGCCGGTGGTTCGGTCGGCGGCGGTCGTGGTCAGCGCGAAGGGGGCCAGGAAGACGATCTTGCTCCACATCAGCGTTGCTTCGTCGTCGATGAAGCGGCATTCGAATCCCATTTTCTGCAGCGCAGCCACGGGAGCGGCCAGCTGATTTCTTCCGGCTGAAGAAACATTCAGGCGGGCAAAGGGAGAGCGATGAACGATGTGTCCGGGGGCGACGCGCTCAGTTTCAACCGCGATGGTGGCGGCAATGACGCGTCCGGCGCCGTATCTGGCGCGCAGCAGCGCCAGATGGTCGATGCCGTTTAACAGAGGAACGATCGCACCCACGGAATCGGCGTTGGAGAATGAGGCAAGGGCAGAGTCGAGTTGTGTGGCTTTCACGGTGATCCAGAGGACATCGGCGTGCGGCACGGTGGAAGCGAGCGCAACCGGAACGGTGAAATTTCCGAACGCGCTCTCCAGCTGAAGTTGCTCAGGATATTTCGCAAGCGATTCCGCTCTCACCACCATGGTGACGGAGTCGCCGCTGTGCGCCAGGCAGGCTCCGATAAGGCCGCCAACTCCGCCCGCGCCTAGAATCGCATGTTTCATCTCTTCATCTCGTTGGGCACAGACATGGGTGCGTCACTTCTTCTGCGCCGCCGTAGCCGGGACGCACTCCAGAATTTCCGCCTCGCTCAGTGTGTGGTCGCTCTGTTTGGCGCGTTCGTAGATGCGTTCGACGACTTCGTCCGTCGCCGGAATGCCGCGCCTTTCCAGCCACCACAACACGTTCGATTTGCCGCTCATGGGGCCAACGTCAATAATCTGGTCCATTCCGAACACATGCGAGGGCACGCCGGAGTAGACGCTGTTGGCCAGCGAGACATCGTTTTTGTGATAGGCCTTGATGATGGCGGCCGCGTGCACGCCGGTTGCGGTGCGGAACGCGTCGTCTCCCACCACGGGATAATTCGCCGGAATCGGCACGCCCGTGGCCCGCGAAACGGCCTGGCAATACGGTTTGAGCTTGGTCAGGTCCTGCTCGTCCCAGGGCGCGATGCCGATGAGTTTCAGATTCACCAGCATCTGATCGATTTGCGTATTGCCGACGCGCTCCCCCAGGCCGATGGCGCACCCGTGCACGCAGTTCGCGCCGGCGACGATCGCCGCCAACGAATTTGCAATCGCGAGGCCGCGGTCGCTGTGGCCGTGCCAGTCCACGCGAATCTTCTCGCCTGAGGGTTTCACTACTTCGTCAATCACAAATCGGACCAGCGCCAGCGCGCCCATGGGCGTGGCGTGGCCTGCGGTATCGCAGATGCAGATGGCGCGGGCGCCGCAACGAATTGCCGTGGCGTACAAATTTTTCACCGTCTCGGGATCGCAGCGGGTGGTGTCCTCGGTGACATACATTACGTCGAGGCCGAGCGAAACCGCATATTTCACGGCCTTCTCGGTCGTGGTGAGAAGGAAATCGTCGGTCCAGCTTTCGGTGAAGCGGCGAATCGGGCTGGAGCCGATGAAAGTAGCGGCCTCGATGGACAGGCCGGTTTTCTGCACGATCTCGGCGATGGGGCGAATGTCATTCTCGTGGGTACGCGCGGCGCAGTTGGCGCGAATCTTCATTTTGTTTGTGGCGATTTCGCGCGCGACGGCTGTCACTGCTTCGACCGCGCGCAGACCCGCGCCGGGCAATCCCAGGGCAAGCGAATGAATGCCCAGGGCCTCCATCAAATGAAGAATCTCGATCTTCTCGGCAATCGACGGATCGCGTACCGAGGGTGACTGCAGGCCGTCCCGCAAAGTCTCGTCGTTGAGCAGGACGGGGCCTGGGGGCTTCATCCCGGGCGGATAGTTCTTGTTCCAGTCGTAGATGAGATCGGGAGTGGACATTGGAAAAAACTTCTAGCGCCTAGCTGTTAACCAGCGGAATCGCTTCACTGCTTAGTCGATGCGGGCCGACGTTTAACAACAAGCTTCTTAGCCGATTCGACACACACCAACCGCATCGCGCCCTCTCGTTCCAAAGTGAATGGACAAACCTCGAACTCTCCGTAAATAGCTTCCACGTCCGAGAACGACCGCTTCAGGTCTGACGGCAAAATGGGATCGTCGGCGTCGTCGAGTCTTGGGCCGGCTGTTACGCCCAGCATCCGCTTCGTGCCCACGGGCCACAGGTAGTAACGCACCGTATCGGCTCCGAATTCCAGCCTCCCGTGAATCGAGTAGCAAGCCGCGACGACCTTCGGGTTTTCTTTGCACTTTGGTTGGGCAGCAAGTGCAGGGACTGCAAGTACAAGGATTACCAAAAGTCGTTTCACGTTCAGTTCCCCAAAAAGCCCAGTAGCTAGGAGCTATTTCTCCTTCGGCGGCAGCGTCAGGCCGAACACTGAAATCATGCCTTGGCCGGCGACGTTCATCTTGGTCTCGCCCGGCGTGGGTAGATACAGAGTCTTGCAATGTTCGCAGCGGTAGACTTCGGCCTTGGGTCCCCAGGCTTTTTCGACGTCGCCGCACTCTCGCTCGATGGCGTCGGTCATGTATGACCAGAGTTTCAAATGGCCGCCACAGAATTTTCCCTTTTCGTTTTTCTCGTTGCAGGCGCGCTGCCCGGCCTTCTTGATTTTGACTTTGTGGTGGGGAAGCTGCGGAACATGCTGCGTGCCAGAAGTGGTTACTTCGCCAGTCGCCAAAGGACGTACTCCTCGTTCGAGCGGCGCCCACGCCGCCGGATTCGGCCTTACGCGGTCATTGTAACCGAAACGTTGGGGACGAAACATCTGCGTCGCAGTTGCCTCTGCTAATCTGTTTCGTTCACAAGGGAGCTCATGATCACGATTGTTTCAGGACTGCCGCGTTCCGGCACGTCGCTCATGATGCAGATGCTCGTGGCGGGCGGCATGTCCGCGCTCGCGGACGGCGAACGTCGCGCAGACAGCGATAATCCGCGCGGCTACCTGGAGTGGGAGAGGATCAAGCAACTGCCCAATGATCCCGGCTGCATCGCTGAAGGCGAGGGGAAAGTTGTGAAAGTGATCTCGCGGCTGCTGCTCTCGCTGCCCGCCGGACACGAGTATCGAATTATTTTTATGCAGCGGCCGCTGCCGGAAGTACTGGCCTCGCAGGATGAAATGTTGCGGCGGCGTGGAACTTATAAGGAAGGGGCTAATCCCGCCGCGATCTCGGCGGCGTTTGAAAAACACTTGCGCGAAGTCTACGCCTGGATCGACAGCAAGCCCTACGTCAAAACCGTTCGCGTGCAATATCACGACGTGCTGAAGCGCCCGAAAGAAATCGGCCAGCAACTCGGGCAATTTCTAGGGATCGCACTCGATCTGGACGCGATGGCCCAGCAGGTGGACGCTTCGCTTTATCGCAATCGTGCGAAATAATCTGGTGACGTCGGAACGCACCAGAGCTTGTTCAGAGCTTGATCAGAATTCGCGCTTCGGCACTGCCTGATCGGCGCCCACTCGCCCGGTCTGGATCGCGGCCTCGTAATAGCTCTCGCCTTTCACCGGCGCTTGTGCGAGACGGCGAAGAATGTTGATTTGTCCCACGTGCGTCAAGGCATCGGCGACCGGTCCTTGAAATATTTTCTCTATCGAAGCCTGCACGGGCTCGCTTGAGGCCAGGAAGTCGTCGAACTTTTTCAGCGCGGCGAAAAATCTTTCTGCTTCCTGCGCCCACGGCAAAGGTTTCGAATCGTGCCATGTGCGACGGCCCTGGGCGATGGACAATCCCCAATCCATCAGATCGCCGATATGCGCTAGAATCTGGCCCGGCGCGCGCACGCCTGCGCCCGGCTGGAAATCGGCGAAACCCTCGGGAGCGTGGCGCACCGCTTTGCCGCCGCGATAGGCCAGCGTGGCCAGGGCGTGGCGCAACAGTTCCCGTTTGGGATCGACGGTCGAATTGGATTGAGCCGGATTCGAATCTGTGGGACGGGATTCAGTAGGATTGCTCATGAGGACCAGATTACACTGGTCCGTAGGAGACGAAAAGTATGGCGAAGAGAATCCAACCTGCGCCCGGCCCTCGTGCGTCGGTACACGCCGGCGCTGAGCACGCGGACGCGGATCTGCCCGGCCCGGTGAGCCGGGAGAACGCCGAGCATTATCGCTGGGGAGTCGATTGCGATGCGTGGTACCTGGTCAACCATGAGCAGCTCAGCGTGATCGAAGAGTTCATGCCGCCGGGTGCGGCGGAGATTCGCCATCATCACACCAAGGCGCAGCAGTTTTTCTACATCGTCTCCGGCGAGGTGCTGATGGAAGTGGAGGGGAAGACTGTGTTGCTGGCCGCGGGCAGCGGCATCCGGGTGTTGCCGGGGAAACGTCATCAGATCCGGAATCCGTCGTCGAGCCCGGTGAGATTTCTGGTGATCTCGCACCCGCGCAGCCACGGCGACCGAGTCGACGACTGACGCGCGCCCATCGCAACTGCGCCGGCCTTGCCAAAACCGGACGGCCGAAGGCGGCCATCGCCACATGAGCCGTTACAATTGCCGACGCCTCAGAACTCCCGCTGCTCGCAATGCGCCACGCACTCGCATTCCCAATCCGCGTCCGAACTGCATATCCAGAAAGCCTTCCATCTGCCGCCGGAAACTTTCGCCGTAACCGTGCCACCAGACTTTCTTCATCCCGGGCATGCGGTCGATATCGAGATACTTCAGCCTTACCATTTCCTCAAGCCCGAAGCGGCCATGGGTGCGGCCGAGGCCGCTGGCCTTCATGCCGCCGTGCGGAGCTTCGCTGATGGCGAAGCACGAAATCACATCGTTCACCATGACGGTGCCGGCGTGGATGCGCCGCGCGAGCCCCGCGCCACGCTGCGAGTCGCGGGTCCATATGCTTGCCGCCAATCCGTATTCGGAATCGTTGGCCAGCCGCACCGCTTCGTCGTCGTTGTCGAACGCCATCAGCGGCAGCACCGGGCCGAAGGTTTCTTCGCGCATGATGCGCATGTCATGGGTCACGTCGGCCAGCACGGTGGGCGCGTAGAAGTTCACGCCCAGTTCCGGCAAGCGCTTGCCGCCGGCCAGAACCCGCGCCCCGCACGCCTTCGCATCTTCAACGTGCGATTCGACGATTTGCACTTGCTGTTCGCGGATCATCGGACCGACGTCAGTGTTCGGGTCCATCCCATTACCCATGCGCAGCTGCTTGGTTTTCTGCGCGCAGGCCTGGGCGAATGATTCATACAAACTGCGATGCACGTAGCCGCGCTCGACCGAGAGGCACGCCTGGCCAGCGTTGACGAACGCTCCCCACACGGCCGCGCTGGAAGCGACGTCCACATTGGTGTCGTCGAGCACCAGCATGGGATCTTTGCCACCGAGTTCGAGCACTACCGGAAGCAGGCGATCGGCGGCGGCAGCGGCGATTCGCTTCCCGGTAGCGACGCTGCCGGTGAACACCAACTTGTCGATCGGCGAACGCAACAGCGCCGCGCCCGTCGGACCATCTCCCACCACGACCTGAAAAACTTCCTCGGGCACGCCGGAGGCATGCAGCAGCGACGCCAGCTCCAGCGCCACCAGCGGCGTCAGTTCCGACGGCTTCAGCACTACGGCGTTGCCCGCTACCAACGCGGCCAGCGTCTCGGTTGCCGGGATGGAAAACGGATAATTCCACGGCGAGATGATCCCGATCACGCCATGGGGCTCGCGCACCAGCCATCCACTTTTCAGCTTGGTGGCCAGGTTGCCGTGCGGGACCGGCTCATCGCGCAGCAGGCGCCACGCGTGGTCGACGAGAAAGCGCGCCGCGTCCAGCACGACGAGAACTTCAGTGACCAGCGATTCGACCAGCGGTTTGCCAGCCTCGCGCGTGATGGCTTCGGCGAACTCAGATTTTCTGGCGTGTAGCTTGTCTTGAAATTTGCGCAGCACGGCGATTCGGTGGCGGAGACTAAGTTCCGCCCATGCAGGCTGGGCTGCGCGCGCCCGCTCCACGGCAGCGAAAACATCGGCTTCTCCAACACACGCGAGTTCGCGCAGAACCTTGCCCGTTGCCGGATTCACGGACACAATCTGGCGCACCGGGATTTGCAGATCAGTCGCCATGCGAGAATCTTATTCCGTAGAGACGTCGCTGGCTACGTCTCTCTATCCAAGAACACAGATCATGCCGGTTTGGTCAACGATTTCCGTTCAGTGCATTCCCGGATACTTGCCCAAATAAATCAGCAGAAAGTCCAGGGTATCGCCGACGGCGTGCGCAATCACCGGCACCGCGAGATTCCGTCCGCAAGCCAGGTATAGAGCTCCAAGCAGCAGGCCGTTCCACACATTCTCGATCATGCCCGTCCATCCCTGGTCGAGGTGACCGCATCCGAAGACGATGCTGACCACGATCAGGCTCACCACCCACGCCGCTTTGGTATCGCGAAACACACCCGCCACGCGATTCATCAGGTAGCCGCGATAGTCGATCTCCTCGCCCAGAGCTCCCAGCGTCCAGAGCAGGACCATGTAGAACAGAAATACTTTCAGATTGCCGGTCATGTCCGCGAAATCTGAGAGGTCGGGCATCTTGCCCAACCACCGCGCCAGGAGCGGCTGAGTAATGAATAATTCCAGCGCCTCCATAACGACACCCACGGTACATCCCAGCAGCAGGGCTTTACCCCAACTGCGCGGGCGCGCGAAACCGACGTCTTTCCACCGCATTCCACGCAGGCGCAGCGAAGCCCATCCCAGCACGAACAAGTACGGAGTCTTGCTGACATAGATGTGATGGTGCACATCGGCCCAGAACAGCGCGGCAACAATGGCAAACTCGGCCAGAGCCAGCGCCACACTACCGCGTGCGCGCTGCTGTAGAGACTTTAGGTCCACGAAGCCTCCCTACCGGATCATCACCACTTTGCGATCTCTGCGGATGTCTCCGCGCCCTCAACGGTTAAAGGCTTTCTGCTCGTGCCGGCAAAAAGCCTTTAACCGCTGAGCTCGCTGAGAAAAATCCGCAGAGGGCGCGGAGAAGAGCAACCGCTAAAAACTGCTGCCGTCGAACCGCCGATCTTAGTGCTCAACACCGTACTCAACACCGACGAGATACAAACCACTCGCGGGCGCGGTTGCCCCTGCTGCCGAGCGGTTCCGGGCTTCGAGGATACGCGTGACATCCTCGACCTGCAACGTCCCCCTGCCCACGAGGATGAACGTGCCCACCAGGTTCCGGACCATGTGGTGCAGGAAACCCGAGCCGCGAACGGTGTAGACCAGTTCGTCCCCTAGCCGTTCCCACGACGACGAAAAAATCTTTCGAATATTCGAGACCGCCTCTTCCCCGCGCCCCCGATCAGGGTCCACGGCGGCGAACGAAGTGAAGTCATGCTCGCCGACCACGCCGTTCGCGGCACGCGCCATCTCCTGCTCGGCCAGAGGGTAGGGATAGTGCCAGACATATCTGGCCAGAAAGGGCGGGCAGATTGACTCCCGATGGATTCGATAGCGATAAGTTTTCGCCCGCGCCGAATGGCGGGCGTGAAAGTCCGGCGGCGCTTCCGCCACTTCCAGCACGCGCACCGACGCGGGCAAAATGTCATTCAATGCCTTTACGAAATTTTCCGTGGGGACGGAGGACCCCGTGACAAATGTCATCACCTGCGCCAGCGCGTGCACTCCCGCGTCGGTTCGGCCCGAGCCCTGGGGCAATACCTTTTCCCCGGTAATGCGTCCAATGGCTGAGGCCAGTGTGCCCTGCACGGTAGGCGCGTCGGGCTGGATCTGCCAGCCGGAGAACTCGGCCCCGTCATAGGCGAGAATCATTTTGAGATTGCGCATCTTTCGTTTTCGCGGTCTTGCGTTCTTGCGATCTTTCGAGTCCCGCGGCCTGGCGGCGTCATCCAAACCGATTCAGGCTTTGCCACCAAGCTTTTCATGCAATCTATCAGTTCTGTGAGCCGAGCGGGGCAGGTCAAGTGCAGTTCGGGTCAGCTATACTGAATGGCTTCAAAGGTATTTCGGTTCGAGGATAAAGGCGACTGTGCGAGCCCGTCCCGGGAAACAGAGTTCGCGGGAAGCCGGGCACAGAGAGGGACTGACGCAGTCGCGGAGCAGGGTCAGTTTTTCTGGAACCTTCGGCCAGCCTTTTGCGTATCAATGCCTGAGCAGAACTTGATTTGCAGGATCTGATTTCACGTAGTTTGGCAGTCTCAGGCGAAGCCGATTGCAGTCGCAACCCGGTGTATTCGCAGCAACATCTTAATTCAGTTGGTTTTCAAACCCACGGAGAAGAGTAGATGCCATTCGCACGTTTTATGTCGACCGTCCGGCTCGCCGCCGCCGCCAGTTTGTTCACAACGCTGAGTCTCGCGGGCTGGGCCCAGGGTGCACCTGCAGCTCCCACGCCGCAGAATACGCCGGAGATGCGTCCTCTGCCAGTCTTGAACTATGCCCAGCCGGTGTCGCACTTCCCCAACCCGATCGGGCCGTACACGCCTCGGCACTTATCCGCGCCGAATCTGGCGAACACCGGGCGCATTGACCAGCTCATGCGCGATGGCAAGCTCTACCTGTCGCTGGATGACGCCATCGCTCTCGCGCTCGAGAATAATCTCGACATCGCCATCGCGCGCTACAACCTGAATATCGCGGATACCGATATTTTGCGCGCCAGAGCGGGCGCCCAGACTCTGGGCGTGAACACGGGCGTCGTGCAGAACACTCCGGGCGGGGGAGTCGGCGGACTCGGCGGACAGGTCGGCTCCGGATCCGGTGGAACATCTCTCGGTGCGGGTGGCGCCGGCGCTGGCGCTGGCGGCTTGGTCGGCTCCACGCTGGGTATCGGATCGAACATTACAAGTTTTGATCCCGTTCTAACCGGCACGCTACAGGAAGACCGTTTCAATATTCTCCCGGCCAGTACTTTCAGTCCAGCGTCCCCCCAGAACACTACCACCGGCACCTTCACTTACCAGCAAGGGTTCGCCTGGGGAACTAACCTGCTGGTGGGCTTCAACAATACGCGGGTCGTGACCGGGGACGCGCCCTTCAGCCCCTTAAGTCCGCAACTTAACTCCAGCTTCAGGTTCCAGCTTACCCAGCACCTGCTGCAAGGATTTGGCTTCGCTGCCAACAATCGCTTCCTCATCATAGCCAAGAACAATCGAGAGCTTTCGGATGTGGCCTTCCGCCTGCAAATCATTACGACCGTCAATCAGATTCAGACCATGTACTGGGACTTGGTCTACGCCTATGAAAATGTCCGCGTGCAGAGAGAATCCCTTGCGTTTGCTGACAAAACCCTGTCTGACACCAAGAAGCAAGTAGAGATCGGCAGCCTGGCGCCCATCGAAGTGGTTCGCGCTCAGAGCACCGTGGCGCAGGATCAGCAGGCTCTGACGATTGCTCTGACCAACCTGCAGTTGGAACAATTGCTCATGAAGAACGCGCTCAGCCGCACGTTGCGCGATCAGACCCTTGCGGGAGCGGAAGTGATTCCGACTTCTACGATGGACGTGCCGGAGAACGAACCGGTGCAGCCGATTCAGGACTTGATTGGTGAAGCTTTGCGCCACCGTGCCGATTTGGTGGAGTCTCGCATCCAGCTGAACACCACTGAAGCCAGTAATAGGGCGGTTCGTAATGCCCTGCTTCCAAGCCTCGATCTGTTCGCTTACTACGGCGGATCGGGATTAGGCGGTTCGCAAAACCCGGCCAACGTTTGCGTCGATCCGGCCGCTCAATTCGGGTGTGCGACCGCCAATCCCAATCCAGCCTTGGGCCAAAGCCCCCTCGCATCTCCCGTCGGTTACGGGGGCACGCTGAATCAACTCGTCAACTCCACCGCTCCCGACAAAGGCGTCGGCCTGCAGCTCAATATTCCGATTCGCAATCGCGCTGCTCAAGCGGTGCAGATCCGCTCGGAGCTGGAATATCAGCAGGCCCAGATGGCGCTGCAGCAAACTGAGAACCGCATCAGCATCGAGGTGCGCAACGCGCAGTTCGGAGTCGAACAGAACCGCGCCAGTGTGGCCTCGGCCCAAGCCGCGGTGGACTATGCCAAGCAGTCGCTGGATGCCGAGCAGAAGAAATATCAGTTCGGTACCTCGACCACAACGTTGGTGCTGCAGACGCAGAGCGCGCTGGCCACGGCGGAATCCACTTTGATGTCGGCGATGGCGGCCTACGAAAAATCGCGCGTCGAACTCGAACGCGCCGTGGGCACAACCCTCGACCATGCCGGCATCAGTATCGACGATGCCGCCAAGGGCCAGGTCACGCGCATGCCCAATGTGCCTTCGGTTACACCGCGCAAGGATCTGCCTTCGACGACGCCTCCGCCGCCACCGCAGCCGTAGCTTCACGCTCTTGCGGTTTGATTTATATGATGATCAGGGCGCGGCTGCAAAGCCGCGCCTCGATGATCCCACCTCACAATTCTTTACAATCCCCGGACCTATCCGTGAAACTTCTCCCGCTAAGATGAAGTGACGTATTTTTGTGGGTTGCATCCAACATTGGCATCATTCGATTCTGCTCGGGAAAAAAATTGCGCCCCGCTCTTATGCAAGGAGAAAACTCATGCGTTTACTGCGTTTGATTTCGGTTGTCCGCTGGTTGCCGCTGTACCTCGCTTGCGCCTTAGGTTTGGGAGGAGCCTCAACCGCGGTCCGTGCTCAGGACGCTCCGCCAGCGCCATCGACGCAGGCAGCGCCCCCGGCTACACCGCCCGCTGCGCCGCAGCCCGCGCAGCCGCAGCCCGTTCTGCTGAACGATTACTCGGTTCCGCGCTCCGCCTTTCCCCACGTGCTGCAGCCTTACAAGTCGCAGGAACTGGCGCCGCCGAATCTGGGGAACTCGCCGCGCATCGATGCCCTCATGAAAGACGGCAAAATTTTTCTCTCGATCGATGACGCGGTCGCGCTTGCATTGGAGAACAATCTCGATCTCGATATCGCCCGCTATAACCTGAACATCGCGCAAGCCGACTTGCTGCGCGCGAAATCGGGCGCCAGCATTCTGGGCGTAAATACCGGCATCGTGCAGAACACGCCTGGCGGCGGCGTGGGTGGACTCGGAGGCACGGTGGGCAGCGGCACCGGCGGCACTACGGTCGCGGCGGGCGGCGCTGGATCCGGCACTAACGGCCTGGTCAGTTCGACGCTCGGCGTCGGATCGCCGATCACCGCCTTCGATCCTCAATTTACCAGCACGCTGCAACTCGACAAGAACAACACCGAGTCGCTCAGCCTGTTCAGCCCCGCTCCGGGCGGCGTCATTGCGCAAAACACCTACACCGCCGACTTCGCCTACACGCAGGGATTTGAATGGGGTGGCGCTCTCACCGCGGGATTCAACAACACGCACGTCACGACCAACAGTACTGCTGCGCTGCTGACGCCGCAACTCGGGTCGAACTTCCAGTTCCGCTTCACGCAAAATCTGCTGCAGGGTTTCGGCTTTCTTCCGAACACGCGATTTATTCGCATTGCCAAGAACAACCGCGAAATTTCCGACGTCGCCTTCCGCCTACAGGTCATCACCACGGTCGACCAGATTGAAAACATGTATTGGGACCTGGTCTTCGCCTACGAAAACGTGCGGGTGCAGCAGGAATCGCTCACCTACGGGCAGAAGGCTCTCGACGACGCCAAGCGACAGGTGCAGGTTGGCACCATCCCTCCGATTCAGGTGGTCAGCGCGCAAAGCACCGTCGCCACCGACCAGCAGAACCTGATCGTGGCCCAGAACAATCTGCAACTGCAAGAACTGCTGATGAAAAACGCGCTCAGCCGCAGCATCGAGGATCCTGTGCTGGCTGAGGCCGACGTGATTCCCACGTCTACGGTGCAGTTGCCGCAAACTGAGCCCGTCATTCCGATCCAGGACATGATCAACGACGCGCTGCAGCATCGCGCCGAACTGGTTGAGTCGCGCATCGATCTCAACTCGCGCGACATCAGCAACAAGGCGATCCGCAACACCCTGCTCCCCACGCTCGATGCGTTTGTTTACTACGGCGGGTCGGGGGTGGGAGGCAACGTCAACCCGGCGCTGGTTCCGCCAAACTGCGATCCGGCGACGCAGAATTGTTTCAACCCAACCAACGGACCGCCTCCGTTCGTCAATGGAGGCCCCGTAAGCTACGGCAGCACGCTGAGCCAACTCGCCAACTCGACCGCACCCGACAAAGGCGTTGGGCTGTCGCTCACTATCCCGCTGCGGAATCGCCTGGCGCAATCCAACCAGGTGCGCGGCGAACTGGAATACCGCCAGGCGCAGGTCCGTGAACATCAACTGGAAAATCAGGTGCGGATCGAAGTGCGCAACGCACAATTCGACGTGCGCCAGAATCGCGCGGCGGTGCAGGCGGCACAATCCGCGGTCGATCTGGCGCGCCAGACACTGGACGCCGATCTACAAAAACTAAAAGTCGGCCTGACCACCCAGACGGCGATCCTGCAGGACGCCGCTACTTTAACCACCGGCGAGTCGAATCTGGTTTCGGCCAAGGCTGCCTACGAGAAGTCGCGCATCGAACTCGACCGCGCCACGGGATTGTTGCTCGACCACGCCGGCATCAATATCGCCGACGCTACCCGCGGCCAGGTCACGCATTTGCCCAACGTGCCGTACGTCGCCCCGCGCCAGGACGCGTCCCCCGATGGACTGCCGAACACTCCGCCGCCGCAGACCACTCAGCCTGCGCCGCCGGGAGGGCAAATGTAGAGCTCGTTCCGGTGTACGTACAATATTGTGAGGATCGGCATTCCACTCCTTAGTTGGCGTGAGAAGAGCTTCGGGACATTGTGGGAGTCTGTGGCTCGATCCGGTGCGGGTCGCAGCTGATATAGACTATCGCCAATCGCAACTTATAATGCCCGAACCTTCCACGCCCAGACCTTCCCGGCCGCCGCTGCCCAGATTTTTCCTCTGGCTTCTGCCCCTTTCGTTTGCCCTTCAACTGGCGGCCATCGGAGGCCTCCATCAATATCGCACCCGGCCGGTGGCGGAGGAGTTAATTGTTGAATAATGATTGTTGATTGATGATTGGGGAGGCAGCTCGTTTTCTCAATCACCAATCATCAATCGGCAATCGATAATCAGCGATTCCCCATGACCATTTCCGTAGCCATCGTGGCAATGGACGAAGAGGCAAGCATCGCCCGTACTCTGGCCAGCGTCAGCTGGGCGGATGAAATTGTGCTGGTCGACTCCGGTTCGAAGGATCGCACTTGTGAAATCGCGCGCGCCCAAGGCGCCCGCGTCGTGGTCGAACCCTGGCGTGGATACGTCGCTCAGAAGCAGTACGCCCTCGATCTCTGCACCCAGGATTGGGTGCTGCTGCTCGACGCCGACGAGGAAGTGAGTGCCGGCCTGGCGGAAGAGATTCGCGCCGCGATCGCCGACCCGAACGCGGTGAGCGGTTACTGGCTGCCGCGCCAGAATCTGTTTCTTGGCCGCTGGATGCGCCACGGCGGCTTCTATCCCGATCCCAAGCTGCGCCTGTTTCGTCGCGGACAAGGCTTCGTCACCGGCCACGATCCCCACGACCGCTGCGAACTCAAGCCGGAAGTCGCGCAGCGATCCCACCAGTTCAAGCACGCCCTGATTCACTACACCTATCCCAACCTGACGCTTTACCTTGGCCACATGAATCGCTATTCGTCTCTGGGCGCGAAACTAGCCGTTGCCAAAGGGCATCGCCGCTTCAGCTTCAACAACATTGTGCTGCGTCCCCTGGCGACGTTTGTCTACAACTATTTCTTTCGCCTCGGTTTTCTCGACGGGCGCGAAGGCCTGCTGCTGCACCTTTACCACGCGGGTTACGTCTCGTGGAAATATTCCAAGGCATGGGAGTTGGCGCGCACGCAACGTAAGCCGACAGAAAACTGACCGACCGGTCGTTTTATCGGCCTCCGCACGCCTTGCTCGCGCGCCCTCACTTCCCTATCATCGAAACAGAGTACTGGGTCGACAGGAAAAGTTCGTATGGAAAAGAAGCCCAAGCCGCAAGTTGCCGAAAGTCCAATCGCGGACGTTTTTGAGAATCGCCATCCTTCCGCTGCCGAAAAGAAGTGGGCGGAGAAGACTTTGGCGCCCACGCTCGACAAAGCTCCCGAGCGCCCCATCGGCGCGCCCACGGGCACGAATCTCGACGAGCACGGCCACGCGCGCTTCACCACAATTTCCGGCCTGCCCATCCGCCGACTCTACACTCAGGCTGATCTCCCCGGCGACTGGAGCGAGGAAAACTATCTTGGCTATCCCGGCCAGGCGCCCTACACCCGCGGCATTCACGCCACCGGATATCGCGGCAAGCTTTTCACCATGCGGCAATTTTCGGGCTTCGCTTCGCCCGAGGAAACCAACCAACGCTACAAATATTTGCTCGAACACGGCGGCAGCGGGCTTTCGGTCGCCTTCGATCTACCCACGCTGATGGGCTACGACTCCGATCATCCGGCCAGCGAAGGCGAAGTCGGCAAGTGCGGCGTGGCTATCGATTCGCTGGAAGACATGGAGATTCTTTTCGGCGGCATCGATCTCGAAAAGACCACTGTGTCGATGACCATCAACTCGCCCGCGTCAGTGCTGTGGGCGATGTACCTGGTGGTCGCGGAAAAGCAAGGGGCGGACTGGAAGAAGATTTCCGGCACGATTCAAAACGACATTCTCAAAGAATACATCGCGCAGAAGGAATACATTTACCCGCCAGCGCAATCGATGCGGCTGGTCATCGACACGTTCGAGTTTGGCTCGAAGTTCACTCCGCGCTTTAACACGATTTCGATTAGCGGATATCACATTCGCGAGGCGGGATCGACCGCCTTGCAGGAACTGGCGTTCACGCTTTATGACGGCGTCGAGTACGTCGAGTGGGCCAAGCGGCGCGGACTTGATGTGGACGAGTTCGGTCCGCGGCTGAGTTTTTTCTTTAACGCGCACAACGACTTTTTCGAAGAGATCGCCAAATACCGCGCCGCGCGCAAGATCTGGTACCGCGTAATGAAAGACCGCTTCGGCGCCAAGAACCAGCGCACCTGGCTGATGCGCTTCCACACCCAGACGGCGGGCGTATCGCTGCCGGCGCAGCAGCCGATGAATAACATAGCACGCGTCGCGGTGCAAGCGCTGGCCGCCGTTCTGGGCGGAACCCAGTCGCTGCACACCGATTCCTACGACGAAGCTCTGGCGCTGCCCACCGAAGAGGCGGCCCGCATTGCGCTGCGCACGCAGCAGATCATCGCCTATGAATCGGGCGTGACCCAGACGGTCGATCCGCTCGGCGGATCATACTTCTTAGAAAACTTAACCCTGCAAATGGAAAGCGGCGCCTTCGATTATTTCGGCAAGCTCGATGCCATGGGCGGTATGGTGAAGGCCATCGATCGCGGCTATCCGCAGAAAGAAATTGCCGAGGCGTCGTACCAGTACCAGCGCGCCGCCGAGGCCCGCGAGAAAGTGATCGTCGGCGCCAACGAATTCGTCATCGAAGAAGAGTCGCCGCACATTCTTTACATCGACGAGAGCGTAGCCCGCCAGCAAACCGCAAAACTGAAAACCCTGCGTGCCCGCCGATCGAACGACGACGTAAAGCGCACCCTTGAGGCACTCAAGAAAGCCGCGGCGCAGGAACCGAAAGCCGGGACAAACGGCAGCATCTCCTCCGCCAACACCATGCCCTACATCGTGGACGCGGTCCGCGCCTACGCCACCGTGGGCGAAATCTGCGAAGCCTTGCGGCAGGTGTACGGAACCTATACGGAAGTCAGCATTACCTAGGTGAGACTTGCGGGGCAGATACGAATACTGAGATTACGAATACAGTTTGATCGGCGCGACCACTCGTGTAATGGTCCCGCCGGGGCTGGGTTGGTCGGGCTTGAGACCGCAGCGCATGGAGGCGAACAGGCCGATCAACTGTCCCAGCATCACATCGAGCACCGGACGATAGTAGTCGGGAAAGTCGGCTGCACAATTCAAAGACAACGAATAATCGGCGAGCGCTGAAACATCCTCGCCGCCCCGCGCCGTCACCACCGCGCGCACCCGACCCAGATGTTTGCGATCCATCTCTCGCAGCAGATCGAGTTCATACCCGCGACGCCGGCTGTCGCTGGATAAGAAGGCCACGAACAGAGTGTTCCCGTCGACACTCGACATGGGGCCGTGGCGCAGGCCAAGCGGAGTCTCCGCCATGGTGGTGACTTTGCCGGAGCTGAGTTCCACGACTTTCAGCGCGGATTCGTCGGCCACCGCCCGCAGAACTCCCGCACCCACAAAACAGGCGCGCGTGCAACCCAGCAACGTCATGGCAGCAGCGGCTTCGGACGCAGCGGGAAGAAACTTCTCTCCGGTCTCAGACAATCGCCCAACCACCTGGCCGAACTCGGCAAGATCTTCCAGATGACCAACGCACTGCCCAGCCAGAACCATGTTGCTGAATGAACTGGTCATGGCGAGCCCGCGATCGTTTACCGCATCGTCGAGCACCAGCGCGATCGCGCGGTCGGGATGCTGCGCGCATAGTTGCGCCATCGTGCCCTGCTGGTTGCAGGTCACCACCAGATGGCGGATGTCGCGATTGCGGTCGAGCGCCTGCTCCAGCAGCGCAACGCCCTCAGGACTCTCCCCTGAACGCGAAAACGAAAGCCAGAGATACTCTCTTCCGGGACGGTGGAACTCCTCGAATTCCGTGAGCAGAGTTGTACTGGGCAGGGGCCAAACGTCACAGCCCCAGCGGCGCCGAAGCAACGGCGCCAAAGCCCGGCCGGTGTAGTCTGAAGTGCCCGCGCCGACCAGATAGACGCTTGGAGAGGAAGTGCTGCCGCGGCCAATTCCGGCCCGCCGGAGCACGTCGTTCAAATCGGCGGCGCGCTCCCGGCAGCGCTCGTAGGTCTTGCCCCAGGTAGAGGGCTGCTGCCAGATTTCGCGAGGCGTGTGTTCCAGCCCGCGCTCGGTTCTTTCCTGCTCCGGCAAGTCCAGCAGTGCGCGCAACGGGTCGCCCAACGTAGAGTCTCCTCGGACACAAGTCTATTACAATCCAACCTGGTTGAAAAGTAATCGAAAGAAAAGGAAATCTAGTTCGGAAGGAAACGTTAGAGTCGAATCGGAACCACTTTTTGCCGGCTCTTTCTCTGCGACTTCACTTTAGTGAAACCGGCGCACCGTTTTCAGCAACTAATCGCGCTGAGCAGTGTTTCTTAAACTCGAAGGAGAAAAACATGATCCGTGGTTCGCACCCCCTGAGTTCGCTGCTGCTGGCGGCCGCGTTGGCGTCGTCCCTGGCGGGAATCGGATGCGCCGAGCACCACTACTATC
The DNA here is from genome assembly GCA_035482825.1 of Binatus sp. (SeqCode). Classification (GTDB taxonomy): domain Bacteria; phylum Acidobacteriota; class Terriglobia; order Terriglobales; family Acidobacteriaceae; genus Sulfotelmatobacter. Next base: position 23,965 of record DATHQJ010000104.1, on the reverse strand, counting down.
GCGTTTACGACCCTTACTACACCGACTATCACGTGTGGAACGACGACGAGGTCGGCTACTATAACCGCTGGGCAGGCGAGACTCACCGTGATGCTCACCGCGATTTCCGCAAACTCAACAAGGATGAGCAGAAAGAATATTGGACCTGGCGCCACAACCACGGCGACCGCGATCACGACCATCACTAGAACCCAGGGCCGGACTCTCAGTGCTGAAGTGCCCTCAATTTGACAGCGCTGAGAGCCTGGTCGGTGGTGGTGAGTCGCGCCCCGAGCCGTTCCAGCTCCGTAATCGTTTTCTGTCCATCTTCTCGCTTCAGAGTTTCGATAGCGTCCTCCACTATGGCAACACGCCGTCCTCGTTCGAGCAGGCCTTTGGCAGCGAAGCTCACGCAGTATTCCGTGACCACTCCAAAAACGACAAACTCTGCGTGACTTCCCAGGCGCTGCAGCAGAGCGTCCGCGTGTCTACTTTCAAAAATATTCAATGTCTGCTTTTCCAGCAGAATCTGCTGATATCTGGCTAAATCTTCGGGCAGTTTTGCCTCCGCGTCATTCGGCACGCGCGCAACTTTCTCCGCCAGGGCTTCGGGGGCGAGTTCCGAACCGGGCGTTCCTTTCACGCAATGCGGCGGGAAGATTTTGAATTCAGGATCGTCGGGCGCGTGAAAACATCCATGCGAAACCAAAAACACCTGCCCCTGCCGTGCCGCGTCGGCGAGCCTGCGGATGTTGGGCAGCAACTTCTCCGCCCCCGGCACATATAGTTTCCCGCCCGGCAGCATGAAATCCATTTGCACGTCCACTTCCCAGAAAATAAATTCTCGCGACACCATGATTCTCCTCTCCGGGCAGCCGACTCGCCTTTTGTAGCGCCGGCGTCTCGCCGGCTGTCGCGGGGGCCTCTGGCCCGCGCGTGAGCCGAGCCTAACACCGTCGCTTCAGCGCTGACAACGTCTCGCATCATGTCTGCATTATGGTAAAGCTTGAAGATCCGTTTCATCCGGAAAGCCGTGCCCATCATTTCGGAAAAAAGCGCTTTCCGGAGGCGCCGCTTCACCGGCGAAGAAGCGTCGCGTATGATGGCGGATTCCACTCGCTAAGGTGAAATGATTTCATGAGCCACGACGGCCCGGCACAATCCGCCAGCCCCAGCAAACTGGTGATCCGCAACATTGGCCTCCTTCTCAGCGGAGACCTTGACCATCCGATTCTCGACGCGGACACGGTGGTCGCGAGGGACGGGGTCATCCACACTGTCGGCAAAGAAAAAGACATCGATATCGCCGGTGCCACGACAACGATCGACGCCAAGGGAACCGCGCTCGCGCCCGGACTCATCGACAGCCACGTGCATCCCGTCTGCGGCGATTGGACGCCGCGGCAGAACCAGCTCGGCTGGATCGATAGCTGCCTGCACGGCGGCGTCACCACGATGGTTTCCGCCGGAGAAGTTCACACGCCCGGACGCCCGAAAGATATTGTCGGCCTGAAGGCGATGGCGATTTTCGCGCAGCGGGCCTTCCAGTCGTTTCGCCCCGGTGGCGTGAAAGTTTTCGCCGGAGCTCCCATCCTTGAACAAGGCATGGTCGAAGAGGACTTCAAGGAACTCGCCGCGGCCGGCGTGAAATTCCTGGGCGAAGTCGGACTGGGCAGCGTAAAAGATGGAATCACCGGACGCCGCATGGTCGCCTGGGCCCGCAAATACGGCATCCAGAGCACGATTCACACCGGCGGGCCTTCCATTCCCGGCTCCAGCCTCATCGACAAAGACATGGTGCTCGAGACCGATGCCGACGTGGTCGGGCACATAAACGGAGGACACACGGCACTGCCGGATGATCAGATTATGGATATATGTTTGCGCTCGCCGCGCGCGCTGGAAATCGTTCACAACGGAAACGAGCGCGCAGCATTGCTGGCACTGCGCACGGCCCGAGAGGTGAGCCATCTCAACCATGTGATTCTCGGCACCGATTCGCCCGCCGGTTCGGGCGTGCAGCCGCTCGGTATTCTGCGCATGATTGCGATGTTGTCGTCGCTCGGAGAAATTCCGGCGGAGATCGCAATCTGCCTCGCAACCGGCAACACCTCAAAAATGCGCAGCCTGAACTGCGGTCTGATTGCCGCCGGACGCGAAGCCAGTTTCGTTTTCCTCGACACCGCGCAGCAGTCCGCCGGAAAGAACTTGCTGGACAGTATTCAAAAAGGAGACCTGCCCGGGGTTGGCATGGTCGTCATCGAAGGGGCAGTGAGTATCCAGCGCAGCCGCAACACCCCGCCAGCGACGAGAGTGCCGGAAATCGTAAAGTCATGATCGGATCGTGTGGGGACGGACCAATAGGGCGGCCGCCTTCGGCCGTCCATGCAAGCGCAGCGAGCCGAAAAAGCGCATCGAGAAACCGTTTTTGATTTTGGGTGGCGCAGCGCTTCCCGCGCTGCGATCAGCAGCGAGTGATATGAACGGGCTTCAGCCTCCGAGGGATTACAGTGCAAAACTTTCGACTCCTACTCTTCTCTGCTCTCATCCTCGCTGCAGCTCCTCTGGCCGCGCAACAGCCCATCCCCGCCGACTGGTGCCGCGCCCTCCCGCGTCCCGAATACAAAGCTTTGACGCGCATTCCCGTCAGCGACCCGTGGTTCGAGGTCTACCAACCCGCGCCAAAAGTCTTCGCAATTTACGAACCGCATCAAGCCGAAGAAACCATCGCTTACCTGATTGTCGGCGAGAAGAAGGCCCTGCTGTTTGACACGGGCATGGGCATCAGCGACATCAAGAAAGTCGTGGCTGAGCTTACCAACCTCCCCGTCATCGTGACGAACTCGCACACCCACGACGATCACGTCGGCGGCAACTGGCAATTCGACACCATCTACGGAATGGACATAGATTTTACGCGCAAGAACGCGCGCGGCTCCCGCAAAGACGCGCAGGCGGAAATCACGCCCGATCAGATCTGTGGCACTCTTCCGAAAGGATTCGACGCGAAGGCCTACGCGACGCGCCCCTGGAAGATCACCGCCAAGATCCATGATGGAGACGACTTCGATCTCGGCGGCCGCATTCTGGAAGTCATCGCCACGCCCGGCCACACACCGGATTCCATTTCGCTGATCGATCGCGGCAATGCCCTGCTCTTCACCGGCGACACTTACTATCCCGCGCCCATCTGGCTCTTCCGCCCCGAGACGGATCTCGACGCCTATGCCGTGTCGATTCGACGGCTGGCTGCGCTTGCGCCGCAGGTGAAGTTAGTTCTAGGCGCGCATAACATTCCAGTCGCGCCGCCGACAATCCTTCCGCGACTCGTGACCGCGTTCAATGCCGTGCGGGCGGGCAAAGTCTCTTCGACGCCGGATTCTCCGGGGAAGGTCCTCTGCAAAGTGGGAGACATCTCTTTCCTGATGCGCGCGCCCCCTCCCCAATCCAAGCCCTGATGACGGTCAGATCTTAAGTTGCTGCGCCTTATACAGCTTCTTGTCAACCATGTAATCCAGCGGACTTGATGCATCTGTCATGAGGTTGCCATCCAACAATTGCAGGAGGAGGACTCCAGTTTGACGAATCGGATCATCTCCCGGCGGATGCTGGTCCACAACGGTCTGCACAACTTTACGAAGCTGCTGCCTTCTCTCTTCTTCGGTCAGGAACTCGTCGAGCTTTAGATGAACGCAGCCCATGAAGCCGCCTGAGGCTTGTAGCCGCCAGTGTGCGACAAGTTTCACCTCCCAGTCCTCCAGTTTCTCCCGCTTGACGATATCCTCGGCGACCTCCCTGGCCAGACATTCAATAAAACGATCGAATGACCAAAAGCCGTAGTCGCGATATTCAATGAAGCTGCTTCCCATACGATTCCCTACCGCAGTCCGTCTTCCCCTTTGATCTGCTCCTTGGTCAAGCCGCCGACGCGAGGCAGCGGACGCCCGCTGTCAGTGACCGCGACCGCGATCATGATTTCATTCGCCCGCGGCGCGTCATTGATTCGCACTTCCATGCCATCGAAGTGGCTGCGCACGAACGCTGCGTCTTTGTGGCCTAGAGGGATGTCGAGCACCACGCCCATGCCGCTGCGCTTCTTCGACGACGGAATCAGCGCCGCGCCTTTGCCTAACACGCGCCGCACGGGGGCCCCTAGCTTCGGGTGCAGAATGGCTGCCGCGTGTTCCAGTTCTCCATTCTCGCCGACCGCAGCGGCCTTGCCATAACTCTCCGCCGATGGTCCCGCGATTCCCAGCGCAGCCACCGCTCGCGCCGTGAGCAGTTCGCCGAGTTCTTCGCCAATCGCCATCAGTTCCGAAAGATCTTCAACATATTTTCCCGCGTACGGATTCTCGATTACGGCCACAGCCGCAGCCCGCCGCGTCGGCGGGGAGATTGCACGATCCATCTCGCGCTGCGTTTCTTCCACGAAGGTCGCGATCTTCCGGATTTTCGCTTTCATCTTGTCGTCACCGCAGCCCGTCTTCTCCCTTGATCTCCGAAACCTTCAGCCCACCCACGCGCGCGTGTACGCGCGCTCCCGTCGTCATCACCAGCGCCAGCAGAATCTCATCCGCCCGCGGCGCATCATTCACGCCCACTTCCATCGCATCAAAATGACTGCGCACGTACGACGCGTTGATGTGCGTGATGGGCACATCCAGCCGCGTTCCCGGACCGCCAACTTTCTTCGTCGACGCCACAATCGCCTTCGCGCCGCCGAGCACTTCGCGCATTCCGTACCCGCCCGGCACATGCCAGAGTGCGCCGTGCTCAAGTTCTCCCGCCGAACCTATGATCGCGCCCTTGCCATAGCCCTCGACGACCTTCGCGTCTCCGCCCAGCGCGGCAACGAGAGACCGCGCCATCTCCAGACCGAGAGGCTTCAGATCGTCCATGAATCCTTCGATGTTCGCGACGTAGGCTCCGGCAAACGGATTCCGAATGACCGCAATCGCCGCGGCGCGACGAAGCGGCTTTGCCGCCACCGGTCCTCCTTCGTGAAAAATCTCTTCCACGCACATCGATTTCTTTCGAACCACCACTTCAGGCATGCGCGTAGCCTCTTTCGCCAAGCGGCGTCGCGATCATTTTCGATTGTCCGACATCCCCCACGACGCGCGTCTCTCCCTGCAGGCTCAGAGCCGCGGACCGGATCAATCCCATTCTCAACAGAAGGTCAGCGGTGCGCGATCCCGCCTCCAAAGCGTGGTGAACTTCCTCTGAAACCAACTCACCGACAGCCTGTGTCACCAGCCGATCTCCGAGATCGCTGTCGGGCGCGAGCTCGCAAGCCGGAACGCGAACGATCGCAGGGTGTCCCGGCAGATCAACCGCGTTGGCGATAATCGTTGCCGCCGCATCGGCGGCCGCGGCGCGATCCGCCAGCACCGTGACCGCGTCCGCGATGCCCAGGGAAGAGCTGCGGCCCCGCCACCCACTGGTGGCAATGCCGCGTACCGGTTCGGCCGCATGCAGCGTAGTCGTCCCCAGCAGTGAACGTCGGTCCGGTCGCTCCATCATCCCGACCACAAATTTCTCGCCCGGGCTCAGATACACCGCAATGTCGCCGCCATCGTTGACATACGCAGACGACAGTTCAACAGCCGCAACCATCGTCGCCAGAATCTCCTCCGCCACCGCGCCCGCCACGGCCGCCATGGGCGTGATGAAATATTGCGGAGCATAAGGCATCGCGGCTGCCACCATTCTCCGCGCCACCGCGCCCTGCGGCCACTCATTCTCTGGCGAGCAACGCCGCCGCAAGTACCAAAGCTCGCCGCACAACTCATCGAGCACCGTGACGAACCTCGTACTCGCAGCGTGATACGCCATCTCGACTGCGCGCTGTGATCCGAACGCCTCCACGATCAGGTCGATCGGGCCGTCGTGAAGATGCATCCGCCGTCCATCGGCCAGCATTCGGATCTGTGCGCGCTGCCTCATCGCTTTTTACTTTTGACTGTTGTCGCCGGTTTCATTCCTGACTCAAGAGGCCAAGGATTCTCCGCGCGCGCCGCCACGCGTTGCCGCCCTTCATCTTTCGCAATCAACGAACTCAGCGGACGCACATGCTCCACATATCCGCCCAGGGCGGCGTAATCCGCCAGCTTCAAGGTGAACTCGATCGGAGCCACCAGCGCCGGCGTCGGCACATAACCAAACGCATCCTGCGGCATGCGGGTTACGTCGGCCATAAAGGTGATTCCGCCGCCGGGCCACACATACACGGGCGCACCTCCACAGGTCACGCGGGTGAACGCGTCGCTCACGGAATGCGTCAGCTTCACCGGATTTTCGGTCACGCCCGCGCGCAGCGATCCTCCCGCTCCCGCCATGAACAGCACGGTGCACAGCGCGGGCTCGCAATTCTCCTTGATGCGCGCCACCGATTCGCGCAAGTCGACTGGCAATTCTTTTTCCTTGGGCTTCAGGTCCTCGTCCAACTCAAAATATCCGTGGTGCTCACCGGTCGTACTTACCATCAGCAAGCGCAGCCCGGGCCACGCCTTCTTCGCGTTGAACTTTCCCAGAATCGTGAGCGGATCATCAATCTCAGTCCCGCCCCACGCCGTGCCCGGTTCCGCCACCTGAAAATATCTTCCCGGGGTGGAGCGTCTCCCCTTGAGCTTGATCCCTGTCTCCGGCACGCCCAGCAGCTTGCCCGCCTGATGTTCCGACAGCACGCCAGTGATGTGATCATCGACCACCACCACCTCATCGACTTTGCCAAACCACTGCTTGGCGAACATTCCGATCGTCGCCGAGCCGCAGCCCACGCGCATGCGCTCTTCCTGCACACCGTCGACGATCGGCGGCTGGCCCGCCTGCACTACAACTTTGGCGCCGTCATCAATTTTCAGTTCGACCGCTTTGCCGTTGCACAAATTCAGCAGCGTCTCGCAGGTCGCCGTGCCTTCGTGGCGGCTGCCTCCGGTCAAATGCCGCACCCCGCCGAGCGACAGCATCTGCGATCCGTATTCGCTGGTGGTAACGTGGCCCACGGCTTCTCCCTGCGCGCGCACCGTGCTGCACTCCGCTCCCAGATGCCGGTCGGTATCGATCTTCACCTTGACGCCGCAGTAACTGAAAATTCCCTCGGTCACCACCGTCACCATATCGACGCCTTCCACCTGCGAAGAGATGATGAACGGCGCCGGTTTGTAATCGGGATAGGTCGTGCCCGCTCCGATCGCGGTCACAAATGTCTCGCCATGACTGCCTAGTGTGCCGTCCCATTCGCGGCCCCGCTCCAGAAAAGGCTTGACCGCTTCCCCACGTTCCAAAGCTCGATGCAGCACCACATGCGGATCAAGCCGCACCAACTTGCCCTCGTGGTTGCCATAGCGGTCGCACGATCCGGTTCGTCCCGGCTTGATGTAACAGAGCACCGGACACGCATCGCAACGAATCGCATCGTCAGCCACGGGCGCCTCCGCTGGCCTTGGCCAGAATCGCCGCACGCACGCGGTCCGGCGTCGCGGGGATCTTGCGGATGCGTACTCCGATCGCATCATGCAACGCATTGAGAATCGCGGGCGCCGTCGGAATCACCGCCTGCTCGCCGATTCCCTTCGCGCCAAAAGGTCCAATCGACGACGCGTCTTCAATCAGAATCGACTCCACCGGAGGAACGTCCCCGGCCGTGGGGATCAGATAGTCGTGCAGGTTTTCACCCCTGCCGGGAAAGAACTCCTCCATCAAAGCCATGCCCAGCCCCTGCGCGACCCCGCCCTCGATCTGCCCTTCAATCAAAGTGGGATTAATCGCGCGGCCCACATCGTGCGCCGCCGTCACTCGCAACACACACACGGTCCCCAGTTCCACATCTACTTCAATTTCCGCCAGGTGTGCGCCGAAACCAAATACCGCGTATGGACTTCCCTGCCCATTTTCGTCGAGCGGGCTGGTCGGCGGATCGAAGGTCGCCTCGCAACTAATCGCATATCCTTTGGAATCGAGCGGCAATTCCGCAAGGGCCAGCACCTTCCGGTCTCCACTTTCGACCACTGTTACACAGCCCTCGCCGAACTCAATGGTCGCGCAGTCACACGCCCCGGCCAGTTTAAGGATCTCACTACGCAACTTGGTTCCCGCCATGTACGCCGCTTTGCCGGTCACCAGGGTTTGCCGCGAGGCCGAGGTCTTGCCGCAATCCGGAGAAATCGAGGTGTCGCCTGAAACCAGGTCGAATTGAGCCACAGGCACCATCATCGCGTCGGCGCAAATCTGCGTCACGATGGTATTCGATCCCTGCCCAATGTCGACCGCGCCCTGATGCAGAGCGATGCGGCCATCGCGCTTCAATCCAACCCGCACCGTCGACGGATTCGGAAGCGAAGTATTTCCACAGCCATACCACATGCCGGCGACGCCGACGCCACGCCGCAACGGGCCAACTCCTCGCGAGTTGAATGCGGCCGACTCCGCCCGTGCCGCCTGCCATCTCGGCCGCAACGCCTCGAAGCAAGCGCGAATGCCAACACCTTCGCCAAGCACCTGCCCGGTCACCGTCGGAGTATTGTTCTCCAAAGCATTCAGGATACGAAACTCCAGCCGGTCGATACCGACTCGGTCGGCGAGTTCGTCATAGATTTGCTCCTGCGCAATTGCCGCCTGAGGCACGCCGAATCCGCGAAACGCTCCCGCAGGAACAATGTTGGTGTGCACGGCCCGCGTCAGCGCGCGATAGTTCGGAACCTGGTACGGACCCGACGCATGCACCGGCACTCGCCCCGCGACGGTCGGTCCCCACGAAGAATATGCTCCGGTATTAAAGTCCGCAGAAAAATCGAGCGCGGTCAGCCTTCCCTCGCGCGTTGCGCCCGCCCGCAGCCGCATCCGTGCCGGATGCCGCTTGGTCGTCGATACCATCGACTCTGTTCGTGAATACACCATGCGTACCGGACGCCTCAACTTCCATGCCGCCAGCGCCACGAAAGGCTGCACTGAAAGATCCAGCTTCGCTCCAAATCCTCCGCCCACGGCGGTCGGAATGATTCGCACCTTTTCGGGAGCAATCCCCAAAATCTTCGCGATGTCGTCGCGGTCCATATAAGGCGACTGTGTGCAGGCCTGAACCTCGATGCAGTCGCCGACGCGACGCGCGAATCCGGCCTCGGGCTCGATGTAGGCGTGCTCCACAAATCCGGTCTCGTATTCGCCCTCGGCGACGACGTCAGATTCCGCCAGCGCTTTTTCCACGTCGCCGCAAACCACGCGCCCGCGCACCAGAATGTTCGCTTCGCGATGCCCGTGAATCCGCGGCGCTTCGGCCACCAGCGCCTCATCGATGGTCTTGAGTGCCGGCAACTCTTCCCACCGCACGGGAAATTCGCCTGGGTCGAGCGCCTCCAACGCATCCGTCTCGCCTACAATGGCCGCCACGCCTTCTCCGCGGAATCGCGCCTCGTGGTGAGCGAAGACGGGCTGATCGGCGAATCTGGGGATCACGCCGTAGCAATCGATCCCGGGCACATCGTTGGCCGTCAGAACGAGCATCACCCCCGGATGATTCGCGACGAACTTGCCGAGGTCTCCAAGCTGAAACCGCGCCCGATGATGCGGGCAACGAATCACGCGCACTCCGAGCATCCCTGCCGGATTTTCATCCGCACCGAAAATCTCCGAGCCGTCGACTTTCCGCCTGCCATCGAGCCGCACCAGGCGCGCACCCACCGCCGCCCCAGCGGCAGGCGACACCTCAGCCTCACTAGCTTCGACGTTCGCTCCCGCATTCATGATCGCGCTGATAATCTTTCCGTATCCCGTGCAGCGGCAGAGCACGCCGCCAATCGCATCCCGGACTTCGTTTTCGACCGGAGAAGAATTTCTCTCCAGCAGCGCCGTCGCGGCGACCAGCATCCCCGGAGTGCACGCCCCGCATTGTGCCGCGCCGTGAGAAAGAAAGGATTGCTGCAAGCGACCATAAAGCGGCGCGCGCCGCGCCAATCCCTCGACCGTCGTGATTTCGCATCCCGCGGCCTGCCCCGCCGCCACCAGGCACGCGCACACCGGATCACCGTTCAGCAGAACCGTGCAGGCCCCGCAGTCGCCGGCATCACATCCCACTTTCGTTCCGGTCAGCCCGAGATCGTCACGCAGAACCCGCGAGAGCCGACGCGCTCCGCTCACGGTCACCTCGACCGCGCGTCCGTTCACCGAGAACGAAATCAATTCAGTCCCGGCCGCTAGAATTTTCTCGGTGGTCGCCATCAGCGACTCTCCACGCAGGATTCGAGCGCCCGCCGAACCAGCGTCAGCGACGCATCGTGGCGGTAGTTGGCCGTCGCGCGCACATCATTAATAGGAGAAAGCAACCGGAAGTGTTCCGCCCGAACCGCGGCGCCGATTCCGGCCTTCGCCGCCTGGCCCACGAGCTCCTTTTCTAATTCGTCCAGCCGCTGCGCTTTCGCTGAACACGATCCTACTGCGACGTGGACCTCCGCCACTCGGCCGGCTTCATCCGCCTGCAACACCACGGCGACCATCGAAATCGAAATCACCAGATAGCGCCGCGCGCCCAGCTTCAGAAAAGTCGAAGCCGCATCTTCCAGCCGCCGCGGAACCAGCACTGCGGCCAGAATTTCATCCGACCGCCGAAGAGTTTTTCGATTGCCCGCGACGAACTGCGCCAGCGGCATGCGCCGCGTGCCGGCGGTGGAGGTCAGTTCCACTTCCGCATCCAGCGCCAGCAGCGGCGGCACACCATCCGCCGCCGGAGAAGCGTTGCACAGATTCCCTGCCACCGTCCCGCGATTCTGAATCTGCACCGAGCCCACTTCCCTCGCCGCCGCCTTTAGCGCGTCAAAGCAACGCGGCAGAGGAGCACGAATCACATCACTCCAGGTTGTAAGGCCGCCAATACGAACGTGCTCAGCTTCGACCGATATGCCGCGAATCTCGCGGAGCGCTGTGATGTCGACGACCAGTCCCCGCGGCAGGCGCTCACCCAGCGCCGGATAAAAGTCCGTCCCGCCGGACAAAATCTGTCCGCCCGGAGTCGCCAGCAGCGAAACCGCCTCATCCAGTGTTTTCGGTTTGAGATACAAGGAAACTGCCCCCGAAACAGCACGCCACACAACGCGTTCAGAGCTCTTTCAGTGTTTGTATACGAAGCCTGTGGGTTTGTACAGCCGCCCGTCACGCCCGAAATAAACCAGCGCGCCGTTTCTGTGTTCTAATCTCCGCGTCGTAATTCTCGCACGCCATCCTCATCGGGAGAGATCCATGCCCCACACGCGCGCAAGCTCAAACCGTTTCGCGGTCGCATTCGCAACAACGATAACGATGTTGACTCTGGCAATCTCTGCATGGTCCCAGTCGCCACCCACCGCTCCGCCCACCGACCTCGATGCCTACGTGGCCTCGTCGATGAAAACTTTCGAAGTTCCCGGCATGGCCGTGGCTATTGTGAAAGACGGCAAGATCGTGGTCGCCAAAGGCTACGGCGTCCGCAAACTCGGCGATCCCACGCCGGTCGACGAGTTCACCATGTTCGGTATCGGCTCCAACACCAAGGCCTTCACTACCGCCGCGCTGGCCACGCTGGTCGATGAGGGCAAGCTCTCGTGGGACGATCCCGTCTACCAGCGACTGCCCGGCTTCGTGATGTACGACCCGTACGTCTCGCACGAAATGACCATCCGCGACTTGCTGACGCACCGCAGTGGCATGGGACTCGGCGAAGGTGACTTGCTTTTCTGGCCGCACTCGACTTACACCCGAGACGAAATCATCTACAAGTTGCGTTTCATGAAACCGGCGTCCAGTTTCCGCAGCCACTACGCCTACGACAATCTCCTTTATATGACCGCCGGACAAATCATCCCCGCCGTCACCGGCACCTCGTGGGACGACTACGTTCGCCAACGCATTTTCGCGCCGCTCGGGATGACCCACTCCACCGTCACCAACGCCAACCTCAAGCCTGGGGACGACGTCGCCGTTCCCCACTCGCGCGTGGACGGCAAACTGCAACCCATCCATTTCGAAGTGCTCGACAACGCCGGCCCCGCAGGCGCGATCAATTCCGGCGCCGCCGACATGGCCAAGTGGGTGCAGTTGCAACTCAACCACGGCAAGTTCACGGGCCGTGATGGACGTCTGTTCACCGAACAACGATCCAATGAAATGTGGTCGCCGCAGACGATTCTTCCCATCGGAAATCCTCCGCCCGCGCTCGCCGGACTGAAAGCCAACTTCGCCGACTACGCCCTGGGCTGGGCGCTGCGCGACTACCACGGCCGCAAACTCATCGGCCATACCGGCGGCGTTGCCGGATACGTTTCTCGCGTCATGCTGGTGCCGGAAGAAAATCTCGGTGTCGTCATCCTCACCAACGCTGAAGAGGGCGGCGCTTTCGATGCCATCCTCTATCACGTGCTCGACCACTATTTTCAAGTCCCGCCCACCGACTGGATCGCGGCCTACAAGTCCCTCAAAGACGCCGAAGAAAAAGAGGCTGCGGAAACCATGAAGAAAGCCGAAGCCGCCCGCGCCGCCGACTCCAAGCCTTCCCTCCCTCTCGAGAAATATGCCGGAGTCTACAACGATGCCTGGTACGGCCCCATCACCATCCGCAAAGAAAGTGCCGGCCTCGTCATCACCTTCGACCATACGCCCTCGATGATCGGCGACCTGCAACCCTGGCAGCACGACACCTTCAAAGCCCACTGGCGCGACCACCTCATCGAAGACGCCTTCGTGACCTTCGCGCTGAATCCCGACGGCACCATCGACAGCGCCCGAATGGCCGCGGTCTCACCGCTGGCCGACTTCAGCTTCGACTACCAGGACCTGCTGCTGAAGCCAGCGGAGAAAAAATGAGGAGCAAGAAGTTATCAGCTAGCCGCTATCAGCTTTCAGCCGTCAGTCACAACCAAGAACCTTTGTCATTCCGACCCCCGAGCGAACGCGAGGGGCGGAGGAATCTCGGGTGAGGAATTTCGACCGACAGAATCGCGTGAAGTGAGCCCCTAAACTGCACCGTGCCCACAGCCGACAATCCGTCCCTCAATCCCACAGAAGCTGTCCAATCCCACAGCGCGGCCCTGCGCAAAGAACTCCGCCTGTTCGATCTGGTCCTCGCACAAATACTCATCATCATCGTCCCGGAGTTCTTCGGCACTGCCGTCAAAGCCGGTAACTCTCACGTGGCTCTGTGGATCTTTGCCATTGTTCTCTTTTTCATTCCTCATGCCTTCGTGGTCGCCCACCTCAATCGACTAATTCCGCTCGAGGGCGGCCTCTACGAGTGGGCCCGGATCGGGTTCAATGATCGGGTTGGATTTCTCACGGCCTGGAACATGTGGCTCCTGCAGACCATCCAGGTTTCCCAAATCGCGCTCGTCACCACGACCTACTTGTCCTACGCCGCCCCCGGCGCCGCATGGATTGCCAGTAACTCCGCGGTGCTGGTCGCCGCTTCCGTCACGTTAATCGCAGTGATGATGCTGTTCGCCTGCACTGGCCTCCGCTTTGGCAAATGGGTGAGCAATGCCGGCAGTTTTTTCACGGTTTTCATTCTCAGCGTCCTGATCCTCCTGCCCTATTTCCATGTGTGGACCGGACATCTGCCCGCCTATCATCCGCTTCCCCTGCTCTTGCCGCCGCTGACGTTGTTCAGCCTCAGCGTCTTCAGCAAGATGACTTTCGGCGCTCTCTCCGGCTTCGAAACCGTCGCCATCTTTGCCGGAGAATCCCACAACCCCGCGCGCAACATCGCCCGGTCCATCCTGATCAGCGCACCCATCATCGCGATCCTTTACATCCTCGGCACCAGCGCAATTCTTGCTTTCGTCTCCCCCGATGCCATCGACGTAATCGGCCCTGTCCCGCAAGCCATCACTCGAGGATTTTCTCTATTCGGCAAAACCGGACCGCTGGCCAGCATCGTCGTCGTGATGCTGCTCATGAATTACCTCAGTAGCTACACCCTCTATTTTTCCGCGAACGCGCGCCTGCCTCTGGTCGCTGGCTGGGACCGTCTTCTGCCGAACTGGTTCACGCCCCTCCATCCCAAGTACCGCACTCCGGTGAATTCCATTCTGTTCATGGGTGGCGTGGCGCTCGCCGCCAGCGTCGCAGTCCTTATCGGCGCCGGCAACCAGGAATCGTTCACCCTGCTCCAGACCTGGGCTTGGACTTTCTACGGGCTCGCCTATCTGGTCAAGTTCGCGATCCCTCTGCTCTCAAGAAAAGACAAGGGCCTTCGACCCGGGCTGTGGCTGCAGCTCGCAGCGGCCTCCGGATTCCTGGTGACACTGCTGTTTGTCGTGCTCTCGGTGCTGCCTGTAATTCCGGTGGCGAGCGTGTGGAAGTATTCGCTGAAGGTCATCGTGGTCGTCGTGGGGGCGAATCTTTTCGGGTGGATGATTTATCGCGCGGGCCAGCGGAAGGGTGAGCACACGATAGCTTAACGCAGCCAGCAGGTAGGGCGACCCAGAGAGCCATAGACTTTCGCCTGCAACGTCGGTCCCCGGATAATCCAGAAGGGCTTCTTAAGTGCAATAAGACTGAACGGCCAGCCTCTCCCATTAGGTTGGTCTAACGAAATCGATCTGACGCGAACAGGTAGCCGAGCATCGGCGCACCCGGCTGTGTGTGCGTTAGAAATCCAGGAAGGACCACCGAGTGGAAACTGCGGCCACCAGGGCCCTGGCGCCGGTCGTGGCTGCGTCGAAGCCCGTGCCAACCCCAGCGCTGTTGTTAGCCATGCTGGCCGTCGACAGCAAGGTGAGCGACCTCATCCTTTCGCCAGGCAGCTTTCCCATGGTCGAACTTTCCGGCCAATTGTCTCCCGTGAAAATCTCTGGCATGGGGCCGCTGACCCCCGAAGACACGCGCCGCATTGCTTACGAACTGATCGACGGCGGCAAGCTCGCAACCGAGTCCCTGCAGACTCTGGGCTCGTGTGACATTTCCTATCGTGTCCCGGGGCGCTGCCGCTTTCGCGTCAACATATTTCAGCAACGCGCCAGCCACGCCATTGTCATGCGCGTGATCCCGCAGAATATCCCCACCCTGGCCAGCCTGAACCTGCCAACTCAACTCGGTGAAATCGCCGACCTCAAGAACGGAATCGTGCTGGTGACCGGCCCCACGGGATCGGGGAAATCCTCGACCTTGGCGGCGGTGCTCGATCGCATCAACGAGAGCCATTCTTACCACATTTTGACCATCGAGGATCCCATCGAGTTCATGCATCGCCACAAGCGCTCGATCGTGCACCAGCGCGAACTGCACAGCGACACTCCCAGCTTCGCGCTGGCGTTGCGGGCCGCGCTCCGGCAGGCTCCGAAAGTCATCCTCGTGGGCGAGATGCGCGATCGCGAGACCATCGAGATCGCTCTGGAGGCCGCGGAAACCGGCCACCTGGTTCTTTCCACTCTCCACACCATTGACGCCGCAAAAACGGTGGAGAGAATCATTGGAGCTTTCCCCCTGGGCGAACAACACACCATTCGCAACCGGTTATCGAAGAGCTTCCGGGCCATCGTATCGCAGCGTCTGATCCCGCGGAACGACGGCAGCGGGCGCGTGGCGATCGTGGAAATTCTCAAATCAACCCTGCGCACTCGGGACTATGTCGAAAAGGGCGAACAGGACGGCAAGACGCTGCTGGACGCTATGGTCGACGGAGACACGGACGGCATGCAGCACTTCGACGGCGAAATAGAAAAACTCGTCCGCGCGGGCGTCATCGAAGTGAGCACTGGACTCGCCTACGCGACGAATCCCGGAAACTTGCGGCTGCTGTTAAGCGATATGGGCAGCAGCCCAGCCGACAAATAAACGCTCCTGCATTCTGACTGGCGTCTCGAATGCCGACTTCTGCCGCGACCCGTCTGCGTATGACACCGCGTGCGACGCCGCTGTTGCGGGCCGTCCGGCGGAGTTATATACTGCAGTCGTTTACGACCTACTCCGCGACTCCAAACACTGTAATCTTCTCGAAGCAACTTTCGCTCGGTAATCGGCCCTATACAACCGCGCCATGCGGGTTGGGAGGCGACCATGGCAGCGATGCCCAACGGCACTCGTATCGTGCACTCGGTCGGACGCAAAGGCACCAACGACCGCAGTGACGTACTGATCATTCAGCAACTCATCAACGACAATCTACCGGTTCCCCTCATGCCGCTTAATGTGAATGGAATATGTGATCCATCGACGATTTTTGCCATCGAGGAAATTCAGCGCCGCAACCTGCACATGAAGAGACCGGATGGCAGGGTTGACCCGGACGGCGCCACCTATCGTTTCCTCACCAGCATCCCCGGCCAGAAAATTGCCTGGGGAGCCAAGGTGAGCACGGCCTTCAAGACGAAGCTGATTAAGATCGCCGGAAATCTCGGGGTCGACCCTGACTTTCTGATGTCGGCCATGGCCTTTGAATCTGCCGAAACCTTCAGCGCGTCGGTGAAGAACGCCGCCAGCGGAGCCACCGGACTGATTCAATTCATGCCCTCCACCGCGACTTCGCTCGGCACCAGCACCACTGCCCTCGCCGCCATGACCGCCGAAGATCAGTTGGACTACGTTGAAAAATATTTCAATCCTTACAAGAACAAACTCACCACCATCGAAGACGTCTACATGACCATCCTCTGGCCGAACGCCATCGGAAAAGCCAACTCCTATGTGCTGTTCAGCAAGCCCAGCGTGGCGTACACGCAAAACTCAGGGCTCGACGCCAATAATGACGGCGACATCACCAAAGAGGAAGCGGCCGCCATGGTCAAGGCCAAGCTGGTGAAAGGCAGGGGCGCGGGCTACTTGGGATGACTCACATGCGGATTCCCTTGGCGATACTGCTGGTGGCGCTCGCGGTCTGCAGCAGATCACGGCCGCCCGCGTCTGCTGCTTCCGGTTCTTCTGCGGACGGGCGACGCGCAGAAACTCGCGCCGTATCGGTATCCGCCTCCGGCCTGCGCAGGCTCGAAACTCGCCGCTTTTCAGGGCAGCATGGCAACGGCGCTCTCAGTGTGATTTTCTTGCCCGGAGCCGGGCAGGCCATTTCGAGCGGAGTCGACGACACCGCCCGCATCTGGGATGTGGCCAGCGGAGCCGAGAGCAAGCATTTCTCCGGCCCGCGTTTCCATTTTCAAGACATTGCGCTCTCCTCTGATGGCCACTTCTCTCTGACCCCTGCGCCCGACGCAACTCTCCACTACTGGACCATCGACAGCGGACAAGATGTGCACCAGTTTACCGGCGCGAAGATGGGGATCGGCACCGTCGCTCTCTCCGCCGACGGAAAACTGGCGGCCGGCGCCGGACAGGACACCGCGATCCACGTGTGGGAAGTGGCCAGCGGCAAACACTTGCGACAGTTCCCCGTAAATGCGAACGTGGTGCGCGTTGCCTTCGAACTCGGCAACTCCCACCTGCGATCGGTGGAAGGCGATGGCCGTGTCTGCACCTGGAGCGTCGAGCGGGATCGGGATAGGGATAAGGATAACGATAAGCCCCTCGGCTGCGTCGCCGCGGGTTCTGATCCGGTCAGCCAGGCCGCCTTCGCCGCCGACGGCCACAAAGTACTGATCGGCGGTCGTTACGGATCGCTGGTGCTTTGGGATGCGGATCGAGGCACACCGCTTCGCAAGCTGCAAGGTAGCGAAGCTGACATTGTGGCCATCGCCATCGCGCCGTCCGGCAACCTCGCGCTCTCGGGAGGCGCCGACCAAACGGTACGGCTATGGGACCTGAAAACCGGAACGCAGATCGCCAGCACAAAGAGTTCGGGCTCCTACGTGAGCTGCGTGGCGTTTTCGGCCGACGAAACCCTCGCCCTTTTCGGAAGCGACGATGGCGCAATCATGGTGTGGGCCTTGCAGTGAGCGATGATGCCAATTCGCAAGTGATCAGGATCTGCAATAAGTGATCGGTGCGGAGCGTGATTTTAATCCAACGCTCTCACCGCAGAAACACTCTTGCCGCATCCTCTATCCGCACGCTCGACTTCCGCCGCGCTCCCGTGCTCACGTTGTAGACCACGAGCAGATGATCTTCGACCATCAGAATTTCCTTCTCGTTGATCCATCCCACCAACACGGCATGCGGCACGAATGCCACCCGCCGCGGCGCGTCCTCTATGCTCTTGATTTCCACCGCCGGCAACTCCGCCATCGCCTTGCGAATCCGCTGCGATTCTTCCGGATTCGCCTGCCCATCTTCCGCTACCTGCATCGCCTTGTTGGCTTCGGCCGTCGAAACAATCGTCATCGCCACCGACCCCAGTTCCGGTGCTAGCCGCGCATTCGATGTATAGAAACTGACATCATAATCAGGATTCTGGAACGTGGTCCGCTCGTCAAACACGGTGCGCTTTTTGCCGTCGCTCAGCACCAGAGTCTGATCGTCGCTTTGATTCGACCAGCCGCAGCAGCCCGTATCCGGAATCGCCTCTACAATCATGTCTCCGGCGGGGGTGGCGTCCAGTACGCGCAATAATGGCTCCGGCATCGCATTTGCCGCCCACTTCCCACCCTGCGCCTGATACCGAATGGTCGACTTATACTCGGGCTCACTCTGTCCGGGCACGAACTGGGTCATCAAAAAAAACTTATCCACGCCGCTCTCCGGCGCCCAGAACTCGCCGTACGGACAAGTTTCCTCGCACGTCCCGGTCTCGCAGCGGCAGTCCGGAAACTTAACCGTGGCTAAATCCTCACGTCCTGCTCCTTGCAGATCGGTTTGCCAGGCTTGCCAGGTCGTCTTCGTCGAGAGATCAACTCCCTCGCGCTGCAACCGCCGCGCCTGATTGGCGAACCAGAACAGGTGCATGCCATCCGCGGAGAGAGCCACCGCCGGAGCCGTCTCGGTAACCGCCTCATTCGATCCCGCGCCCGTCACCTCTCGCTTCACGCCTTGATCGATCGTGATGGCCGCGTGCCCATTCCAAAACCACACACGATGCGGCGCTTCGGCATCTTCTTTCGAAAGCGGCAGCGACACCGGCGCCGCAATCAGAATCTGCCCCAGCCGGTTCACCGAAATGTTTCCCGGCGACGACACCCCCTCGACCGGAACTTTCACCGTCTGCTTCACCGCAAACGTCGCCGGATCGTACTCCACCATCTCTCCCGGCGAGCGCAGCACCCACAACCGCGTCCCCTGCGCGAGCAAGGGCGCGGTCAGTAACAACACACCTACCATACATTGCAATGCTTTTCTCATACGAGGAACCGTTTTGTAGCGCCGGCATCCTGCCGGCTGTCGCGAGGGCGTCCCGCCCTCGCAACCCAGCGGGCGGAGACGCCCGCCGGCACAGCCGCCGAGACGGCGGCGCTACCTTTCACTCACCGCGTCTCGACCACCGGCAACTCCACAAAACTCGCCTGCTCCGCCGAATGATATACCCGCTGCACAGCCTTCTTATAATCCGCCGGCTTAGCCCAAAAAATATTCGGCACAAAGGTTTGTGGATTCCGGTCATACAGCGGAAACCAGCTCGACTGTACCTGCACCATGATCCGGTGGCCAGGCAAAAACACGTGATTCGCCGGCGGAAGCAGGAAGTGATAGGGCAGGGGCTTATCCGCCGCGATGGCCTTCGCCGTCTCCAGGCTCTCGCGATAGCGCCCGCGGAAAATGTCGGCCGAAACCATCAGTTGATATCCGCCCATCCCCGCCTGCCCCGCAACCTCATCGGGATAAACATCAATCACCTTCACCACCCAATCCGAATCGGTCCCGCTGGTCGAGGCAATCAGATTCACGGCCGGCTGCCCGCTGATCTTCACCGGCTCTTTCAACACGTCCGAAGTAAACGCCAAAACATCGGGACGCCCCGACGCCTCCCGCTGATCGTCGACCAGCCACTGCGACCAGGTGAATTCCCCTCCATATCCCACCGGCTGAATCGGCCGCGAGCGAAATGGCACAGGCTTCGCCGGATCGGAAACATATTCGTCGTACGCACTCCCAGACTTCGGCGCTTCAAATCCCGCCTTCAACCCCGCCTCCAGATAAAGCTTCGCCGGGCGAATCGAGCATCCACTCGCGCACCCCGCTGGCCACGCGGGCAAGCGCCGCCACGTATTCGTGCCCGTTTCAAAGACCGTCGCCGGAGCCACATCAGCCTTCGGCGCGCCGTCTTTCAAATACTGATCCAGAAATGGCAGCAGAATCTTCTCGCGAAAATAAAGTCCGGTATCGCTGCTGAATCGCAACGCCCCGAGCGAACTGCCATCGCCAATCTCCTGCCCATGAAACCACGGCCCTATCACCAGAAACACTTTGTCGTTATTCACGTCCTTCGGCTTGATCGCCTTGTAAACCGCGTTGGCCCCGTAGATATCTTCCTGATCCCACAAGCTGGCGACCAGCATAACCGGCACTTTCAGAGGCTGCGCGGCAAGAATCTTGTCCATGGCCTGCTGCTGCCACCACGCATCGTAGCCGGGATGCTCCAGCAATTTTTGCCAGAATCCAACCTGCTCCACCCCATGCCGCCGGCCCAGTTCCCCCGCCGATCCCGCCTGCATATATACGTCGTAGTCGTCGAAGTGATCGGTCCACCACAATGCGCTGTTGTCGCGCGTGGCCTCCTGCTCCCAGATGTACGGCAGGTTCTGCTGGCGAAACGCGCCATTGTGAAACCAGTCGTCACCCATCCAGCCATCGACCATGGGATTCATCGGCACCGAAACTTTCAGCGCCGGGTGCGGATTCACCAGCGCCATCAGCGGTGTGAATCCGTCGTAAGAGATTCCCAGAATCCCCACCTTCCCGTTAGTCTCGCGAATATTCTTCACCAGCCAGTCGATGGTGTCATAGGTGTCGGTCGAATGGTCGACCGGGGTCGGATTCAGCGGCCCGTGCAGCGGCCGGTTCATCACATAGTCGCCCTCCGATCCGTACTTCCCGCGCACATCCTGCACCGCGCGGATGTATCCGCCCTGCACAATCACTTCCACCGCGTTGTCGTAGCCGTTCAAAATCGGCCCCAGATGCGAACTCTGCGCGTGACTGAGCAGCGCGCTGGCGTTGTACGGCGTCCGCGTCAGCAGGATCGGCGCATTCTTCGCGCCCCTGGGAATCACGATCACCGTATGCAGCTTCACCCCATCGCGCATCGAGATCATCACATCCCGCTTCACATAATCAAAGCTCTCGGTCACCGGCTCGATTTTGGCTGGAGTTTCGCTGGGCAACGAAGTGGCGGGCGACGCCGTCTGCGCGATCGACGATCCCGCAAACAACAAAGTGGCAAACAAGCTGACGAACAAGCTCAAGCGACTCATCCTACGAACACGGCGCATCATTGTCAGGACAAGCATGGTCATGAAGGATTTCCTTAGGTTCATCTCCAGTCTTTCACGAAACTGAAAAATGCTGCAGTCTTCGCCGATTTTTGTTTTCCGGACAAGCATCAACAAAATGTCCGCGCCGCCGCCGGAAGTGATAGGCTACCCAGTCCTCTTCCCTGGAAGGCTATCGCCAGGAGGGAACGCGATACGCCCCTTCCCTTATAATGGCCGGGGCGAAAACATTTCCTGAGTCGCGCCGGACCGACCGGGACACATTCTCCTCATCGTTATCTATGATCTATGCCCGTTGACGCCAAAACCCCCAAGCCCGGCATCGAAGCCGCCAGCCTGACCGACGTCGGCCTGCAGCGCACCAACAACGAAGATTCCCACCTGTACTGGGAGCCTGATTCCGACGAGGACTTCCGCCGTAAAGGCCGCCTCGCCGTCATCGCCGACGGCATGGGCGGATACGAAGGCGGACAGGAAGCCAGCCGCCTGGCGGTCGAGACCGTGCGCAGCGTCTACGACAACGCCTTTAACGGCGACCCGCAAGCCACGCTCTCCGCAGCCTTTGAAGCGGCGCACCAGAATATTCAGCGCTTCGCCCAGGATCATCCCCAGTTCTACGGGATGGGAACCACCTGCACTGCGCTCTCCATCGTCGGCCGCCAACTCCATTTCGCCCACGTCGGCGATAGCCGTCTCTACCTGATTCGCGCTGAAACCATCTCCCGACTCACCCGCGATCATTCTTACGTCGGCCGCCTGGTCGAGAGCGGCATCGTTCGCTCTGAAGACGCCGAGTCCCACCCGCAACGCCACATTCTTACCGCTGCCCTGGGCTCCGGCCGCGATATCGTCCCTCACATTCCGGATCTCCCTGTGCCCCTGGAAGAAGGTGACATCCTCCTTCTTTGTACCGACGGACTCTGGGGGCTGGTCGGCGACCCCGACCTGGCCCGCGTCGCCCACTCCAATCCTCCCGCCGAAGCTTGTCAGAAGCTGGTGACCATGGCTCTGGAACGCGGCGGCCCCGACAACATCACCGCCCTCGTTCTCCGCATTTCCGCCTGATCGATTCACTCCCGCGACAACGCTGGTCGTCTGATGCTCGTCCTGTGATGCAGGTCCTCAAAATGGCCCAGTTGCGCGAGATGCCGCGCCCCAAAAATCGTTAAAAGTATTTCATCCGCACGACCCGAAGGACACGGGTGCATTGTCCATCCGGCAACGCACGAATTGGCCCTCGGTGACCTTTAACGGTCCCCTCATCGACGGCACAATGAAACTCGCTGCAGCCCGAGATGAGCAGCCGTGTCGTTGTCACACTCGGGACGCAGCGGCTTCCTATTCCCCCCCGCGCAGCTCTAGCGCGGTATATGAGGTCGTGCTGTGAAAAGTTTGGGCTCGGCACCGAGCGAAATCTCGCGCGGATTTCGTTGGTTTTTCCTTCTCTCCACAGTCTTGGCGCTCACCTCGCTGGCCTTCGCTGGCAGCGGTGAGCTTACGGTGAGTCCCTCCTCAACCATCAACTTTGGCAGCGTCTCCGTGGGCAGCAGCCAGTCCCAGACGCTTACCTTGTCGAATTCCGGCGGCTCCAAGTTGATGGTGACTCAGGCGACTCTGAATGGAACGGGCTTCACCCTGAGTGGGTTGACCTATCCCATTACCCTGGCGGGTGGACAGAGCGTATCGTGCTCCATCACGTTTACTCCGCAGTCTTCTGGCCCCAACAGCGGCAGCGTCTCGATTGCATTCACCACTCAGAATGGCAAAGGCCACTACGGCCTGGTCAACGGCACGGCGAACATCCTCACCATGTCCCTGTCGGGCATGGGCGCGACCGCCGGTCAGCTCACGACCAGCCCCGCCGCGCTCGGTTTTGGCAACGTCCAAGTCGGCAATTCCCAGACCTTGGCGGAGACCATCACGAACTCCGGCGGAGCCAGCGTCACGATTTCCGCGGCCGGTGCCAGCGGCTCCGGATTTAGCGCCAGCGGCATGAACCTGCCAATGACTTTGAACCCCGGCCAAAGCGCTAGCCTCAGCGTCACCTTCGCGCCCACCTCGGGCAGCAGCGCCAGCGGCAGCCTGGCCATCAGTTCCAACGCATCGAATTCTGCGCTGAGTGTTGCGCTCTCCGGCACCGGCACTACTCCCGGTCAGCTTACGACCAGCCCCGCGAGCCTGAGCTTCGGAAACGTCACCACCGGCACCACCACTACGCTAGCCGAGACCCTGACCAACTCTGGAGGAACCAGCGTCACGATTTCCGCGGCCACAGCCACTGGCTCCGGATTTAGCGCCAGCGGCCTGACCTTGCCCCTGACTTTGAACGCAGGCCAAAGTGCGAGCCTTAGGGTCACCTTCGCGCCCACCTCGGGCAGCGGCGCCAGCGGCAACCTGGCCATCACTTCCAACGCATCGAATTCTGCTCTGAGTGTGGCACTCTCCGGCACCGGGACTACGCCCGGTCAGCTCACGACCAGCCCGGCGAGCCTGAGTTTCGGGAACGTCACTACTGGCAGCACCACCACGCTAGCTGAGACCCTGACCAACTCCGGCGGAACCAGCGTCACGATTTCCGCGGCCAGCGCCACCGGCTCTGGATTCAGCGCCAGCGGCATGAACTTGCCGATGACTTTGAATCCCGGCCAAAGCGCGAGCCTCAGCGTCACCTTCGCGCCCACCTCGGGCAGCGGCGCCAGCGGCAACCTGGCCATCAC
>DATHQJ010000103.1:0-11814 GCA_035482825.1 Binatus sp. (SeqCode) | reverse complement strand
TTTCGCTGCTCACGCCAGAGGAGGAGAGGGACTTGGATCTCTGCGAAGAGGCGGGCGCCGCCCGAACGCTTGGATTGGAATTCGTTTCGTTTCCGATTCCTGATCGTCAGATTCCAAAGTCAGAGGCGAAGTGGGTGCAAGTTCTGGAAAGGGTCGCCGGCGTTCTGTCGGACGGCAAGAATGTGGTTGTACATTGCCGCCAGGGAATCGGGCGCAGCGGACTGGCGGCGGCTTGCCTGCTGGTGAGGCGGGGAATGAGCCCAGGCGCCGCCGTGGATCTGGTTTCCGCCGCCCGCGGCGTCCCCGTACCCGAAACGGCCGAGCAGCGAGATTGGATTGACCACTACGCGGTTTCGTTGGCCACGACGAAATGAAAGGATCGCCAGAGTAACTATCCATCATGAAACGCATCGCCATCCTAGGGTCGACGGGGTCGATTGGGCGCAGCACGCTCAGTGTTGCCGAGTCTTATCCTGAGCGCTTTCAGATTGTGGCACTGGCTGCGGGGTCGAATCTTGCGGCGGCGGTTGAGCAGGCGATACGGTGGCGGCCGCGGGTGATTTCGATGGCGGCGGAGGCCGACGCCGACTCCTTGCGGGCGCGGCTGAAGAAGGAAAATCTCGGCGAGATTGAAGTGGTGCATGGCGCGGCGGGGGCGGTGCGGGTCGCCACCCATGCGGCCGTCGACTTCGTGGTCAGCGCCATCGTGGGCGTAGCCGGGCTGGAGGCGACCTACGAGGCGGTGCGCGCCGGGAAAGTTGTTGGGTTGGCGAATAAAGAATGCCTGGTCGCCGCGGGCGAACTGATCACGGCCGAGGCTCGCAAGCAGAGCAAACCGCTGCTGCCGATCGACAGCGAGCACAATGCGGTGCATCAGTGCCTGCGGGGCGGGCGCATGGAGGAAGTCGAACGCGTCTGGCTGACGGCTTCGGGCGGGCCGTTTCTCAACACGCCGGCCGCGAATTTTGATTCGATCACCGTGGAGCAAGCGCTGAACCATCCCACTTGGAAGATGGGGCGGCGGATCACGATTGACTCGGCGACGCTGATGAACAAGGGGTTTGAAGTGATCGAGGCGTGCAGATTGTTTCACATGCCGCCGGGGAAAGTGGAAGTGATTGTCCACTCGCAGTCGACAATTCATTCCATGGTGGAGTTTGTGGATGGCAGCATACTTGCTCAGTTTTCGGTGACCGACATGCGGCTGCCGATTCTTTACGCTCTAACATATCCGGAGCGGATTCAATCGGATATGCGGTTTGCCGTGAGTGACTTGCGTCATCTGGACTTCTGCCCACCGGACCTGAAAAAATTCCCTTGTCTGCGTCTGGCGTACGAGGCGGCCGAGGCTGGGGGGGCGAAGACGGTGGCGCTGAACGCGGCGGATGAAATCGCCGTCGCGGCGTTTCTGGAAGGCAGCATCGGCTTCAACGACATTCCCAGGGTTATCGAGGACGTTCTGGCGGCAACAAATTTGGCAACTCTGGAGTCTATTGCCAAAGTGCTTGAAGTGGATGCCGAGGCCCGCCGATATGCTCAACAATATGTTACGCAGCGGGTGGCGGACGGGAAGAAAATAGATGGGCGGCGGGCAACATCTTTCGCTTGATTTTGGAATCTAACCAAACTGAATCTAACCATACTGAAACTATCCAGTTGGAGAGTGCGTACCTCAATTATGTTTGACCTCTCGAATCTCTACTATCTGTACATCATCCCGGTACTGGGCTTCATGATCCTGATCCACGAATTTGGCCACTATGCCGTGGCTAAATTGCTGGGTGTGAGAGTGGAGCAGTTCGCCATTGGCTTCGGCAAGCGGCTGGTCGGGTTTCGCAGAGGCGAGACTGATTACCGCATCAACGCGATCCCTCTCGGCGGGTACGTCAAGATGAGCGGTGAGAATCCCATGGATGAGCGCTCGGACGATCCGCGCGAGTTCATGAATCATTCGCGCTGGCACCGCTTTCTGATTGCGATTGCCGGGCCGACAATGAACATCCTGCTCGCCATTTTTCTGCTCACCACGATCTACATGGTGCACTACGAGTATCCGGCCTTTTACGACGAAGCGCCGGTGATCGGTTGGGTGGCAAAGGACACGCCGGCGGCCAAGGTCGGGTTCGAGATCGGTGATCGCATTACGCGCATCGCCGATGTGCAGAACCCCACCTGGGATCAGATACAACAGGAAGAAGCTCTGAGTCCGGGTCAAGCGCTGGTGGTCGGTCTGGAACGCAACGGGCAGACGCTCGAAAAGACACTGGCTCCAGAGCCGATGGGAATGGATGGGATCGGATACGCGGGCTGGACGCCGAAAGAAGACACGGTCACGATTACCGATCTGCAGGAGAAAATGCCTGCGGAGAGGGCTGGCCTGAAAGAAGGCGACCGGATTCTCGCGCTCGACGGCAAACCGGTACCTGCTTTAGGGGAGATGATCGAGAGCCTGGAAGTCTCAAAGGACAAGCCGATCACCCTGACGGTGCTGCGGAACGGCGAGCAGAAAACATTTACGCTGCAGCCCGTACTCTCGGAGAAGCGTTACCGCATCGGTGTGGGAACGGTGCAGATGAAGGTTAAGACGCTGCCCTTTGGACCGGCCTTGAACAAGTCGCTGGAGGAGAACCGGAACAATGCGCTGCTCATCCTGAAACTGGTCAAGAAGATGGTGCATGGCAGGATGCTGCGCTCCATCGAGGGGCCGATCCGGATTGGACAGGCTGCGGGCGAAGCGGCGCGCAGCAAAGGCTGGACTCCTCTGATGGGGCTGTCGGCCGCCATCAGCCTGAATCTGGGCATCTTTAACTTGCTGCCGATTCCGATTCTCGATGGCGGGGTGATTCTGTTCCTGCTGATCGAGGGCCTGATGCGGCGCGACATCAGCATGAACATTAAAGAACGGGTCTATCAGGCTGCGTTCGTCTTTTTAGTACTATTCGCGGTGATGGTGATCTTCAACGATCTGACCAAGACGATTCCGGGGCTGGCGGACCGGCTGCCGTAGGGTCTTCGGACTTTCAAACACGGGCCGGCGGCTGATGATCGTTTTCACGACGATCAGCCGCCGGCTTTCTCTTTTTGCCTTCGGTTCATGCCGACTTGGTCGCGCGCTGTCCCCCCGCGGGCGGGAGCAGGCGCTTCGACTTGGGCTGGCAAAGCGATGCTGCTTTGGCCTTGCCAGGGGGCAGCTTGGCGGCCCGTACGGTGGACATCTGCGTGGGCTGAGCCAATCCGTCGAAGGGATCGTCGCTGGTGACGCCGTTCGGCAGGTTCTGGATGGCGGCCTGGAATTTCGGAAATGCGTCGGCGGCGGCGTCCGAGCTTAAGGTGGCGTAGAGCTGGGCCAAGGTTCCGGAGTCGCCCAGGTTCACCATCGCCGGCGCAATCTTCTCGAGACCGAAGCCCTGGCTGATCAGCCAGGACAGGAACGCCATGCCACAGCCGGTGCTATCGGCGTTCTGGTCGGTGGAATCGGTCTGGTCGACGAAATCGGGTTCGTTATCCTGCACCCACTGCGGAGCGGTAGCGAAATCGGCGAGCGCGTTGTTGCCGATCACGGCGGCGCACCAGCGCGACAGGGCTTCGCCGGTGCTCAGGCCGCACAGGTTTCCGTTCATCGAACATTCGCTCAATTCGGCCTCAAACAGCGCAGAGACGCGGGCGGAGTTCCCGAAAGAAGCGTCGACCTCGATGGCGGCTCCGATGGTGTAATCGCAGCCCATGTGGTCGGCACCGCCGGTGCCGTCGGTCGCGTTCCCCAGGGCAAAGACAATCACGCTGACGGGACCGCCCGTAGTGCCGAAGATGCCGTCGTTGGCGGTGACGACGCGGTCGGCGTCGTTGAGAAGATCCTGAGCGTTCTGCAGCGCGGGCTGGCCCAGCGAGGGATCGACATATACGGTCACCCGGCCGCTGGGACTGGTTCCCACAAACTGAGAAGTTCCTTTGTAACTGGGCCATGCTGGCGCGACGGGAGCGTCGCGGTTGATTTCGACTGGTTTCTTCCCGGCGGGACTTGCCTTGATGCGGCGATTCATAGGAAAAACCTCCAGGGCGAACGTGTTTCGAACCAAGTTCAGCCAAAGTATGGTGCGGAATCGGGGTGGTGCGTTACAGGCCAGTCGTTCAGGTCGAGGTCGGTTCGGTCGTTCCCAACCAGTCTGTTAACGAAATGCTAGACCCGCTGAGTTCACGGGAGCAAGATGCGGGTAGTTCGTTACGGACGTCGATTCAACCGTGGAAGAGTGGGCCCTTCAGGGGCCTCCAACGACAACCAGGGGTTGGCGCGCTGGCCTCGGTTCGTCTGTGAGATGTGTCACAAATCGAGGCAGGCGATCCCGAACGGAACACCGGGCCTAAAGGCCGGTTCAGGTAGTGGGCCTGTAACGCGGCCCTCAAAGGGCCGCTCCTGCACGGGATTATTGGCAGCATCTCTCGTCGGGACGAGACTACCGAGCAGCGCTCGTCTTAATGAGCCTACAGGGGGAATAGCGTTTCCTGGCAAATTGAGGTCGTGTCGATTCACGGGCGATTTTCGCAATCGTCAATGCGCTGCGCCAAACCAAAGGCCTTTCGCCCGTTTTCGCGTGGTAAAATAAAGCTTCCCATATGGCTATGATTCCACGCAGAAAGACCTACACGGCCCTGGTTGGGGGCGTGCGGGTAGGGTCGGATGCACCGATTGTGGTGCAGTCCATGACCAACACCGATACGGCGGACATCCCTGGCACCGTGCAGCAGTGTGCAGCCTTGGCCCGCGCCGGCTCGGAACTGGTGCGCGTCACCGTGAACAACGACGAGGCGGCCGCAGCCGTTCCTCACATCGTCGAGCAACTCGACCAGCAGGGCATCCGCGTGCCGATTATCGGGGACTTCCACTACAACGGGCATGTGCTGCTGACGAAGTATCCCGAGTGCGCCCGCGATCTGGCCAAGTACCGCATTAACCCGGGGAATGCGAGCATTGGAAAAACCGGGGATTCGAATTTCCGCACCATGATTGAAGTCGCGGTGAAGTATCAGAAGCCGGTGCGCATCGGGGTGAATTGGGGATCGCTCGACCAGACGCTGCTGACCCGCATGATGGACGAAAATTCCCTGCTAACGGAACCGAAAGACGCGCGCGAAGTGACCATGGAAGCGATGGTGGTGAGCGCGCTCAACTCCGCCAAACTGGCCGAGAAGTTCGGCTTGCGGCCTGACCAGATTATTCTGAGTGCGAAAGTCAGCGGGGTACAGGATTTGATCGATGTGTACCGCGCCCTGGCGGCACGCTGCGAATATCCGCTGCATCTTGGGCTGACCGAAGCCGGCATGGGCGCGAAGGGCGTGGTCGCCTCGAGCGCGGCGATGGGCGTGGTTCTGCAGGAAGGCATTGGCGACACGATTCGAGTTTCGCTCACGCCCGCTCCCGGCGGCGACCGCACGGAAGAAGTGCGCGTGGCACAGCAGATTCTGCAATCGATGGGCATTCGCAGTTTTACCCCCCAGGTGACGGCGTGTCCGGGCTGCGGACGCACCACCAGCACATTCTTCCAGGAAATGGCGGAGCAGATTCAGACGTATTTGCGCGAGCAGATGCCTGGGTGGAAAGGCCGCTACATCGGCGTGGAAGAGATGAAGCTCGCCGTGATGGGATGCGTGGTCAACGGTCCCGGCGAATCGAAGCACGCTAATATCGGCATCTCCCTGCCAGGCACGTTCGAGGAACCGAAGGCTCCGGTCTATGTCGACGGACGACTGTTCACTACGCTGAAGGGCGACCGCATTGTCGCGGAGTTCATCGGGATTCTCGACGAGTACGTCGATTCGCACTATGCGGCAAGAGAAGCAGCTAAAGAGGAAATTCCCGTCAAGGTTTAGAGCAATTGCTGATTGTTGATTTCTCATTGCTGATTGGAAACCAAACGTTGGGTCCAGTCGGTTTTCAATCAAGACAGAAATCATCAATTCAGCAATCCCCCCGAATACTACCTGCTACTGTCCAGTCAAAAGGAAAACGGGATTCTGCAGCGGGGGTTCGCCGTTGAGGGGCGGCCCTGCGCCGAAGGGCGCAGGCAGATCGGTGACCAGCAGATCGGGAGTATTGTTGCCGTCGGTCGCGATGGTGGCGGTTGTAGTGTTGATGACGGCCACCGAACCGCCATCGCACAGGCTGGCATAAACGCGGCTGCCGTCTGCGGAAGCTGCGGCGAACATGCGGAAGCGCGCCGAGGCCGGGGTCCATGGTAAGGGGAAAACCGGAGCGCAAAATGTTGCAGGCGCCAGGGCGAACGGATTCGTCGTCGTGGTTGTGGTTCCGGTCGTTGTCGTCACCGGGGTCAGCAAGGGGAAAATCGTCGACTTGATGGTCAAAGCTCTGGCATCGAAAACGGTCACCTGGGGGATGATGCAGCCCGCGGGAGCGGTCACGTTCAAGTCCGGGCAAGTTGGCGGAGGAGGATTTGCGCTCGAATAGCATGCGTCACTGGAATTGCACGTGGCCGTTCCGGCGAGGTAGCTAGTCACGTAGAACCGGCTGCCGTCTGGCAAAGCAGCCACCGATACGGGCATTACCGGACCATACGTGCACGTGTAGCTGGCGCAAACCGTGGAAACCGGCGCGGCAAAGCTCGGAGCGGGAACAGTTAGTGTTCCCAGCAACGTCGGCGTATCATTCGCCGTCCCGCCAAGATCTACGCCCCCGCTGGTCGAAAACACGTAGACGGTTGCGTTGTTGGGGTTGGTGACGTACAGCCGGTTCAGGTTGGGATCGTACACCAGGGAATTGGCGCCCGCTCCAACCGAAAGATTGGTTTGACTCGGAAGCACGGTGTTTGAGGCCGTGTCGATAGGAATCAGCGTGCCGCTGCCTTGGGCGAGAACGTAGACTCGCAGGCCATCGACGCGCGAAACCGCCCACACCGGATTATTGCCCACCGAGATCGTTGCCTGGGTCGACAGGTCGCCGGGAAAAAGATTTGCCACCGTATTGGTCCCCTGGTTGACCACGTAGAGATTCTCGCCATTCGGCGTCTCAACCATCGCCACCGGGTGGGAACCGACAGGAAGATACTGGATATTGCTGATCGTATTCTGCCCAGGGTTCAGGGCAGCGATCGAGTCGGTGCTGCTGCGATTACAGTTGGCCCCGTTTTCCTGCCCGTAGTTGGCGACATAAACGGCGTTGTTTTGCGAAGTCGTGACGTAATCCGGCTGGTAGGAACAAAACAGGGGAAGGGGAACGGTCGCACTTCCACCGGGCGTCGTAACGGGGGGCAAACTGACGCAAACATTCCCCACCAATTGGCAATCCATATATTGGATGGTGGTTCCGTTGACGGATGTAATGGAGAAATTGCCATCGTACGCGCTGGGGTTTTTAGGGATGGTGCAACCGGGCGGGTTTTGGCAAGGGATCACGACTCCGGAAACCACGATCGGGATCCCAGCCTTGGCATTCAGGAGAGGCGCGCTGAGAATCATCGTCACCAGCGAGCCGGATTCGCTGATGGAGAGAACGCCGGCGGTCTGATTCGCCCCAACGTTCGGCAGCGCGAAAGTCGTAGTGTTACCCAACCCGGTCGCGGTCGAGCTGTCTCCGGCGGGAAAGAATGCGGTGACCACATCGGTCTCCCCAGTGAACAGACTGCCGGCACTGGTTACGAAGACCCGTGAATGGTTGGGAAGAATGGCCGCATGAGTGGGATTCACGCCCATGTTGGCTTGGCCAATGTCGGTATCTCCCGAAACGTCGATCTGCAGTGCGGTGCCGGGATTGAAAGCAACGTTGGTGCTGAAGCCAAACACGGCGTGGAAGTTCGCCGGATTCGGCGGCACGTTATTGATCGGAATGACCACCGGGCGGTAGACCTGACCACAGGAAACTTCGAGCACAGTTGCCAGCGCAATCGCCGCCACCCAGCCCACACGTCGGAAACTCATCGGCACCCCGAAAGAGAATGAAGATCTGGTTCGCATGAAATGAGACAGAATCGAATATTGTAACGATTGCGGACCGCGCGCGCTAGCGGAACGGCTTCCGGCTCTCGGCTTTCGGCTTCCGGTACTCAGCAGAAGGATGCGGCCGGAACAAAGCGGGATGCCTGCTGCGAATATTCAGCAGGCCGACGGGATTCCGAGTGAGCGATTCAGATTTGCGGAAGCCGGAAGCCGAGAGCCGGAAGCCGCTTTTACCGTCGTCGGGATTTTGCGGTCGCTGCTGCCGGTTCGTCCGACGTGATGGCTGCCGCGGGCTTTTTCCTGCCTTCCATCTGGGCCAGGCTTTGTTTCAGCGCCGCCATCAGATCGACGACGGGGGCCAGTTTCTTCGGCTTCTCGACGGCCGCAACTTCTCCGCCTTCGAGTTTGGTCTCGATCAGCTTCTTCAGGTTTTCCTGAAAATTGTCTTTGTATTTCTCAGGATCCCATTCGTCGGCGAGCGCTTCGATGAGCTGGTGGGCAACTTTCACTTCGGCGTCTTTGAGGTCTACGTCGGGCGCGCCGAAGCCCTCCAC
This sequence comes from Binatus sp. (SeqCode), assembly GCA_035482825.1. GTDB lineage: Bacteria > Acidobacteriota > Terriglobia > Terriglobales > Acidobacteriaceae > Sulfotelmatobacter. The sequence continues at coordinate 3,316 of DATHQJ010000103.1, read as the reverse complement.
CTTCTTCACTTCCTCGGCGTAATACATGGTGTGCAGCATCATGCCGCCTTCGTGCGGGCGCAGGAAAACGGTGTATTCGCGATTGTGCATGGTGATCTTGGCGATGGCCACGTACTCGCTCTCTTGCAACGCTTTGGTCAGCAGGGCGTAAGGACGCCGGCCCGCTTCTTCCGGCATCATGTAGTACGAGGATTCGAAATATACCGGGTCAACATCGCTGGCCTTCACGAATTCGAGAATCTCCATGGTCTTGGCGGTCTGGGGCTCAATCTTCTTGATTTCGTCCGGCTCGATGATGATGTATTCGTCCTTGCGAAACTCATAGCCCTTCACGATGTCCGCGCGCTCGACCACCTGGCCGTCCGCCAGGCAGACGTATTGCTGCTTCAGCCGCGATTTGTCGGTGCGATGCAGCATGTTGAAAGAAATGCCGTTGCTCCGCGCGCCGGAAAACAGACGCACCGGCATGGAGATGAGTCCGAAGGTTAAGTGACCTGACCAAGTTGACGATGGCATCGTTCCCCCTCGCACGGAGATCCCAAAAAGCGGCACGCGGCCTGGCTTCGGGCGCTGAGTAGCTAGACGCTTCCGCTAAACCCCACAGCAGTGAGAGTTTAGCCTAGAACACCCCTTGGATGCACCAATCGAGTGGAAGGCTGGGGGCATGAGGAACCGAAATTCGAAGCCAGAGGGGATGGGGTTCGGAGCGTGTGAGCACTAGGGGTGGTAGTTAACTGAGGGGATTCCTGCATTCCGGCGGGGACGAACACGGCATTTTGGGCTCGTGGAACAACACTTCAGTATTTTCCCGCCTTTCTAAGAACTACATCGATGGTCTTAAGCGGCAGCAGAGATAACGGGGAGTCCAGCAAGGGCACGGCGCCATAACTGGCATACCAGCGTGCCACGCTTTCATTCTTGGCGTCGATGACGAGGACAACGCCGCCCACCTCGGCCGCGGCGAGGAGGCAACGCCGGCCTGCGGCGAGCAGGAGTTGTCCGCCTATTCCGCGCGCCTGAAACCTGCGATCGACGGCAAGGCGCGCCAAGCGGAAGCCCGGAACATCATGACGGGAAAGCCCTTGCCTTACGATCTCCGGCGTTCTCGCATACTCAACCGAAACGGGGCTCAGACTGTACAAGCCGAGAATGGTCTTGCTGTCGGCATTGTCAATCGCGAGAAAAGTCTTCGCGCCCCCGCGATCGTGGCTTTTACGGGCATAACGGCGCAAGAATTCATTCAATGCTTCCTCGCCGCAATCGAAAGTGTCTCGATCATGTTTCCGTGTGATCGGTTCTTCGTGCCATGCCGTCACGACTATGACCGCTTCGGCAGTGAGCGGGCCGCAGCCATCAGTTTGGCGTTGGGGGCGGGAGGGTTCCCCAGCAGATCGAGGACTCGCAAGCTGTCTCTCCCGGAGAGGTGCAAATGATCGGCCTTCTCAACGACAGCTTTGGCCGCCCGCAAAGCGTGCCGAAGTACAAAATCCGTAAGATCGGTGTGGTTCAGCGCCACAGCACGCAAGAGCAGGGCCTTTTCTTCGGGTCGAATCCGCAGGGACATCCGGCTGTTATCTTCCACCGCGACTCTAGGCATGGGGTGAACCCCTCCGTGTACACATTAAAATCGTACCACCTGGAAGCCGGATGAGTCAATCATGTACTTATTGATTACGTACATTACAACACACGCGTGCAGCTGCCCGGAACTGGCCTGAATCGATTCCTTCGCTGGGAGTGATCGCGCTTGCCAATAACCTCCCTCACGACTTCTCCAGACTCCTGCCGTTCTGATTCTGAAGCTTTCTTATTCCTCGCGTCATATGAAAAAATGCCTTATTCCTGGAGACGCAATGACCGACCTTAGTTATCCCATCGGCAAGTTTCACTTCGACGGAGTGCTCACGGCAGAGCAGAAACAGAAATCCCTCGACGACGTCGCCAATGCTCCGGCGCATCTGCGTGCCGCGGTCGAAGGACTGTCCGAGACTCAACTCGACACGCCATACCGGCCTGGGGGATGGACGGTGCGGCAGGTGGTCCACCACGTGCCCGACAGCCATATGAACGCATATATCCGATTCAAGCTGGCGCTCACTGAAGACGAGCCGACCATCAAGCCTTACGAACAGCAACTGTGGGCGGATCTCGGCGATACGAAGTCGACCCCGATTGAAGTTTCCCTGACCTTGCTCGACTCCCTGCACCATCGCTGGGTGCAACTGCTGCAGTCGTTCACGGCGATGGACTGGAAGCGCACATTCCGGCATCCCGAGCTTGGCGTGGTCAGTCTGGAGAAGAATCTGGCGCTTTATGCGTGGCATGGGAAGCATCACGTGGCCCACATCACCGATTTGCGAAAACGCCAAGGATGGTAGGTGACGGCTTCCTTCTTTCCTTCTTGTCATTCCGAGCAACGCGAGGAATCTGGGTTCTTGCTGGTGACGCGAGAAATCCGAGGTGCCTCGCTCTTGCTCGGGATGATAAGACTTACTTGCTTCTTACGTAATTCCCACCCGCCACAGCAAATAACTTGTCGACTCGCGCAGCACCGCAACCGTACGCTGCCACACGCTGTGGGGACGCGAGTCCGGGCGGGGCGCGACGTAGACCGGGGCGATGCCTTCGTGCTCCAGAAGTCTGCGGATACGGTAGACGTGGTAGGCGTCACTGACGGCGACGCAACTGTGCAGGCCGTTGGCGCGCATGATCACGGCGACGCGGATGGCAGATTGCGCCGTATCGCGGCCTTGCGTTTCCGCAATCAGACTCCGTTCCGGAACGCCATGGCGCTTCAGATAATCGCGCCCAACACCCCCCTCGCTGAAAGTCGGATCGGCGGCCGCTCCGCCGGTCGTGATAACGACTGGCGCTACACCGCGGTGGAATACTGCGAGAGCGTGATCGAGGCGCATCCGCAGCACGGGAGATGGGCGGCCGGAATATTCAGCCGCGCCGAAGACGACGATCGCATCCGCGGGATGGATTTCTTCGAGTGAAGCGGTGCGCACCACCTGAACCGCGGTGATGGCCAGGAACGACACAACCGCCACAACAGCCAGCACCAGCAGACGAAGCCACCAGCGTGGCGGGGGATGCTGGTTGGCGGCTTCATCGGTCATTCTTTCAACTTTAAGACTTTCATCCAGCAAAGAATTTCGAGATATCGTCGGCGGGAATTGCGCCTTCGCGAATGATGCGCCAGCGCGTGACTTCGTCGCTCAGATCGATGATGGTCGATGCCACGTCCCGCGGAGACGAGCCGCCGTCGACGATGATGTTGATGCGACCCTCGAGCTGCTCGCGCACCTGCTCG